>NZ_PQTC01000053.1:0-7323 GCF_003850715.1 Enterobacter sp. 301B
TGATGAGGGCTTTATTGTAGGTGGGCCAGTTGGTGATTTTGAACTTTTGCTTTGCCACGGAACGGTCTGCGTTGTCGGGAAGATGCGTGATCTGATCCTTCAACTCAGCAAAAGTTCGATTTATTCAACAAAGCCGGATACAGCTTGAAAAATTATCAAAATTTCTATGTGAACATAACCTTGTGAAATCAGGATACATATCCTGGAAAAACCATGTGAAGCAGAAGGTCAAAAACAACTATCTTCCTGAGATTGAGGACTATCACAGAAACGATAAGTTACCAGATGAATCAGCATTACTTGCCATTGCTGATATTTTTTCAAAAAATGATGAGCTACTGAGTCCAAGGGATAAATTCACCAGTTCAGTATTTGCACTTCTGCTTTGTTGTCCGAGCAGAATTTCTGAGATTTTAGCCTTACCTGCTGATTGTGAGATTACACAAAAAGATGAGAAGGGTATCGAAAGATATGGTCTGAGATTCTATTCGGTTAAGGGGTATGGGCCTAATATCAAGTGGATTCCACAGGTTATGATACCAGTTGCGAAGAAAGCGATTAGAAGATTACTTTCCTTATCACAAAATGCAAGAGCACTTGCTCACTGGTGCGAAAAGTACCCGGATAAATTTTACCGACATGAGCTTTGCCCAACAGTTGATGAAAAAGCTAAATTGACCGTTGTACAAGTTTGCCATGCACTGGGGTATAATTTATTTGATCATAAATCATGTGTTTTAAAAATTAAAAGAACGAGTTTGGATGGTGGGAAAAGTTTCTTAAACCACAATGATTACAACTATTCATTGAGTAATTTGTGGGAAATTATTAGTTCTAATTTTAGCAGAGATTTTCCATGGTATGATAAAGAAAAATCCATAAAATTTAGTAATGCTTTATGCTTGCTCAATACTGATCAATTTTCTTTATCAAGAATGACTTCAATTTTCACATTTTACAAACCTACTAAAAGTTTCTTTTTCAGTGACATACAAAGAAAAAAAAGCTATGAGATGAATTATAAAAATATATTTTCCCGATATGGATATTATGATGATGAAGGTAAACCACTACTTATTCGCTCACACCAGCCACGGCACCTTTTAAACACAATAGCCCATTATGGTGAAATGTCTGAACTGGATATAGCTAAATGGTCTGGTCGTATCAATGCGAATCAGAACAGAGTTTATAACCATGTGTCGGAAGAAGATATGTTAGATAAAATCAAAGCTATTAAATTGAATAGGAGTAATTACTGTCAAAGGGAGTCAATACCCACAAATGAATTGACAATTGATTTTGATAACCTTAATCAAGGTGCAATACACTTAACTGAATTTGGTTACTGTGTACATAACTATTTAATCAAGCCTTGTGCAAAAATTAATCATCTTATTGAATGTGATAATGAAACACCGGACATTAACTCAGTAGATAGAATTAGACTGCAATCTGTCCGAGAGAAAGTAATGCAATTAAAGAGAATAACTCAGATCGCTTATGAAAATGGTGATTATGGTGCAGACAAATGGTTGCAACACCACAAAAAAAATTTGGAAAGAATTAATAAACTATTGAATAATTGAAACAGGAGATGCATATGGCAAAACATTTAAACAGGAGTGAAATAAAGGCAATTAAACACATTATACTGACTTGGGACGGTAAAATCACATGGAGCGATTTATGTGAATCAGTTTATAAGAATCTAAACAGAACTATCACAAGGCAATCTCTAAGTGCTCATGATGAAGTTGTTGAAGCATATAGAACAAAGAAAAATTTGTCTAATTTGAAAAAATCTGGCCTTAAAAAGCCAGCTAACTTAACGATTGCGGCACAACAAATAATAAATCTTAAAGCCGAAAATGAAATGTTAAAAAAACAGAACAATAGATACAAAGAGCAGTTTAGCTATTGGCAGTATAATGCTTATAGACATGGTCTCACTATGGAACAATTGAATAGACCATTTAATAAAAAATAATAGTTGATAGGTTACACCTATTGACAAGTTAAATAAATACGATAAATATAAATATATGGTCAGGATGACTATTTCAATTATGCAAGGATGCATTTTATGGACAAAAACATCATCAATTCAGAGTTTACTCTGGAAGAGCAACTTATCATTATAATTGATAAATATATCTCAAAACGGTACCAGCCCGGAGATAAAAGTTTCTCATATCAACTTTACTTAATTTTTGTGGGATACCATTTAAAATATTTTTACCCTAAAAGGATTTATTCCAAATCCAATCGTAATATTGATAACATAATGACTATGTTTAGCTCGGTATACAAAAGTCTGACAAGCAATCTTCTACAACGATTAAATAACAAAGAAGGAGTTATTAGGGAACTAAACTCGCTTGTTAATTACATAGATAACAATCAAGAAAAAGCAGAGGAAATCTATGCTACTGTCAGAGCACAATATGAAATGAAAGTAATTGAGAAAGAGTTAACCCATGAAGTTCGCGTAAGAACCGTCAGGTTATAGGCAATAAAAAGCCCCTAAGCAGGGGCTAAAAGACTTCTTGATATAGGCTACTACTGAACTTCTTTCCAGACACCATCAGATTTGATTAGTTTTACTGGTTTTGTTTGTTTCATATTACTAATAGAGGCATCGACAATGCAGTTATAAACATTGTTTGCTTCTTCTGTGCAACTAACTTTCTTCACGTAATCGATTCTTAAAAGATCTTTTTCTGTAACTCTTGAATCAAGAGCTTTCATACTTGTATTTGTTCTATCTACAACACTTTTGAAAACATTGTATATATCGTCTTGCGATGGTTCATTGTTACATGCGGTTAGAAGGAAGGTGGTAATGATAACTGTGATAATTGAGTATATTTTCATTTTCTTATCCAAAAAACAATTAATTAAGAATGCCAGTTTTGGTGTTGTTATTGTCAGAGGAAAAAGTCCATTTACTTACAGTCTCTCCCTTGAAGTCGATTTCAAGAGTTTTAGACTGAGTTTGGGAACCGCCAGTAAACAGCCCCACAACAGGAATGAAAGTCGTTGCATTGAACTGATTGTTAGACATGAAATATTTCCATTGCTCATTTCCGTCATCGAGTGTGGTTCTTGTATCAGGCTCACCTAACTTAGTGAGTAATTCCGTCTTAGTTGTTTTGTTTTTAATGATCTTTGACTGGAGGCTTTGTGGTGTTTCGTTTTTAAGGTTCTGGTTCCCTGATGTTGAACAGCCAGAAAGCAGGAAGACAATAATAAAAAAAGAGGACGTTATAAATCGGTTCATTTACTTTCTCATTTTATGTTTGCGGTTGTGTGAAATTAATTTCACCGTATAAAAACAACTCTGTCTGCATACATTCTTTTGATTTTATAGATAAGAATAATGATGCTTACGAAAAACGTAATGACTGATACAAGAGTGCTGCCGGTCCACGAAAATGCTAACCACGCGAGACCAAATGCCACGAATTGAAACAGGAATGCCACACTGAGCGGGCTTTCACCGTAAGCGACCTTTGCATGACAGCCTTTGCAAATCCGCACACCATGAGGACTTTGTGTAAAGCAGAACGGGCACTTTATTGTTTCGTTTTCCATAGCTATCCCAATCTGGAAGATTAAATGGTGCGTTTACAGAGATTCTCGATGACCGACTCGCTTTAGTAAAATTGCTTGTACCGATCGATGATTGTTACTTGATAGCTATTGTCTATCATAACTAGATTATCGATCTGTAATAACGATCATTATTTTCTTGACTAAACACAAATTTATTACTAAGCAATTGAGTTAGGTTACGAAAGGTGTTTACAACTAGCTGTCTATAAACGAATTTTTCTTGTAGGTTTCAGATGATGTGTTGAATAGACTTCTGAGAAGTTTGTAGGAACCTTGTGGAGGATGCTCTTTCCATATTTTCTGAGAAGCTCTATGAGCCGTTGTAAAAAGGGAATCCAGCCGGTGAGCCTGAGATGCTTTTGCTGTTTGGCTGCATTCTTTTGAAGGATCTTTTCTACGATTTCGTTCCGTTTGTCTTCTCTGAGCCGTAGTTCCAGTTCTGCAATTTTTTTACCGATACTTTCCTTTCTCTCAGCGGTTTTCAAAACTATTGCAGGAGCAGGAGCAGGAGCAGGAGCAGGAGCAGGAGCAGGAGCAGGAGCAGGAGCAGGAGCAGGAGCAGGAGCAGGAGCAGGAGCAGGAGCAGGAGCAGGAAGAGCTTCCTTCGTCTGTATACCCTTTAGCAGAAATTCTAAGTGGTCGGGGTTGTAGTTAAGTTGCTTTTGAAGATTTGCCCAAGAGTAACCCTTGCCTAACTGTGAAGCCTTGAAAGCTATATCGCGGTATTCGAATGAGAAGCCGTTCATCTTACCGGTAGAGGCAATGTTAGCCGTCCAGCCGACTTCTGCCTCTTCCAGCCTCTTGATCAAAGTTAAAAGGTCAGGTGTATCTGCCAAACTTTTATCAAGTATCTGTTGGAGAGCTTCCTTAGGGGAGGGAACACCAGTCCGGGCCGATAGCATTTGTTCGTTGCGAGAGATTCTTTTTCGCTTCGGTTGCCTTGGTGTAATCGCAGAAGCTGTCTTGGTAATTGTCAGGTTATGAGCGATTTCAAGTTCACTGATAATCCGGGTGCTGATGAGGTTTTCATTCCTACCTAAGTAAAGCTTTCCACCGGCCATGTCGATTCTGCTTGCGATAATGTGTATGTGCTGACCTTCGTCGTCATGTAAGACATAGCAACGGAGATGGGTATCACTGAACCCCATCATCTTCATGTAGCCGTCAGCTATGTTTACCCATTGGTCATTCGATAATGCTTCTCCGTCAGGCAATCGTAGAGAGTTGTGCCAAACGGGTTTTGCGACATCCTGGCGAAGATGCTTGGTGCTGTCGAATTCAGCGACCAGTTCAAGGGCTGAATCACCTAACATGTTCCCGCCAATGACGACTGGATCACTTTTGTGGTGTGCTCCCAGCTTCAATGCATATTGAACAACACCTGCGAAGCTCTTACCCCTCTTGATCTTCCGCATACCCTTCACGAGCGGTACTCCAAAAATCTGTTCTTAACAAGCTGTGACGAAGCTCTTTCAGTTGTCGCTTCACAGCGAAAAGCTCGGTGTGAGTAAGCTGGCTATCTTTACTCTTACTGTCGATATGGAGAGCAATACGGTTTAACTTCTGATTGATCTCACCCAAAGTTTTCCATGTATCGATGTTTACAGGAGGCACAATTGTTGGCAGCTTCTGTAACAAAGCCATACGTAACCATTCGCCTTTACTCGTAGAACCGCGTTTCGTATTGAGGTGTTGAAGTTCTGCGTTATTCAGACGAACGCTGACACAATGAGTTCTGAGAGTTTGCGGTATTAATTCTTGCAGATTTGAAGATTGCTTTATTAAAGGTGCGATGCTTTTTGAAATGCGAGGCATTGATGGGTTTATTTCCATATAAACTCCTTTTTTAATGTTGATGTCTTTAACTATTATACATGCTCCTGAAATAAGTCAATATTTGCAGGAGCAATATTTAATATAATACTTATAAATATGTATTAAGAATGATATTCCCAATCAATTTTATGTAGACCATAGTTCTTTATGAGTAGTCCAAAAGGACACAACTCATCATCATGAGCTCTTAATATAGGGTTTGTTGTGCAGAGACTATTAGTGACATTAGGATTTGAAACTCTACATAAATCTATCAGTGCGCAATTTCTGTCACTGCCTGAGACATAAATCATAAGGGCGAGAACTGTTAGAAGTTGCATAAATTCATTCTGGTCAAAGTCTTCTGGAAGTAAGGAAATACATTCCCCATTATTATTCATAACAAGGGGGATACCTATTTCTTGAATGAAACCGTTTATTTTTATGAAAAAATCATCACCATTTAACCTGAAAAGTTCGGCAAATATAAATTTATTAGATAATTCGGATTTTGCAAAATCAATAACAAGTTGTATCCATCTTTGGATGTTGGGGAAATTGTTTCCAGAATAAGTTAATGATAATGATTCTTTGAAATCAAATAGTCTTCTCTGAGTTTTGGTAAATATAGTTTCATTAAAGCCTCCCTTTGCTTCCCATGGGCGATTAATGAGGTAGTGACTACATGAATCGAAAGTATCAAGAACAGAAATCATATTATTGATTTTTAATTCTTCAATAATATTGAAAAACATATTTAATGGGTTGTCATTATATAGACAATATTCAACGAAACATACTCTAACTTCATCAGCAACATAATCAAAGCCTAAAAAATCAAATAGCGAATCAACAGTCATATATGGAAAGTGAGGATGAGAAGTTTCCCAGTGCTTAGTTTCAATTTTATGTGCAATATATTCAAGGAAATCTCTTGCCCCAACATGGTATTCCGAGTTGTTTTCTAAGACTAAGATATATTTAAAAACCCTAGCACCAGTATCAATTGTGAAAAATTCATTCTTTAAAGATTTGATTTTAACATTTTCATCGATGAAATCGTCGCATCCCCATGTTGAAGAGAATTGTCTGTCAGTCAGTTGGGTATCGTCATCCCACTCAGAAAATGGTCGTATAATTTTTTTTACTTTATTTGCATGAAGGAGGACACTAAGAAATCGTCTTTTTGAGGTTAGTGTGTTTCGTATGGAATATGGGAGGATTAGATCCTGTAAAAAATGTATATATTCATGAACAAATGTTTGTTCGTTATTCCGAACACACTCCTCAATTTGTTCGTTGGATTCGATATGCATATAAAAGTTCGATGGGGAATATGAACCATTTGCTGCTCTGATTTTCATTATATTTGTCACCTCTTTCGTTATATGCTTAGTACTGTGGATTAAAATAACATTACTTGTAGGCTTTTGTATAGTCAGTCTTTTACAACCAAAGGGCAGGAAAAGCAAGGCGACCAAAAGAAGCTCCGCTTCCTTTGGTTAGCTCTTGCTTGAGTTGACAAAACATAAAAGGATGTTAGTTAATATATATTAATTGTAGGAGGGTTTTATGAATAAAAAAATAATGACGTATATTGTGATAATTTATATCGCCTCAATTTTAGCATCCTTAATTTATTTAAACTTATCGGACACTTTCTCGATGAGGTATTTCGAATTGTCCGGTTTAAAAGAAAAAGTCATCACTACCTATGTAGCGGTTTCATTGTTTTTTTCACCATTATTATTTATGATATCGGATGCTATTAACAGTGAAAAATAGAATTCTTCATTTTTCAGATTTATATTTTAACATATTTTCTTTATATTCAAATCGTGCAACGATAGCTTTTACTATTAGTAATATGGTATAGAGGCAAATGACAAA
>NZ_PQTC01000054.1:0-6110 GCF_003850715.1 Enterobacter sp. 301B
ACGTTTTTTGCCAAATCGATTCCAATAGTTTTAACGTTCATGATAGCAGCGCTCCGTTCAATGAGTGACGATTTATCGTCCCACTGTGGCACAAGAGATGGGAGGCGACCATTCCATTAACAAAGCCCCTGACGGGTTAACAGCGGTAAAAAACCTTGCGGAAGCCTTTGAACATTATAACGAATGGCATCCGCATAGTGCACTGGGATATCTGCGGCGACGAACCAGTCATGGGTTAAGTGATAAAAAGTGTATGGAAATATAGGGGCCAATCTACTAAAGTCTTTTTCGTTAACAGTGGCATAAATCAGCATCGCCTGATGTTTCTGGTTCTATGCGAATTCACAGTGTGCTCATTGATTCGTAATTCACTCTGACAAGGAAATGGCAATGAAAAAGGTTCTTCTTTCTGCAGCAATGGCAACCGCGTTTTTTGGCATGACTGCTGCCCATGCAGCTGATACCACTGTTGGCGGCGGCCAGGTTAATTTCTTCGGTAAAGTTACCGATGTATCCTGTACTGTTTCCGTTAACGGCCAGGGCAGCGATGCGAACGTTTACCTGTCTCCGGTAACCCTGACTGAAGTTAAAGCGGCAGCAGCGGATACTTACCTGAAACCGAAATCTTTCACCATTGACGTCTCTAACTGCCAGGCTGCTGATGGCACTAAACAGGATGACGTAAGCAAACTGGGCGTGAACTGGACCGGCGGTAACCTGCTGGCTGGCGCAACCAGCAAACAACAGGGCTACCTGGCGAACACCGAAGCTTCCGGTGCTCAGAACATCCAGCTGGTGCTGTCTACTGACAACGCTACCGCGCTGACCAACAAAATCATCCCGGGTGACAGCACTCAGCCGAAAGCGAAAGGCGACGCTTCCGCTGTAGCTGATGGCGCGCGTTTCACCTACTACGTAGGCTACGCCACCAGCGCGCCGACCACGGTAACCACCGGTGTGGTTAACAGCTACGCGACTTACGAAATTACTTACCAGTAATTCCGTCAGAAAATAAAACTGCCCCGCGATGGGGCAGTTAATAACAATAATAAAGCGGCAATGTCCGCCGCTTGTATTTTTATTCTGAGGTCAGCATGAAGCGTATTGCCCTTTTTTTCTGTTTCATTTTTAGTTTTGCGGCCCATGCCAACAATATTATTGTTAACGGTACCCGCTTTATTTATCCAGGAAATGAAAAAGAAATAACGGTACAGCTTTCAAATAACGCCGACCGTCCGGCGCTGGCGCAGGCCTGGCTGGATAACGGCGATGCCGATGCCACACCGGATACCATTACCACCCCGTTTATTATCACCCCGCCGATTTCGCGCGTTGACGCCAAGAGCGGCCAGACGCTGCGTATTAAGCTCGGTAGCAGCGCCGGTCTGGCGAAAGATAAAGAGACGCTGTGGTGGCTGAATCTGCTGGAAATTCCGCCGGTGGTGGCCAATCAGAAAAATGAAGGCCAGAACGTGCTGCAGCTGGCGATCCGTTCGCGCTTTAAATTTATTTATCGTCCTGCCGGACTGGGCAACCGCGATGCGGCGGCCGAGAAGCTGACCCTGACCGCCAGCGGCAGTAGTCTCGCCATCAACAACCCGACGCCGTTCTACATTACCGTCAGCCGTATTTCCCGCGACGGCGGTAAAGCCCTGAACAGTAAAACCGTGATGCTGGCGCCGCAGTCCAGCCAGACGGTGGCGCTCTCCTCCGCCGTCAACCGCGGCGAAACCCTGACCGTTAACAACATTAATGACTATGGCGCCGATGTCGCAGTGAAAGTGGCCGTTAAATAAGGGAAAAGCTAATGAAGCAGAGGTCATTCTGCCCGGGAAGATTAAGCACCGCGATCGCCATCGCGCTGTGCTGCTTTCCGCCATTTTCCAGCGGACAGGAAAACCCGGGAACGGTATATCAGTTTAACGACGGCTTTATTGTCGGCAGTCGCGAAAAGGTCGATCTGTCGCGCTTTTCGACCAGCGCGATTACCGAAGGCACTTACTCCCTTGACGTCTACACCAACGACGAGTGGAAAGGGCGCTACGATTTACGCATCGCGCGCGATAAAGATGGTCGGCTGGGCGTCTGCTACACCAAAGCGATGCTGGCCCAATATGGCATCGCGGCGGAAAAGCTCAATCCGCAGCTGAGCGAGCAGGAGGGCTACTGCGGTAGCCTCAAATCCTGGCGCAACGAAGAAAACGTCAAAGACAACCTGGTCCAGTCCTCCCTGCGGTTGAACATTTCGGTACCGCAGATCTATGAAGATCAACGCCTGAAAAACTATGTCAGCCCGGAGTTCTGGGACAAAGGTATTACCGCGCTCAATCTTGGCTGGATGGCGAACGCCTGGAACAGCCATACCTCTTCGGTAGGCGGGTCGGATAACAGCAGCGCCTATCTGGGCGTCAACGCCGGTCTGTCGTGGGACGGCTGGCTGCTGAAGCACATCGGCAACCTGAACTGGCAGCAGCAGCAGGGTAAAGCGCACTGGAACAGCAACCAGACCTATCTCCAGCGCCCTATCCCACAGCTCAACTCCATCGTCAGCGGCGGGCAGATTTTCACCAATGGTGAATTTTTCGACACTATCGGTCTGCGCGGGGTTAATCTTTCCACCGATGACAATATGTTCCCGGACGGCATGCGCTCGTATGCTCCGGAAATTCGCGGCGTGGCGCAGAGCAACGCCCTCGTCACCGTGCGCCAGGGCAGCAATATTATCTATCAGACCACCGTTCCGCCCGGACCGTTTACCCTGCAGGATGTCTATCCTTCCGGCTATGGCAGCGATCTTGAGGTCTCGGTGAAAGAAGCGGATGGCTCGGTAGAAGTGTTTAGCGTGCCTTACGCTTCCGTCGCCCAGCTGCTGCGTCCGGGAATGACCCGCTACGCGCTCTCCGCCGGTAAAGTGGACGACAGCGCGCTGCGCAACAAGCCGATGCTCTATCAGGCGACCTGGCAGCACGGGATCAACAATCTGTTGACCGGCTACACCGGGGTCACCGGTTTTGACGACTATCAGGCCTTCCTGGTGGGGACAGGGATGAACACCGGCATCGGCGCGCTCTCTTTTGACGTCACCCATTCGCGGTTGAAGAGCGATGCCCATGATGACTCGGGTCAGAGCTATCGCGCGACCTTTAACCGCATGTTTACCGATACCCAGACCAGCATCGTGTTGGCGGCGTATCGCTACTCGACGAAAGGTTATTACAACCTCAACGACGCGCTGTACGCCGTCGATCAGGAAAAAAATAGTCGCAGCAACTACACCCTGTGGCGGCAAAAAAACGGCATGACCTTCACGGTGAACCAGAACCTGCCGGACGGCTGGGGCGGGTTTTATCTCAGCGGCCGTATCTCCGATTACTGGAACCGCTCCGGGACCGAGAAGCAGTATCAGGTCAGCTACAACAATTCATTTGGTCGTCTCTCCTGGTCGGCGAGCGCGCAGCGCGTCTATACGCCAGACAGCTCCGGTCATCGTCGCGACGATCGTATTTCACTCAACTTCAGCTACCCGCTGTGGTTTGGCGATAACCGCACCGCCAACCTGACGTCGAACACCTCGTTCAATAACTCGCGCTTTGCCAGCTCGCAGATTGGTATCAACGGTTCGCTGGACAGTGAAAACAACCTTAACTACGGCGTGTCGACCACCACCGCCACCGGCGGTCAGCATGATGTGGCGCTCAACGGCAGCTACCGTACGCCATGGACCACCCTCAACGGCAGCTACAGCCAGGGCGAAGGCTATCGTCAGAGCGGCATTGGCGCCAGCGGGACGATGATCGCCCACAGCGGCGGCGTGGTGCTCTCACCGGAAAGCGGCTCGACGATGGCCCTGATTGAAGCCAAAGACGCGGCCGGGGCGATGCTTCCGGGATCGCCGGGCACCCGTGTGGACAGCAATGGTTACGCCATCCTGCCGTATCTGCGCCCGTACCGGATTAACGCCGTGGAAATCGACCCGAAAGGCAGCCATGACGACGTGGCCTTCGATCGCACCGTGGCGCAGGTTGTGCCGTGGGAAGGCAGCGTGGTTAAGGTCGCGTTCGGCACTAAGGTGCAGAACAACCTCACCCTGCAGGCGCGCCAGGCGAACCACGAGCCGTTGCCGTTTGCGGCAAGTATTTTCTCCCCCGACGGCAAGGAGATCGGCGTTGTCGGCCAGGGCAGCATGATGTTTATCAGCGATGCGAACGCCAAACGCGCGATTGTGAAGTGGAGCGGCGGGCAGTGTTCGGTGGATCTGGGACAGCAAACAACAAAGGATAGCGTATGTCGCTGAGGAAATTACTAACGCTTTTTATCGTCTTAATGGCGCTGGGAACCACCTCGTCCTGGGCCTCCTGTACGCGTCTCTCATCGCCAACGGTGATGCTGGACATGGTGGTGGGCAGGGTGGTGGTGCCCTCGGATCTGCCGGTGGGCTCGGTGATCCTTACCCGCGACTGGACGATGAGCGCTCCCGGCGGGGCAAGCTATCGCTGTACTTCCGGCACCAACCGCTTTGCGGCGAAGATCGTGTCGCCAGGGGCCACGGACCTTGGAAATAAAATCTACTCCACCAACGTGCCGGGAATCGGCATGCGTTTCAGCCGCGGCGGCGCAACGGTAAATATCGTCTATCCCGACGTCTTTTCGTCCCAGGTATATAACACCACCAACTATTCCCTCGAAGGGTCGCGCTTTACGCTGGAGATTATCAAAACCGCGGCAACCACCGGCAGCGGCACCCTGGCGGCGGGTAAGTACACCTCCTACGACTGGGAGAGCGGCAGTAACCCGATCCTCGAAACCTATCTGAGCGCCAACGCCATCACCGTGGTCTCGCCCTCCTGTTCAGTGCTGAGCGGGAAAAATATGAATGTCGATGTGGGTTCCATCCGGCGCACCGACCTGAAAGGGGTCGGCACCACCGCCGGCGGGAAGGATTTTAATATCGACCTGCAGTGCAGCGGCGGCCTAAGTGAAACGGGATATGCCAACATTAGCACCTCGTTCTCCGGTACCCTGGCCACCAGCACTACCGCTACCATGGGCGCCTTGCTGAATGAAAAAGCCGGCAGCGGGATGGCGAAAGGCATTGGCATCCAGGTGCTGAAGGATGGCTCCCCGCTGCAGTTTAATAAGAAATACACCGTCGTCCGCTTGAATAATCAGGAGACCCGCTACATCACCATACCGCTGCACGCGCGTTTTTATCAGTATGGCCCGACGACCAGCACCGGCGAGGTGGAGTCGCATATGATCTTTAACCTGACGTACGATTAATACGGGAGGGGGAATGAAGGGATTGCCGAAAAACACTATCGCGTGGCTGCTATTTTGCGGCAGCCTCGCCGCCCCCTCGGCGTGGGGTTTTGAGACCAATTACGATCGCGGACGGGTCGATTTTGCCGGGCGGGTGACGGATATTTCCTGTAGCATCGCGCTAAACGGCGGCCAGCATGCCGGCAGCGGTAATGTCTGGCTGGCGCCGGTCAGCCTGGCGGAAGTCCACGATCGCGGTGCCGGGGCGTTTATGAAACCGCAGCCGTTTACCCTGGCACTGTCAAACTGCCAGCTGCGCCATGATGGTGGGGCAGCCTCGCAGGATGAGGTGCGTCGGGTCAGCGTGCGCTGGGTCGATGGTTTTTTACTGACGGCGGTCGGTAACGAAAACGCCGGGTATCTGGCCAATACCTTGCCGGATGGAGCGCAGAATATTTATCTGGCCCTATCGACTAACGATAATAATACGCTGGATAAGAGTAATAAAATTGTCCCGGCGGACCCGCAGCAAAATCAGGTGCGTTTGCAGGAAAGCGCGGTCAGCGGCGGCCTGTTCACCTATTACGTTGGCTATGTTTCGCCAACGCCGAAAAGCGCCACCAGCGGGCCGATTACCAGCTGGGCAACGTGGGAATTAGTTTATAATTAAGTGACGTTAAAAAGCCGGGAATTCCCGGCTTTTTTTACATGGCAATATCATCGGGGCTTTGTTGAATAAATCAGATTTCGGGTAAGTCTCCCCCGTAGCGGGTTGTGTTTTCAGGCAATACGCACGCTTTCAGGCATACCTGCTTTCGTCATTTTGTTCAGCGCTCGTACCAGGGCCATAG
>NZ_PQTC01000055.1:0-6004 GCF_003850715.1 Enterobacter sp. 301B
TGATTACATCGAAATGTTTTATAACAGTAAGCGTCGGCATGGTTCCAGCGATCAGATGTCACCGACAGAATATGAAAACCAGTATTATCAACGGCTAGGAAGTGTCTAGATTATCCGTGGCGATTCACCCAGCGTTAATTCGTGGGCACCATGTGAAAGTTTCGATAGCCATCAGCGCCCCCCTTTAGCCATATTCCAGATAGCGCCTCCTGGCGCTAAATCTCTCATTATCAGTTCCCTGTAACGCTTATCTGTAACAGCACCAACTTCCCGCGCAAATTGCTCATATCCAGTTGTCGCCTGAGTTTGAGTGTTTCCGTTGCCATCGATGGTGATATAAACCTGTGGCGCCGAAGATACAGACTGACCACCACCAGCGCCGACCGCACGAACACCGAGTGAACCATCCGGTGCGCGGGTCAGCGGCATGATTGCCTCCGGCCCAGCCTCGCCCATGATTCCGGCCCCGCCTTTCGCGAAAGCGAACATGGTGGGGTTTCTGACGATCCCATTACTGAAAGCGCTCAGAGATGGAGAGTCATAAACGGCGCCTTTAGCGTTAAACTGAAAACTCGAACCGTAACTGGAAAACGCAGTACCGGTGCTGGCTGATGCTCCCGCACCGCCCCCGAAGAAGCTGCCTACGCTGCCGATGAGTGAGCCAAAAATGCCAGAACCGGAAGACCCACCCCCCATCGCGCTGACCACTGCCATTTGCAGAGCGACTTTTTCGATAATCTGTAAAACAGAGATACCCCAGGATTTCCAGCTGACCTTATTGCCTTCCAGCATTGAGGTGACATTACTAAACGCGCTGTCGAGTGTGGTTTTCACCCCGTCAGAAACCGTGCCGGAAACATTGCTGATTTCATCGAACCAGTTCGCATAGCCGCGCGATACTCCGGCCATCCAGTCCGCTTCAGCTGCTGCTATAGCCTTGTATTTCTTATCCAGGTCATCGAGGGCAGCCGCCCGCTGTGCGATGGCCTCAGTGCCGCCGTCCGTTTTAGCAAAAACACGCTCGATCTGTTGCGTCTCGTCGAAACGGCTGCGCTGGCGATCACTCATGCCTGCGGTTTCGGTTGTCAGTGTCGCCTCATCCCTGAACTTTCGGGCCGCTTCAGTTAGATCCTTCAGGGCATCGGCTTGTTCGCGCTGCTTGCGCACGTTCTCGTCGGCTTTTTGCGTCCATTTTGCCAGCTCTGCTGATGATGCCTGGATAGCCTTGCGCTGCTCATCGGTCCATTTAGTGCCTGCCTGATGCGACGCTGCATAGAGCTCAGACGCTTTTTCTCCTTCCGTTGCCCTGACGCGTTGCACATCGATAGCCACGCTTAGATCGGCCATTTTGCGGGCATATTGCTCAGCGGTGCTGGCTGCTGCGCGCTCAGCTTTACTCTGAGCACTTGAGGCGGCAGTAGAGGTTTTTTTTGCCTCGGCTGCTGCTGCATCCTTTTTGGCGGCCTGATCCTTGTTGTAGATGTACTGGGTATAAAGTGCTCCAGTCAGCTTTAGATCTTCCGCTTCATAAACGTGCTGCTGATGAAGTTTCTCTAATCCACTTAAGCTGGCCAGCTCATTTTCGCGGCGTGATCGTTCCAGTGCTGTTTGCTGCTGAGGCGTTGCATTAGCCAGTGAGACCACTGGCCCGGCATACTGCGGGGGTTTAGCGCCTGCGGTTGCTGACATTGAGCGGTTTAGCAGGTCATAGGCACCTTTCAGGATTGAGACGGCGCCAGCCTGTTCGATAGCCTTTTGCGTTGCCAGGTCGCTGGCATCGTTTACCAGCTTCTGCGTTTGTTCGACTTTTGAAGCGGCCTGTTCGCGCTGATACTCCAGCTGGTTCAGCTTATCGGTAAGTTCGATGTTTTTGGCCGTGATGTCGGCCTGGTCCATGAAAGTATTGATCAAGGTCAGCGTAGGGTGGCGGTTATAATCCTGCTGGATTTGGTCAACCGCCTTGAGGCTGTCTTTCACCTTCGCGATCTGAGAGTCGAGGTCGGCCAGGTCTTGCTTTTGCGCCTGTAAAGAGGTCCGCGCATCTGCGGCGGTCGAGCGAAGGCCGAGCACAGACATCTGCTGGAGTTTGGTGTTGATCTCGTCAAGGTTGTTGGCAAAGCCCACAGCCTCACGGTGTACCTGCTGGGTATGCTGATACAGGCCATACATCGCAGCACCGGCACCGATAATAACGCCAGGCCAGCCACCGAGAATGCCCAACACTCCGCTACCCAGCCGTGACATCACCGAGGCTGTATTGGTGAGGTTGTTAACGGCAGAAGCCCTGCCAGCAAGCGCTGTGTTCAGGGATGCCTGAGCTGCGGCAAGATTACGTTCGGCAACTATCTGAGCCTCAATACTTGTCGCAGCTGCGCGCGCCTGTTGAGCGCGGTAAACCGCCTGGCGGCCAGCAGCAACGCTAACCTGAGCGCCACGGACCTGAGCCTGAGCCAGCGCAACCTCGGCGGCCGTATTAGCGAGCACTGCACGGGTTGACTGGCCGACGCTGCCGACCATATTGCCAAAATAGCGAGCCAGACCCACGCCAACGAGAATGCCTGCCGTGTTTGCCACATCATCAATGTTATTCGCCAGACCATCCAGCACGCCGGATAGCGTGGAGGATGCGCCGACGGCATCGTTCGCCCCGCCAACCCAGGCGAGAAAAGCATTTTGCACTTTCTGTGCAGATCCGCTGATGGATGCTGGCAAGGTGTCAAATTCTTTACGCAGGATCTCTACGTTTGTCAGCAGCGGGACGATCTTGTTGGTCGTCAGCTCGCCGTTGTTGGCCATATTTCGCAGGCCACCAACAGTGGTACCCAGACCATCAGCCAGCAGTTTCGCCAGGCGGCCACCGTTCTCCATGATGGAGTTAAATTCTTCGCCTCGCAAAACGCCTGAGCCAAGCGCCTGGCTAAGCTGGGTGATAACAGAGCTCGCCTCTTCGGTACTGGCGCCAGACAGCTTCAGCGAGGTTGCTACGGTTTCCGTAACTTTTGCGACGTCAGCAGAAGCGTAACCGGCATCACGCAGGGACTGCGCAATTCTGCTGTATAAGTTGCTGTTTGCCTCGAGGGATGTTCCGGTGCGCTGGCTAATCTCCATCAGCACGCGCTGGGATTGCACGTAATCCTCACTGGAAGAGGACGCAAGGCGAAGGCGGCCATTCAGCTGGTTCCAGGTATCAGCAAACTGAACAAGTTGATGCGTGGCAAATGCGCCAGCCCATGCCCCGGCAAGCCCAGCCGCTGATGAACGTACTGTTGCGAGCTGAGAATTCAGGTCAGCCAAAGACCGCTGAGTTTCTCGCGTGGCCGCTGCTGCTTTTTTCCCGCCCTGTTCCATAGTGCGGTAGTAATCCGTCCCCATACGGGACGCTCTGGCGATCTCAGACTGAAAAGAAGACGAGTTCGCAGAAATTTTGATGATTAGCTCGCGCAGCGTTGCCATATTTCACCCATAAAAAAAGCCCGCAGCCGCGGGCGTCAAAGACTGGACATCCATTCTTCAAGTTCAGAGACTTCAGAGCCTTCTTCCTGCTCACCCCATTTCAGCATCACGTCAGGTATGGTGAATTTCCCGCCCTGAGAGTTCAGCATTGCAACGGAGATCTGCGCCGCCTGTGCATCGGAACGCCAGTCCCCAACAGGACTTATGCGGTCAAACTCGATCCACATTTTGAGCTCGCTGGCGGTTATGGTCTGGCGCAGCTCGTGCAGAGTGCGCCCCATCCGGAGCGCCAGCGACATCAGGAAGAAGGTCAGCGGCTGCTTTACGGCTTTCCCGCTTCTTCCTGACTCATTCCGAGGCCAAGAGCCTGAGCCAGCAGGCGCGCATGCACAGGACCATAAATTTTGGATACCAGCTCCTGATCCTCGTCACTGAATACGCGCTCGCCGTTTTCATCCAGCAGTACGTCAATAAACAGAACCACATCCGCCTCTTTGTTACGCAGGAACTTCTCCGCCTCCGTCAGCGTCGGGGCCTCTTCGCCTTCGGCGAGCTGCGGATTTACGATCTCCCGGAATTTCACCCAGGCATCGCCGGACGGTTCACGCAGCGTTACCTTTGCGCCATCCCACTCAGGGACCGTGATACCGTCTTTTGTGCGATAGGCTTTTGATGCAGTAAGCGCCACGTCGCGTAGTGAATTCTGTGATGTTTTTTGCGCCATTTCATTTTTCTCTTGTTACTTGGTCGAAGGGATAAAAAAAGCGGCCGAAGCCGCTCAGGAACCAGACGCATAAATGCGTTTAGGTTTGCCACGTACACGCAGAGAATAAGTCGCGCCAACAACGGAAGAGGTTGCAGCAGACCATGAGCTCTGACGAACCTCCACCAGCACGTAGAAACCATTACCAGACGGGAATACCACGCGAAGCGCACGCAGTTCGTCATTTTCGTAAGCGGTCTGGAGTGCCTCCTGTGCTGCTTCATCGCCAACCCAGTTACGGGTAATGCTCATTTCAGCAGGCGCGGCGAGGCCGTTGGTTTGCTCTTGTTCAGTTGAGCAAAGCGTAGTTACGTCAATATCCCCTTTTTGACCGCCCGTGAAGGTGATCTCCTTTGTTGCACAGGCCGCTTCCAGCCAGGTAACACCAGCCCCCGGGAAACCTGAGGCATTAAAATCCTCGGCGGTTACGGGTGCGTCGGAGACGGCAAAGGTCATCCCCTTTGTAACTTCATACTTACTGGTCATGATTTCTCCAGATAAAAAAAAGACCGCCGGAGCGGTCTGTGATGGTGAATGAACTTAAACGATCACCTGAAATTCGAGCGTGGCCCGGTGAAAATGCAGATCAGGTTCATAACCAGGCGTTTTGACAATGTTCTCAGGCTTCAATGTTTGCAGGGCTTCCAGCGCCATATTCCTGATCGTACGCGCTTCAGTGATAGTGCTGGAGTAAACATCGACTTGCACCGAAACGGCGGATTCCGCCTGACCGCAGAGAACGTCAGCGGCCGCCTCGGTAATAATCGAGAAAATTACCCAGGGCGGTGAGACTGAAGGTTTCCCGTCACTGCCGAGCGGTGCAACGTAGGGATAAACCTGCCCTCCGGCCAGCGGTTCCAGCAGAGGATAGAGATCGTCTTCCGTCATTTGCTTAATGCCTCATCGATGGCCTGGTTCATGCGCCTGATCGCGACCTCTGTCGCCTGCTCCTGTCGGACGTCAAACGCGGGACGAATGAAAGGATGTGGCGGCATGTTGGCAGTTCCCATTTCAACGAATCGCCAGTAAAAGGCGTTTCTCGGGTTATTAGCCTTCATCGTGTTATCGCTGTTGCCGGTGCGCGGGTTAACGCCACGAATATGGACGCCGGAAGAAATCTCCCCGCGGCGGCGGCTTTTTTGGGTCACCACCACCACGTTTTTTTTCAGTTTTCCGGTGCGTACCGGTGCACGTGCGATCACTTCTTCCTTAAGCACTTCCGCGCCGGCGCGCGTGGCATCACGAAGAACCTTATTGTTTTCAGCGCGGCTAAGCGCCTCCAGATCCTTTGCTATGTCATTTAACCCGGAAAAATCGAGGCTCGTCTCAATCATTTTTCAGCTCCCGTTTTGCAAAGAATTTCCAGGCGAGTGCCGGTCGAATTTGCTACCGGAGGACCGATGATATTTAGCACCTGGCCTTTATACGGCCCGCTTAGCACTTCCAGACGAGAAGAGGCGTTCAGGTCAGCCCTGAAGCGCATCCAGACGCGAATAGTTGCCTGCGCCGTCTCCGCGCCGCCTGACAGCTGCTCTCTGCCGCTGATCCCCTTCACCTCGGCAGAAATCGGCCTGCCACCTCTCCACGATTCAACCGGCTGGCCAGATGGATCACGCGAGGTTGTGAAGGTGAGAATTTTCACCCGGTGCCTGAATCGTCCCGGTTCCATCAGGATCCCTCCTCTGATTCGGCTTTACCGCGCCAGTTGCGATGAATGAACATCATGCGTTCGGCGGCTGCATTCTCATAAAGCTGCACTTCGCTTTGTGCCGTCCGGTGTTCAAACAT
>NZ_PQTC01000056.1:0-4479 GCF_003850715.1 Enterobacter sp. 301B
GGTGGCAGGGGCAGCAGATACTCGACAATTACACGACCATCCGGGAGCAGAAGAGCACGCAGGCCATGCTGTCCGAGAGGAACAGCGGCGTGCAGCTCACGACCTGCGGAGAGGAACGACGCCGCTGCGTGAGGGTGAACCCGGACGCGGGACGGTTCGGAGAGGATTCGAGCTGGATGATACTGGCGGGGAAATAGCACATGACGGAACTGGAAAAACAGTTGCTGAGCGCATTAGAGCAGCTACAGCAGGACTACTCGAAAAGGCTGGACGAGTGGGAGAGCGCCTTCGCGGAATGGCGGACGATGTGTGGTCTTATGCAACGGGAGAACGCAGCGCTGAGCGAGCGCGTCACGGACTTGAGCACGCAGGTGCTGAGTTTAAGCGAGCAGCTGCGCCGGTTGTCGTAAGGCTGAACGACATCGAGGCACACCGGGAGCAGGAGCGCGCAGCGCAGCACCAGAAAGCGCTGGAGCTGGAACGATCGCAGCGTCAGCAGGAGTATGACGGTACGTCGCTGTGATAACCGGATAAAACGGGGCTTTCATTGAGGATCTGCGCCGAAACCCGGTGCCATTCACCCGGCTGCATGGCTATGCAGTCGGGTGAGATTTATCAGGCGCAGAATGCACGGTTTGCGGGGTGGTTTACTGTCGGTTTTGCAGGACTGACGCCGCATTCGCGCTGAACCCGTCCGGAGAGGTGCGGGCAAGGGATGTTATGGTAAAAGCATGATGCCTGGCGGGTACGGAAAAATTGTGGCGACCGAGCCTGCAGACGCAAAAATCCGGCCCATACTTATTCGTCTCCTTCATCAGGAATGCAGTACTATCCAGCCACTGCAGGTATTTGGCCCCCAGCGGGGGCTTTTTTTGCCTGTTGTTGGGGCAGATAAAGAAAAGGGCCGCATTAGCGGCCCTTTTCGGAGAGAGCGATGCCTCAATGCGGAATTTCAGAGACTTCTTTAACGTCGGCTTTATTGATCTGCTGTTTGACACCATTTGCGTCTTTATAGCCCAGCAGGCCTGAGTCTGATTCTGTAGGCTTGCCGTCGCTGACAATTGTACGCCCGTCGTTGGTGTGGATGGCATAGCTTGTGCGCGTGCAGCCGGTTAGGGCTGAAAGCGCAACTGCCGCTGCGAACACTGAAACAAAAATCTTTTTCAAAGCCAGCTCCTTTTATCCGTATCAGTTGTCTAGTTCACTCATGTTGGTAATTTTGTCACGGTTGATCTGTTCGGTTCGGCCTGTATGGGCATCTTTGTAGGATACTAATCCCGTATCACTGTCAACTTTGGGTTTGCCGTCTGTAACGATAGTGCGATCATCTGTGGTTTTTATTTCTTGGTTTGAAGAACATCCAGCAGCGGCAAAGGTCACCAACGCGACCATCATGGCCGCCAACAGCGTTTTTTTATTCATAATAGGTTCCCTGCTTAAAGGTAAAGTGGATATGGTCACTAACCATCTAAGTATAGGTCGTTTTTTCATGCGAAAAGAGGATTGAATGGACAAGAATTTCGATTATTGCTGACAGAGCATGGAGAAAAAGAGGCTGTTTTACTGTTCGGAAAGAAATCTTTTGTTGCCGTGCCAGATACGCAGAACCTTTATGGTGGGTGTTATTACCTTTATTTAGAGGATGCTCACAAGAACGAGCTTTTAATTGAGTTAAACGAAAGTGATTTATACCCCGGTGGCGCAATAGAACTTCAACACAACGGCGGTCGGAAGATTCATTGCGAGATACTAAAAGTAAGGTGGAGTCGTTAACTCAAGTAATGTTTCCTAAGTATGTTGATAGGCAAACATAGTGGTAGTTAGTCTCTCTGAGTAAATGATCTTCTTGTGATCCTGTCGTTACAGTCGTAATCTCTTGCTCTGAAAACGAAAAAACCACCTGGGGAGGTGGTTTGATCGAAGGTTAAGTCAGTTGGGGAACTGCTTAACCAGGTAACTGGGTATACGAGACCGCAGAAACCAAAACTGTTCTTTCAGTGTAGCCTCTCTCAGGCCCATACTTCAAGACCTCTTAATTTGTCTCTCGTATACCTCCAGTTACTAATGGCTGCTGCCAGTAGCGATTTTTCGTGTCTTTCCGGGTTGGACTCAAGACGATAGTTACCGGATAAGGCGCAGCAGTCGGACTGAACGGGGGGTTCGTGCATACAGTCAATCCTGGAGCGAACTGCCTTCGCGGAACTGAGTGTCAGGCGTGGAATGAGAAACCGCGGCCATAACAGCGGAATGACACCGGTAAACCGAAAGGCAGGAATGCGGGGGAGCACGAGGGAGCCATCAGGGGGAAACGCCTGGTATCTTTAAGCCGCATCGGGTTTCGCCACCACTGATTTGAGCGTCAGATTCTGTGATGCTTGTCAGGGGGGCGGAGCCTATGGAAAACCGGCAGCGGCGCATCCTTTCTTCCCCTCCTGCATTCACGTATTTCCCCGCCACGTCTTTATCCGTGAGTCCGTACCGCTCGCCGCAGCCGAACGACCGAGCGTAGCGAGTCAGTGAGCGAGGAAGCGGAATATCCACCGGGACAGGCATCAGCCTCTTACGCACCTGAGCCTCATCTCACAGTTTTCATGACTGACTATTTCATCCCGATTCCCGTCGTGCCACCATAGTAAGCCAGTATACACTCCGCTAGCGCTACGTGACTGGTTCAGGGCTGCGCCCCGAAACCCGCTAAATGCCACTGACGCGCCTGCGGCTTGCCCAACACCGCGCCGACCGGGAAAAGATTTCCCGCCCGTCCCGGCGTTATCAGGAGGCCGGATTGGCAGACAAACGCAGCAAAATGCTCACGATGTGGGTAACAGAAGATGAGCACCGCCGTCTGCTGGAACGCTGCGACGGTAAACAGCTCGCGGCCTGGATGCGGCAGACGTGCCTGGACGAGAAGCCCGCCCGGGCCGGCAAACTTCCCTCGATCTCGCCGGCGCTGCTTCGTCAGCTTGCCGGCATGGGGAACAACCTCAACCAGATTGCCCGCCAGGTTAACGCCGGTGGCAGTAGCGGTCTCGACCGCGTGCAGGTCGTCGCCGCGCTGATGGCCATCGATGCCGGACTCGAGCGGCTGCGGCATGCCGTACTGGAAAAGGGGGCTGACGATGATCGTTAAGTTTCATCCCCGGGGACGCGGAGGCGGTGCCGGCCCGGTTGATTATCTGCTGGGGAAAGACCGCCAGCGCGACGGTGCCAGCGTTCTTCAGGGGAAGCCGGAGGAAGTCCGGGAGCTTATCGACGCCTCGCCCTACGCCAAAAAGTACACCTCCGGGGTGCTGTCCTTTGCCGAACAGGACTTACCGCCCGGGCAGCGTGAAACGCTGATGGCGAGCTTCGAGCGGGTTCTGATGCCCGGACTCGATAAAGACCAGTACAGCGTGCTGTGGGTTGAGCACCGGGACAAGGGGCGGCTGGAGCTGAACTTCCTGATCCCGAACACGGAGCTGCTGACCGGCAAACGGCTCCAGCCATACTATGACCGCGCCGACCGTCCTCGCATTGATGCCTGGCAGACCATCGTGAACGGCAGTCTGGGGCTGCACGACCCGAACGCGCCGGAAAACCGGCGGGCACTGGTCACGCCGTCCGCGCTGCCGGAAACGAAGCAGGAAGCCGCTCAGGCGATTACGCGGGGTTTACTGGCCTTAGCCTCGTCCGGGGAGCTGAAAACGCGTCAGGACGTCACTGAGGCGCTGGAAAGCGCAGGTTTTGAGGTGGTTCGCACCACAAAAAGCAGCATCAGCATTGCCGACCCGGACGGGGGGCGAAACATCCGACTGAAGGGAGCCATCTATGAACAGTCTTTTAACGCTGGCGAAGGACTTAGAGCAGAAATCGAAAGTGCAGCAGCAGACTACCGGCGAGATGCTGAAAGCCGCATTCAGCGAGCACGAGAAGTCTGTCAGAGCGGAACTGAACGAAAGCGAGAAGAGAATCAGCGCCGCCATCCACGACCACGACCGGATGCTGTCCTCAGCCATGAGCCAGCGTACGAAAGGGATGCTGCGCATGGTCAGCCAGACGTGGCTGACCATCGTCCTGGTCTCCGTGCTGCTGATAGCCTCAAGTGCGGGCATTCTATGGTGGCAGGGGCAGCAGATACTCGACAATTACACGACCATCCGGGAGCAGAAGAGCACGCAGGCCATGCTGTCCGAGAGGAACAGCGGCGTGCAGCTCACGACCTGCGGAGAGGAACGACGCCGCTGTTCCTCTCGGACAGCATGGCCTGCGTGCTCTTCTGCTCCCGGATGGTCGTGTAATTGTCGAGTATCTGCTGCCCCTGCCACCATAGAATGCCCGCACTTGAGGCTATCAGCAGCACGGAGACCAGGACGATGGTCAGCCAGACGTGGCTGACCATCGTCCTGGTCTCCGTGCTGCTGATAGCCTCAAGTGCGGGCATTCTATGGTGGCAGGGGCAGCAGATACTCGACAATTACACGACCATCCGGGAGCAGAAGA
>NZ_PQTC01000057.1:0-3759 GCF_003850715.1 Enterobacter sp. 301B
CGGGTCTGACGGCGCTTAGTGCTGAATTCACTATCGGCGAAGGTGAGTTGATGGCTCATGATGTCCCTCTGGGATGCGCTCCGGATGAATATGATGATCTCATATCAGGAACTTGTTCGCACCTTCCTTAGGATTTTCGCCACTGAATAAATTATAATAAATTGATTTTATAAGATATTCGTCATGGGCTATATGACCAGTACGAGTTGCATGCTCTAATGTTTCAGATGCCAGTATATGTGCGGCTTCAGCAAACATCCCAGGCCAACCCTTACTCAGCATAGACAGTCCTTTAAGGACTCTTATCTGAATCTCCCTCATACTCGCACCATCACGTGCAACAGGTAAGAAAAAGTCTTCCAGTAGGTCTTTGATCTGAAGTGGCGCAACATGTACTGAAGGATATATCACTTCAGTTTCATCTATTTTATTCTGCGCGTAAGCGGAGAGTATTCGAACACCTCTGCCAATGACATCAATCGCAGTACCGGGATCGTTTACTGCGGGCGAAAGGGCCCTGCAGGCTATTTCGGCCATGACGCTGAGACAGAATCGGGGATCCTGAGCAAATGAACGCACATCCGAGACAATGATCGTTTCAAGTAAATCGGTACAGATTGATGACTCCTGACCAGAACTCAGGTACAAAACTGGCATCGATGGATGTATGAAACTGCCTGGCTGCGCCACAAGATATACATGACGAGGATCATTGCTCAGCAGACTGCCGAGCTTGACCATGTCAATATATTCAACATAGCCAATTTTCTCCGGATATACGGCAACAGTTCCTTTTGGTTGTTCATTGTTCTCAAGCCATGGATATCCGCCAAGACATGGACTTTTTGCTCTCGCAATAAATGTCTCGATCGCCGCCTGTTCTACTTTTGCTGTTGTCTCACCTACCCTGCCCAGAGAGGTCAAATGCTGTATCCAGCGAAGCAATGTGATGATTATTAAGGCAATGACAACCAGTGTTACAATGAATAAAATGACTCTACCCCTTTCTCCGTAGGCTCCCATATTGAGGGCAATAATCCCTACCAGGCTGAAGAGAAAAGAACCGATAAAAGTGGCCAGTACATTTTGTGTGGTTACGTCTTCTACAACTAAACGCGTGGCTCTGGGCGTCACATTAGTAGTGGCTGAACCGTAAGCGGTGACCATGATACTCAGTGAAAATGTGGTCACCGCCAGCATACTCGATGCCAGTATGTTCAGAATATTATCAACTGCTTCCGCACCAACCTTCACTGATACTGACTCTGGGATCATTGATCTAAAAAGAATAGATAAAAGGGCCGTTATTATTGCTACCATTGCAAATAACGTTGCCCTGAACCATAGTTTTTTAAGTGTCTGCCTGAGAATCCATTGCCAGCGTAAAATCATTCAGCATATCCTTGTATTAAGTTCGGGAAAATAAATGCCGCCCGGCAGGACGGCATTTTTGTATTAACGAACGAGGTGCAGGAAGTGCAGGTGTTTTTCGTACTGGTCCAGTATGTCATTAATCAGCTGTTCCTGATTCCAGCCCATCACATCATAGTTTTGACCGCCTTCTTTCAGATAGACCTCAGCGCGATAATATCGATGTTGCTCAACCTGCTGCTCGTCATTGTCCATTGCAGCCATGGCGAAAGCCGGTGAGTTATAGCCACGAAGTCTCACTTCATAAATAAAGTTCAGCTCATTGCCCAAATCGACTTCAAGCCGAATTCGTTCGTCATCAGTATCACTTATATGGCTTATCGTTCCCTGTTTATTCAGTTCTTCCTGAACCAGCGTCATGGCGGGCTGGATAACGTCGCCCATAAAGCGTATCACAAGAGAGCGCTTTGGCAGATAAGCGATATTGCGCAAGCGTCTCTGCCATGGAATCGGGTTACGCGCTGCAGTCGGAGCAATAGTCGCCATGCTCAGGCTTTCACGCTTGGTCAAATCCCGACGCAGGGCTTTTAATAATCCGTATATGGATATCAGTAAAATCACTGAGAAAGGTAATGCGCTCGCTATTGTCACGGTTTGCAGCGCGCTCAGTCCCCCCGCAATCAGCAGTGCGATTGCCACAATCCCTATGAGCGAGGCCCAGAAAATTCGCTGCCATACAGGCGTGTTAGCGACGCCACCCGATGCCAGCGTATCAACAACCATTGCCCCGGAGTCAGCCGAGGTGACAAAGAAGACAATGACCATCGCCATTGCAATAAATGACAGCACGGAAGAAAACGGGAAATGCTCCAGGAAATTAAACAGGGCCAGCGCGACATCCTGCTGAACGGTATTGGCGAGATCAGCCGCCCCCTGGTGCATAATGAGATAGATTGCGCTGTTACCAAACACCGTCATCCACATGAGCGTGAAGCCGGCGGGAACAAACAGCACGCCGGTGACAAACTCGCGAATGGTTCGACCGCGCGAGACTCTTGCGATGAACATCCCCACAAACGGCGACCATGAAAGCCACCATCCCCAGTACAGTAATGTCCAGCCCCCCAGCCAGTTGCTCGACTTAGGTTCATACGCATAAAGGTTAAAAGTTTTACTCACCAGTTCAGAAAGATAACCGCCCGTATTTTCCACAAATGACTTCAGCAGAAGCACGGTTGGTCCCAGACACAGGACCAGCGCCAGCAGCAGCACTGCCAGGCCCAGGTTGAGCTCAGACAGTATACGTATTCCCTTGTCCAGGCCGGACACCACCGAAATCGTCGCTAAACCAGTGATGACAACGATTAGAATCACCTGCACCGTTTCATTAATAGGCACCCCGAAAAGATGATTCAAACCAGCATTCACCTGCAAAACACCGTACCCCAGCGATGTCGCAACGCCAAAGACGGTGCCAATAACGGCGAAAATATCAACCGCATGGCCTACAGGTCCGTATATGCGCTCGCCAATAATGGGATAAAGTGCGGAACGCAGCGTTAAAGGCAGACCGTGACGGTAACTGAAAAAGGCCAGGATCAGTGCCACAATGGCATAGATTGCCCATGCGTGCAGGCCCCAGTGGAAGAACGTCAGGCGCATTGCTTCCTTCGCTGCCGCAACGGTCTCTGGAGTGCCGACAGGAGGTGAAAGATAATGCATCACAGGTTCAGCAACGCCAAAGAACATCAGGCCGATCCCCATCCCTGCCGAGAAAAGCATCGCAAACCAGGAGTGATAGCTAAAATCAGGCTGCGCATGGTCCGGACCCAGTTTGATATCACCGTAGCGTGAGAGTCCCAGGAACGAGACACTCAGTAGAATCAGGGCCACTGCAAGGATGTAGAACCAGCTGGCATTCGTGAAGATTTGTTGCTGAAGTAGTTTAAAATTTTTGTCGGCGACATCCGGGAATACAGCGGCAAAGGCGACAAGAAGGAAAATTAACAAAGCAGATGTAAAGAATACCGCTTTGTTAATCTGGCTTTTAGACTTCTTTTGGATTGTATCATTTTCACTCATAATCATTTATTCCATTAATTAAAATCCGCACTGTATAGAGGGTACTACATCTCAAAGATTAGCAAACTTCAACTTACGATGCGGCGTCAATCGGAATGCAGAGTGCAAGAGTGGCCATACAGATATCCTGTTGATAGTCTGCCAGCCGTCTTCTGGAGCATTTGATTTGCATAAATTGCGGCTTTGTTAATGGAATGGTCGCCTCCCATCTCTTGTGCCACAGTGGGACGATAAATCGTCACTCATTGAACGGAGCGCTGCTATCATGAACGTTAAAACTATTGGAATCGATTTGGCAAAAAACGT
>NZ_PQTC01000058.1:0-2959 GCF_003850715.1 Enterobacter sp. 301B
TCTCTTCGCCAAAACAGCTTCGGCGTTGTAAGGTTAAGCCTCACGGTTCATTAGTATCGGTTAGCTCAACGCATCGCTGCGCTTACACACCCGACCTATCAACGTCGTAGTCTTCAACGTTCCTTCAGGAGACTCAAGGTCTCAGGGAGAACTCATCTCGGGGCAAGTTTCGTGCTTAGATGCTTTCAGCACTTATCTCTTCCGCATTTAGCTACCGGGCAGTGCCATTGGCATGACAACCCGAACACCAGTGATGCGTCCACTCCGGTCCTCTCGTACTAGGAGCAGCCCCCCTCAATTCTCCAGCGCCCACGGCAGATAGGGACCGAACTGTCTCACGACGTTCTAAACCCAGCTCGCGTACCACTTTAAATGGCGAACAGCCATACCCTTGGGACCTACTTCAGCCCCAGGATGTGATGAGCCGACATCGAGGTGCCAAACACCGCCGTCGATATGAACTCTTGGGCGGTATCAGCCTGTTATCCCCGGAGTACCTTTTATCCGTTGAGCGATGGCCCTTCCATTCAGAACCACCGGATCACTATGACCTGCTTTCGCACCTGCTCGCGCCGTCACGCTCGCAGTCAAGCTGGCTTATGCCATTGCACTAACCTCCTGATGTCCGACCAGGATTAGCCAACCTTCGTGCTCCTCCGTTACTCTTTGGGAGGAGACCGCCCCAGTCAAACTACCCACCAGACACTGTCCGCAACCCGGATTACGGGTCTACGTTAGAACACCAGCCATTAAAGGGTGGTATTTCAAGGTTGGCTCCACGCAGACTGGCGTCCACGCTTCAAAGCCTCCCACCTATCCTACACATCAAGGACCAGTGTTCAGTGTCAAGCTATAGTAAAGGTTCACGGGGTCTTTCCGTCTTGCCGCGGGTACACTGCATCTTCACAGCGAGTTCAATTTCACTGAGTCTCGGGTGGAGACAGCCTGGCCATCATTACGCCATTCGTGCAGGTCGGAACTTACCCGACAAGGAATTTCGCTACCTTAGGACCGTTATAGTTACGGCCGCCGTTTACCGGGGCTTCGATCAAGAGCTTCGCGTTGCCGCTAACCCCATCAATTAACCTTCCGGCACCGGGCAGGCGTCACACCGTATACGTCCACTTTCGTGTTTGCACAGTGCTGTGTTTTTAATAAACAGTTGCAGCCAGCTGGTATCTTCGACTGATTTCAGCTCCGCCCGCAGGGGCTTCACCTACATATCAGCGTGCCTTCTCCCGAAGTTACGGCACCATTTTGCCTAGTTCCTTCACCCGAGTTCTCTCAAGCGCCTTGGTATTCTCTACCTGACCACCTGTGTCGGTTTGGGGTACGATTTCGTGTTACCTGATGCTTAGAGGCTTTTCCTGGAAGCAGGGCATTTATCACTTCAGCACCGTAGTGCCTCGTCATCACACCTCAGCGTTAACAAGGTACCGGATTTACCTGGAACCTCCGCCTACATGCTTAAACCGGGACAACCGTCGCCCGGCTGACATAGCCTTCTCCGTCCCCCCTTCGCAGTAACACCAAGTACAGGAATATTAACCTGTTTCCCATCGACTACGCCTTTCGGCCTCGCCTTAGGGGTCGACTCACCCTGCCCCGATTAACGTTGGACAGGAACCCTTGGTCTTCCGGCGAGCGGGCTTTTCACCCGCTTTATCGTTACTTATGTCAGCATTCGCACTTCTGATACCTCCAGCATGCCTCACAGCACACCTTCAACGGCTTACAGAACGCTCCCCTACCCAACAACACATAGTGTCGCTGCCGCAGCTTCGGTGCATGGTTTAGCCCCGTTACATCTTCCGCGCAGGCCGACTCGACCAGTGAGCTATTACGCTTTCTTTAAATGATGGCTGCTTCTAAGCCAACATCCTGGCTGTCTGTGCCTTCCCACATCGTTTCCCACTTAACCATGACTTTGGGACCTTAGCTGGCGGTCTGGGTTGTTTCCCTCTTCACGACGGACGTTAGCACCCGCCGTGTGTCTCCCGTGATAACATTCTTCGGTATTCGTAGTTTGCATCGGGTTGGTAAGCCGGGATGGCCCCCTAGCCGAAACAGTGCTCTACCCCCGAAGATGAGTTCACGAGGCGCTACCTAAATAGCTTTCGGGGAGAACCAGCTATCTCCCGGTTTGATTGGCCTTTCACCCCCAGCCACAGGTCATCCGCTAATTTTTCAACATTAGTCGGTTCGGTCCTCCAGTTAGTGTTACCCAACCTTCAACCTGCCCATGGCTAGATCACCGGGTTTCGGGTCTATACCCTGCAACTTAACGCCCAGTTAAGACTCGGTTTCCCTTCGGCTCCCCTATACGGTTAACCTTGCTACAGAATATAAGTCGCTGACCCATTATACAAAAGGTACGCAGTCACCCCATAAAGAGGCTCCCACTGCTTGTACGTACACGGTTTCAGGTTCTTTTTCACTCCCCTCGCCGGGGTTCTTTTCGCCTTTCCCTCACGGTACTGGTTCACTATCGGTCAGTCAGGAGTATTTAGCCTTGGAGGATGGTCCCCCCATATTCAGACAGGATACCACGTGTCCCGCCCTACTCTTCGAGTTCACAGCAAATGTGCTTTCGTGTACGGGACTATCACCCTGTACCGTCGGACTTTCCAGACCGTTCCACTAACACACAAGCTGATTCAGACTCCGGGCTGCTCCCCGTTCGCTCGCCGCTACTGGGGGAATCTCGGTTGATTTCTTTTCCTCGGGGTACTTAGATGTTTCAGTTCCCCCGGTTCGCCTCGTTAACCTATGTATTCAGTTAACGATAGTGCAACGGATTGCACTGGGTTTCCCCATTCGGACATCGCCGGGTCAAAGGTTCATATCACCTCGCCGGCGCTTTTCGCAGATTAGCACGTCCTTCATCGCCTCTGACTGCCAGGGCATCCACCGTGTACGCTTAGTCGCTTAACCTCACAACCCGAAGATGTTTCACTTC
>NZ_PQTC01000059.1:0-2845 GCF_003850715.1 Enterobacter sp. 301B
GAAATGAGTTATATGCTCTTCAGCATCTCTAATTTCTTCATACTCATATAATTTTAAAGCCAAATATATTAAATTTGCCCCCCCAAGACTTAAATCATCAATTCTTCCTGAACCGTCATAATCTAAAGAATCCTCGACTACTAATCCAAGTGATTGGATTAATTCAGTAAAATCTTCTGGTAGTTGTGATGAAACCAATATTTTTGGCGAATATGTTGAGCCAACCGTATTAAGTAAAGATGTTGATATTTTATTACTTAGTCGAGCAATTTCAGGAATTGCTGAAATTTGTTCATTAATGTTCTTAACATTCTCAGAAATATCTTTTCTATCATCAATTTGTTTGCTTTTTAAAGTGAGCAATTTATACAGTGGATTAGTTTTATAATACTTTAAATCAGCTACCACGTTGCGAAGAGCCTTGACATAAGTACAAGCAACTTCACTACCTAAGGCGAAGTATGGCGGTTTTTTTACACCAATGACTGTAGCATCATCTTCATTGGGATTTGAAAAAATGTAATTTTCAAAATCCCCAACTACTTGCTTATAAACTTCGTCATTATTAAAATCAACTTTTGTTCTAACAAAAGCGACAGCCTCGTAAGTCTCTTTGGATATTATACAAGTTGATTTCAACTCTGTAAAAGCCTCTAATCTTGATTCTAAATCTTTATTATCTACAGTTAACTCGTATAGCTTTTGCCTAATATGAAATCTTGGGCGATATATAAATGTATAATTTCCTTCTTTTAATGCCTCTTCGTTACCATTATTTATTGTATAGTTCGCAATAACCTGTTCTTCTTCAGATTCACTTAAATCATCAAAATACATTGTGATAATAATCCAGTGCCCGAAGGGGTCATTTAAGCCACGATAAAAATCTTCACCTGATAGAACTCTTGAATTCATTGGAAGTGAGTCATCAAGAATCAATCGCATAGCATTAAACAAATTTGTTTTACCTGAAGCATTCTCACCGATAATTGTATTCACTGAGTTTTTAACAAAGCAGAAATTTGAGCTTCGAAAGTTTTTATAATTTCTAATAGCTAATTTATTGATATACATAGTAATCGATTGGTTCCTTAGCATAGTTTTATTACACATTAGATTACTCCATAGCCACAAGAAGCACAAAGCTATCGAGTACAAAAGTCTGACTAAGTCAAGTAAAAGCAAGGTAATTTACAAGAAAGACTAAAAGAAATGATATAATACCATATGTAAATTACATTATGAAAACCAATGCGGTGATTAAACTACTTTTAAATCAATACCTTATATTCAATAAAAATTAATATTGACGATGAAACATAACTATCGGATATTAAGTAAACAAAAAAATTCAGATACATCCTAACAATGATCTTGATACTTACTGACAGTAACGATGTTCATGCAGACATAGTTTCGATGAAACTCGGTGATAACTATTTCCGTTTGAATTTAGATATAGAAGCCCTTAAAGATACAAAAATTAGCTTTGATGGCTCTGAATGGACTATCTCCCAGAACGGAAAAACAATCAAAAATTCATCCGTAAAATGTGTTTGGCCAAGGCGGGTATCTGTTCAAGTCAATTCTGAACAACAGCAAGATCAAAGTAATGGTTTCAGATTATGGCGATCTGAATGGAATAAAAGCCTTTTTGGTCTATATAATGCATTATCTGAAAGTTGCTGGTTTAATCATGTAAGAGATGCAACTCTCGCTGATAACAAGTATTTTCAACACAAAATAGCTAATGAAGTTGGGCTAAATAATCCACTATTTATAACTTCAAACTCCAAAGAAGACCTCAAAAATTTCTTAACTACTTACCCTGATTCGGTTCTTAAATTCATGTCTCAAGATATGTATATCTCTGAATCAGGTGAGTTATTAGGTCTATATGTAAACAAAATAACTTTAGAACAATTAGAAAGTTTTGCAAACTATTCAGAAAATCCAATTACTCTTCAAAAATATGTTAATAAAAAATTTGAAGTTAGATACACAGTAATTGAAGATGAACATTTTGCTTGTGCTATAGACTCTCAGCATTCAAACAAGGCAAAAATAGATTGGCGTAGATACGATATACCTAATACACCGCACTGGAAAATTGATGCCCCCACTTCGGTGAAGGAAAAAATAAATTCCTTAATGTCTAAGTTAAACCTTCGATATGGGGCTTTAGATTTCATCGTTGATGAAAATAATGACTGGTGGTTCTTAGAGGTGAATTCTGCTGGTCAATGGTTGTGGATCGAAGATTTATCCGGCATGGATATTTCCGGGTCCATTGCAAATTGGTTAACTTCAAATAGCAGGTGAACTATGAATGTATTTGGTTTAAATTTTCTTGAAAAAATGGAATCGGAACAAAAAGTAGATGTTTCAAACTGGGCTTGGAAACCAGAAAATAGTGAAGCTCAGAAGATCTACGGCTCAGGGATGTCTACTAAGTCACGTGAATCTACTTATGCTGCTGAAAAAGATAGCAGAGAAGATTCAGATCGCCCCAATGAAGGTCTGGCAGCCTAACCACTAGAGCCAGCCACTGCTGGCTCAATTAAAAATGAATAAAATTATGAAAAAAATTCCAAAACCGCTGATAGACACGTACAAAAAAAGCATAAAATTATTATTTGTTCTCATAATATTATTTTTTTTCTTTGACCTTAGCTCACCATATTTATTAGTTTTTCCAATTTGTATTGTTATCCCTTTCTTTTATCGTTTGGTAGAATTAAAAAATAAAACTGAACGTGATCTGATTAAATCAGCAAATGATACTGTTTTATTTTCAGTAAGTGCTCTAACAACTGCCTTACTAACTTTAAAAACATTACCCAAT
>NZ_PQTC01000005.1:0-273720 GCF_003850715.1 Enterobacter sp. 301B
CAATCGATCCCGCTCACACCCGGAAGCGAGAAAACGCGCTGAGAAGGCGAAAAAGGCCGAAGAATGGCAATTAAAGGCATCACCTCCCGACCCTCCGTCGCGTGGGCTGTTCCCCCGTCACCTGCGCGCGACATTTGCTTCGTTTTTTGTGCATTTCCCGATCTGGTGTCAGACCGCGCCGCCACAGGGCGGAAAGGGCATAAACAGCATCAAAAAAATTGTGCAAATTTGTGCACGTTTGTGCAACCTGAACAAACGGTTTTCAATGTTCAAAGCGCGTGATAAGTTGCAAAATCTGAATGGAACTATTTTTCCGGAGTAACAGGGATGAAAAAAGACTCATACCCCTATCTAATTTCCGTCACTGTTTTTTTTCTCGGTGCGGTTTTTCTGTTGATCTGGTGGAAGGTAACAATTTACAGAGAAACGTTTCTTAACCCAGTCACATCACGTTACGTCATTCTTGGCTCTTTGGCCGTTTCGTTCTTCATCTCAATATTCATGGTGAGTAAAGGGGTTGTGAAAGATGGCAAAATTAGTGCTTACCTGAAGCTTTTTGGTGGAGTAAGCATATTGATGGTGATGTTTTCAGTTGTAGCTGTTATGACGATTACATATTTTCTACCTGGTGTGTACTCATCCTATACAGCCTCATATACGTATGCTTCGGGCAGTTCTAAGAGTTGCTCAGGGGCTGATGTTGACGATCCTGAACTGGAAACTAATATCAGAATTTGCTACCCCGATGGTAATTACGAATACAATGACGATGTTTATGTTGAAAAGCGCAGTAACATTCTGGGGGCTGTAGTCACTCATGCAGTGACCTTTTCTCACAACTCGCGCGAATAATTGGCATCACCTGGTGGGTGCCACTTTGTGGCACCAGCGGACTCTTTGCCGCCCGCACCCGCAGAATCGTTATAACCTTCGCAACTTGTTGCGAAGGTTATAACGATTGCCATTTGGTTCTTTGCCGGTGGTCTTGCGCACATGAGGTAAACCCATCTTAGAAGACTGGGTTAATTTTGCGGTGGTAGAGCACTTCCCACAGCAGCGATATCAGCTCTTCCTGCCTGATATCCACGGCTTCGCTGGCATCATATTTAGCCATCAGCTCATTGATGCGCTCAACAGATAACGGGCCTGCGGAATTTACCGCTGATCGGGAAGATGGGAGACTGCTTTCTTCAGGCGGATGCTCTTCACGCCGTTTCTTTGCCGCCCTCTCATTCATCAACTGCCATTCGGGATATCGGCTAAATAGCTCACGCTCGGTACTGGTTCGTGCATCATGGCCTTCATCTGCCAGTCGCGCTGGTTCTGGCTCGAAGCTTTCAGACAAAGCAATATCTTCGGGAGCGTCAAACGGTTTTAACCCCTTGCAGGTGCAGCAAATGCGATCATTAAAATAATACTTTTCCTTGTAGTGCAGCTCGTTACCACACTTACGGCATCGCTTAATTTTGTTACTGATGAAATCAATTACTTCCTGCTCTCGCTGTTCTTCGTCAAACATACGCGCTGCCCCTGATTCCTGGTGCCAAACAACCTGTCCCACGCAGCCGGATCAGCTTTTTTCAACATTTCCGCATAGCTGCCAACGGGATCATGCCTGATATCTCTGCTGTCAACATTATGACTTAGCTTCATATGCTGCCACAAATCGGCGGTCTTCCGGTCAGCGCCATTATCTTTTCTGCGTCTCAGCTCTCCGCTACTGGTTGCGGAGACAATAAAGCCATCAATTCGCAAACGCTCACCGCGTAGCAATAACGTTAACTGGCCTGTGCTCAGCTCTATGCCTATTGATTTGGCAAAATCATCCAGTGTCGCAATGCAATCGGCTGATACAGGAGCTGGCCCGGTAACAGCAGGCATACTCCTTTCCTGCTGCCTCAATTCCTGAGCAACTTTTAGATAGCTCTCCGCTCTGGACTGCTCAATATCATCACAATCTGATGCCGTAATGGCATTAGCCAGCGACTCAAACTCATCAGCAGGTGATTTTTGCCGTTCCGGTTTGTAGTTTCTGATGCTTTCGTTGAGCCGTTTTTTCTGCTCGTGGGTCATTTGACCAATTTCATACTGTTCAGGCTCAACTGGTGGCGAATTGTCCCCCCCTGAACTTGTGTGTTTTTTGACCTTGGTACAGTTATTGACACGAGTCCAAGAGGGCGCAGACGCGCCCTTAAGGTCAAAACCCGGATCGGCGCGGTCTGAAGATTTAGGCTTCATCTTCACAATACGATAAGAATGGAGGCGCGTTTCTACGGGCGGAATGCTGGATGCTGGCATAACCAGACCCTTGATAGCTTTCTGATACTCGCCGTAACTGCTTGGCTCGTTTTTGTATTGATACCAGGCGCGCAGCACCAACTTGGAACGGGAAACAAAAGGGCCACCCTGCAAAGTGATGTACCCCTGCCAATCTCCCGCGTGAGCCGCGCGGTGCAGCTCACCAAAAACAGGACTAACCCTGTCGGCTAAATCCTGATTTCTCAGGCGGCGCAGTTCACGCCAGACTGACACCGGCGCGCCCCCTAAAAACTGGAATTGACGTATACCCCAGCATGACGCCCAGGCCGTTGCGTGCTTCGCGGTTTCCTTCAGTGGGCGTCCACTTTCGTGATCGCTCTCGCCGTCCAGGGCGTAACCATCAATGTTTTTTGAGATGTATTTGACGACATAACCCGTAGCGCTACCCAGAGCCGGATCAATCGGCTTAAGTTCAAAGCGGGGCTGCTTACCAGACTTACCAGTTAACTCTTCCGCATCCTCACGCGTTGCGTAGTCTTCCATGACCTCTTTCAACTCCGAAGTATGCTCTGGGGCTGTAAACAGCAGGCCGTGCCAGTGCGGAGTACCGTCATGATGGGATTCAGCGACGCGAAGACCGAAAATAGGAATTTCGCGGCGTGAGAGTTCAGCGCGAATCTGTTGCCATATTTGATTGAGATACCGCTGTGATCGGCGTGGGCTTGCCCCGTTCCACTTGTGGTTACGGTGTCCAAACGCGGTATAGGCGTGATATTTAGACGGGGCGGTTAGCGTGAAGAAACTTCCGGCATAACCGCTTTCCGTTGCCACCTTCTCAAAGCCACCAATACGCGTCATAAGTTCTACGCGGCGTTTTTCAGGGTTCGATATGCTTTTATCAATCTGCTCTATAAGCGACATGCGCTCACCCGTGACCTGATCTTCAAGCTCCAGGCGGCTCATGATTTCCCTGCTACGCTTGCGACGCGCATCCCACTGTTTAACGTGGTTTTTGCTGCAATAGGGGGAAACATCGCGACGCACATCACCAAAGGCAATATGCAGATGTTCACGCCAGCGGCGCGCGTACTTTCGCAGCAGACGTGACCAAAAACGATCATCGAGAATTTTTCGAATTGAAGCGGCCATTTCATCAAGTGGCATTTTGCGCCGTGAAGCCCAGGGTGCGATTAGTCCGAAGTAAGCAATTAGCCTTGAGCCTTCACGCAGCATTCGTTTGCTGTAATCCACAGGGCTAAGTACAGCACAGGTTTCACTCACTTCAGCTAAGGCAGCATTTGCATAAATAGCGATATCCTGAGCAAGTAAATCAATATCTTCGTCCGTGCTGTCAGCCAACTGATTGAACCGGCGCGTTAGCTCACGAAGGTTTTCAAACGTATGAAACAGTGGGTTTAATTCGGAAGAAATGATCCATTCACTGCCAACAGGCACGGCGTATTGCTCTGTAACTGCTCGCACGTGGGGAAGGTCGCGTGCCACGATATTGCGAAGGGTTAACTTTGCGATGTGACGTCCTTTGTCAGCGTGTACGGCATTTATGCGGGAGGAAACGCGGCGGCGGATAAATGTAGGTAGTGGCTTGAGGGTATCTTCAACCCACGCGAAAAACTCCTGCTCTTGACCCAGTTCATATAGATCAACAGCGGGAGTCTTATCGACAGCAATGGCCTGTTTGGGTTCATTCCACGGATAGGCGTACCGGGTCGCCTCGTTAAAGCTGCCCGGTTTATCCGTAGTCATAGAGTGAACACGACGCGCCTGAGTCACCGGCTCACCCTAGATTGTCATAGTGTCGCCGGGCTTTACTTCCCGCGCGTCACGTTCGGAATAACTGATTATCTCGGTGTTGCTGTAACCACCCTCACTAAGAACCTCAACGCGCGTGATCCACAAATTACGGTATGGGCGAACGTCCAGAACCCTTGTTACTACCGCTTCAACTGTATTCATCGGAACACCTCCTGATCTTCAAAAGCACCAGAAGCCACCATTTCTGAATAAGTCGTATCGCCCATTACAGCACCACAATCAGGACAGCCACCGCCTACGCGCCCACAGCAATCACAGACACGCAGAGTGCCAATCACCTCGCCAGCCAAATTACGAGTTTTAGCCCCAACTGAGCGCCGAACTTCAAAAGGCTTAAGGGTGAACGGGTAATAAATTTGGCGCGTGTCCGCGGTGTCACTACCTGAAAAAACGGACACACAACCTTCATTGTTATGAGCGGCGATTAATGCCCCAACCAGGTCACGGTGATCCGTTGCCGTGAAGGGTTTTCCATAAGCGGTGAAATCAGCCGTTGTGCTGGCTGGCAGGTATGGCGGATCACAGTAAAGTACTGTGTTTTCAAATACACGGCTGGCAACAGGAATGGTGTAGCGGAAATCCGCACAAAGAAACTGAGCGCCTTTCTCATATGCCCTTTTAGCAAAGTGCTGAATCTCCGCCACAGGGAAAATTGGCTTGCGGCGATGTCCAAAAGGTACATTGAATTCATTCTTTGCATTTACACGATACAAACCGTTATAGCAGTGACGATTCAGATAAAGGAATAAGGCGGCAAATCTTATAAACTCTTCAGGATCATACAGCCTGTTATCGTGCCCTTTATTATCAGTGCAGGAACGAAAATCACGATTGAATACATTAAATTCATTTCGAAACTGATAATATGATTCTTTATTATTTCCGCCTTCAAAAAGTTCAACGGCGGCATTCAACAAACCTTCAGTGTTACTTTTCAGAATCGAATAAAAATTGATAAGCGCGGCATTGCTATCGCACAGAATATAAGTCTTATAGTCAGTATTCAGGAAAACACTGCCACTGCCCACGAAAGGCTCAACCAGGCAATCACCTTGGGGCAAAGCATCAAGCACATGCGACATAGCGCGAGACTTGCCGCCCGCCCAGATAAGAGGGGAGTTAACCATTTTTACGCTCCTTGTTTACTGCGACCTGTTCTCTGTTGACGATCCAATCTTCCAGGCTGCGGTAAATTTCATTAGTGGAAAGCTTTTCTTTCTTCATCAGGTTTAATTTGATACGCAACAACCCAAGCAGGTGCGCGCGGTCATTAGTTTGAATTGTCATGTTCAATCCCCTGAGAAAAGATAAAACGAAGCCCCGGAAAAAATGCCGTATATAAATCAGTTCATAGTGCCGTTGTTAAATCAGCGCGCGCCGCTATTCCAGTACGCTTCTAATTCTGCGGTGAATAATTTGCAAATTGAGCCGCCCGGAAGAATTGAAAATTGAATGCCTGTTTCTATACAACGTACCTCAAAACCATTTCGCGCAATATCGGAAAGAGCCATACCCTGAACTACATTACGCGATCTGCTGTATTGATGATCGGGGCCGTAACCGCTACGCGATAAAGTGCGCGCATCATTTTGCCTTGTAGCATTCAAACGGTTTCGCGCTTCGATAACTGCTGCTGTTGAAGTTGCCATTAGTGCCTCCGATGTAGCTGATCGATAGTCTGTCGAGCCTGAGACAATCCGAAGTCCAGCCCCAGATAATTACCATCTTTGGTTATTTGATATCGCTGACGTGAATACGGCTTTTGGCGTGGCAACTTCAGGATTGTGAAGCCGCGATAGATTGCTGTTTTGCTATTGATCTGGATAAGCATTTTCAATCCCTGTACCTGTAGGTCCGCTATTGTCATGCAATGCGGCGTTGCTGGCTGTGACTGTTGCGCTTGTGCGTTGAATGTTGGTTACCAGTTACACGGCGATATGTTTTCTTATCTCGCATCAACCGATCAATGAAGTGCTTTTCTTCTGGAGTAATGAGTGCGCGGCAATGAGCTACAGCATTCCAATATTCTTGCAGCATGATGAAACGTTTAGGACGTTTCGAACCGGGCATCCCTTCGCGATGAACTGGCAATTGTGCGCGGTCCATCAGGTTGCGAACGCTCTTTAACGTGCGGCCAGTCAGATAAGCAAACTCTACCGGCGTAACGAAAATCTGTTTTTGCAGTTCTTCAGTATTCATATCCCGGATGCTTTCAGCCTGCGCGGTGGTCATTTTGCACGTGCGAGCAACGCGAGCATTATCTAACGGGAATTGGCGTAAATGTTGAGATCCCGCCGTTAAATCAATTTCTCGTAATTGTGTCATTTGTTAGACTCCATACGTTGAGGTCATTTGAGGCTTAATGAGCACTAATCGGCTTCTGGTGGCACTGTGGGCAAATGTTGCCTGTGTGCTTAATTTTCATGATTGTGATGAGATCTTATCATTATGTCAATGACGCAAGGCGAAAAACTGGCGCTTATTCGCGACTCTGAACGTTTAACTAAAAGGCAAATGTCTGAATTAACAGGGTTAAATTATTCAAGTTATGGGGGGTATGAGCGTGATAAGACGAAAATGACGCTCGAAGCAGCAGTGAGTATTTTTGGACACCCTCGTTTTCATAAGTATCAAGACTGGTTTATGTATGACCGGATCGACCCAAGCCGGGGCCAGATCGCACCGGCTCTCGCACACTTTGGGCAACAGACAACGCAATCAGACCACTCCGGGAAACAGACTGGTTAACTTTATATAAAAATTACATTTTCACTATTTGTTACCAAGATAGTGAACTGACAATCGGAGGGTCTTCTTATGTCCGTTAAGAAACTCGAAGATGGTCGCTATGAAGTGGATGTAAGGCCGCGCGGGCGCGATGGAAAACGCATTCGGCGGAAGTTTGACAGAAAGACAGAAGCGCACGCATTTGAGCGCAGTATCATTGCCAAATTTCAGAATCATGATTATCTGAATAAACCGGCTGATAAACGAAAGCTAAGCGAGTTTATTGCGCTTTGGTGGCAGTTGATTGGACGAAACAAAAACTATGCGAACCGCAGACTAAGCGCGGTTAATTGCATTTGCCAGGATATGGGCGACCCTATGCTTTACCAGCTTGATGCACGTTGCATTATTGATTACCGAGCATACAGGCTGGAGCAGGGGATTAAGGCTTCAACGATAAATCATGACCTTTTCGCCTTGAGTGGAATTTTCAAGTCAATGGCGGAGATCGACGAGTTCCACGGGGAAAATCCTGTGACATCGGTTGCCGCGTTGAAAGAGCCCAAAACCGAAATGTCATACCTGACACAGACCGAGGTTGATCGGCTCTTGTCGCTATGTTCCGGTGATTACTACCGCATAGCGATTTTGCTGCTGGCTACCGGTGCAAGGTGGGGGGAGGCATACAATCTGAAAGCGGAAAATATTGTCGGTAACAGAGTCATGTTTACCCTGACAAAAAACGGTGAAAGGCGCGTTGTTCCGATATCGGATGATATCGCCAGGATAATTAAACACAGGGAATCAGGTCGACTTTTCCGGGTGAGTTACAAGACGTTCCGCTTGAGGATGAAAGAAGCAAAACCCAATTTGCCAGATGGACAGGCGGCCCATGCTTTGCGGCACACGTTCGCGACGCACTTCATGATGAAGGGGGGCAACATCATTGCCTTACAGAGAATCTTGGGTCATGCGGATATTTCGCAAACGATGGTTTACGCGCACTTCGCTCCAGATTATTTACTGGACGCTGTGAGCTATAATCCTCTTAGCGGAATGTCCACATTGTGTCCACACTCTGGAGGCAAAGCGGGGGATTTGCGGGTTAGTTAAGTCTGCAAAATACTGATTCGGCGCAGTACCTTAAGGGGCTGCGCCTGTCAGAATCCCACCATCAAGGGGAAGGTCAAGGGGGAAATGTGAATATCAGCGATGTTGCGAAAAAAACCGGCTTAACCAGCAAAGCGATTCGCTTTTATGAGGAAAAAGGGCTGGTGACGCCACCGTTGCGCAGTGAAAACGGCTACCGCAGCTATACGCAGCTGCACCTTGACGAACTGACGTTACTGCGCCAGGCAAGACAGGTAGGATTTAACCTTGAAGAGTGCGGCGAGCTGGTTAACCTGTTTAACGATCCGAAACGCCACAGTGCCGACGTGAAAAAACGTACGCTGGAAAAAGTGGCGGAGATCGAACGCCATATCATCGAATTACAGGCGATGCGTGAGCAACTGTTACAGCTGGCAGAATCCTGCCCGGGAGATGACAGCGCCGAGTGCCCGATTATCGACAATCTTTCCGGCTGCTGCCACCGTAAAACCCACGCCTAACAGGCTTTAACCCGCAGGGTAATGCCTTCTACCGCAATGACCTCAACCCGCGTGCCGGCGCTGAGGTCATCATCGGCCACCACCGGCCATGAACTGTCCCCCACACGCACATGACCGCGTCCGTTGATCAGCGCGTTATCAAGCGTAAAACGTTTACCCACGATCTGCTGCCCACGCTGATTGAGATGCGCGTCGACCGGCTTCTGCGCCTTCACCCGTTTGTTCAGCCAGCGCCACCACAGCCAGGCGGCCAGCAGCGTCAGCACGGCAAACAGCGCGCCCTGCCACTCCCAGCCGACAGGCAGCAGCCAGACGACCAGCCCGGTAATCACAGCGGCAACACCGCTCCACAGCAGATAACCGTTGCCGCCAAGCATCTCGGCGGCCAGCAGCAAGCCGCCAAGGCTTAGCCAGAACGCATGAGGATGTGCAACGATGAGCTCAATCATTTTTTACGCTCGTTTCCGCCGTCTTTGATCAACTCGGCAATTCCGGCGATAGATCCCATCAGACTGCTGGCATCCAGCGGCATCATCACCACTTTGCTGTTGTTCGCAGAGCCGATCTCCTTCAGCGCATCGGTATATTTTTGCGCGACGAAGTAGTTCACAGCCTGGATATCCCCGGCGGCAATCGCCTCGGAAACCATTTGCGTCGCGCGGGCTTCCGCTTCTGCCGAACGTTCACGCGCTTCTGCCTGGAGGAAGGCAGACTGACGGTCGCCCTCGGCTTTCAGGATCTGCGACTGTTTTTCCCCTTCCGCTTTCAGGATCTCGGCCTGACGCACCCCTTCGGCTTCAAGAATATAGGCGCGTTTGGTACGCTCGGCCTTCATCTGCGCGTTCATGGAAGCAATCAGCTCTGCCGGTGGGCGCACGTCGCGGATCTCAATGCGGGTCACTTTGATCCCCCACGGATTGGTGGCTTCATCAACAATGTGCAGCAGGCGGGTATTAATGCTGTCGCGCTGGGAGAGCATTTCGTCCAGCTCCATCGAGCCAAGCACGGTACGGATGTTGGTCATCGTCAGGTTGACGATCGCCAGCTCCAGGTTGCTCACCTCATAGGCCGCTTTCGGCGCATCAATCACCTGAATAAAGCACACCGCATCGATGGTGACGTTGGCGTTATCCTTAGAGATGACTTCCTGGGAAGGAATATCCAGCACCTGCTCCATCATGTTGATTTTACGCCCAATTCTGTCCATGAAGGGGACGATCAGGCTTAAACCCGGCTGAAGGGTATTGGTGTAGCGACCGAAACGTTCGACGGTCCACTGGTAACCCTGCGGGACAATTTTGACGCCTGCGCCCACGATAACCAGCGCAACGAAAATAAGGACAGGAACAACGATGAGCATAAAAACCTCCTGTTTTGCATGCCGTAACGAGAAAAATTGCGTATTTGTTGAACGTAAGTATATCGGTTAACGGGCGGGATTTCGCCCCTGTAAAGAGGTGGGAACCGGACTGGTAAAATTAAAACGCCCCGCCAGGAGAGCGGGGCGCATAGCGTTACTCTTCAGACCAGGTATAGCTGAAGTCGGTGATAAACCCATCCCCGGCGTCAGCGATGGCTTTCGATAAGCCCTGATAGTATTTTTCCAGGCCGATGGCCTCTATCTGCTGGATCTGCTCGCGAACGGGAGCGCAGAACAGTACTGCATTGCCCGCTCCGACACGTTTGTTGTTCGGCGGCAGATCGCCGGTAATCCCCTTAAACCAGGTTCTGATCCCTTGCTTTAAGCTGTGCGGCGCTTTTGCAAGATCCTTCTGGCCTGTCAGCACCTGTAAGGTGGGGAACTCATTTGCATTGACGGCGGTTTTCATGCGTGCAAAGAACGCGGTAAAAAGCTCAAAAGAGCCGAGATCCGTGACGCGAGGCTTGGTGGTTTTTCCGTTTTTATTGCCCATTTTTCCGGCAGGGGCTGTAGGCGCCGGAACCACATTGACCTTATGCAGATCCAGACCAAACAGCAGATTGCAGTGCGCCCGGCGCTCTTTAAGCGGGTAGGACATTAGCACGTCAATAAACGCCGTCGCCTTCACATCGGCCAGGTCATGGTTAATCAGCCATTGCGAGCGGGCAAATTCCGCGGGGGAAACGAACCAGTCCGGCACCTCAGTAAAGCGTCTGGATTTACCCTTGCCGTCAAACTCGAGAAAGTAAGCCCCATCATCGAAAGCAAAATAGCAGTTTTTAAAGCTACCGATTGTGGTGTTAACGATGAGCGCCTTCTTAACAAAATCGACCACCTCTGCACCCATGACAAAACGCGTGAGTTCAGAAGAATTGATGACTTCCATTAATGTTTCCACATCTGGAACACCAGGCTTCAGGGAAGAGAACTCATAAAAGATATGTGTCATGTTGCTGACTTCCTGTAGTTATAGAGGTGACAATTACCGAACAAAAAGTTTAACACTTGCGATAGGTTAAGGCTATTCGCGCAGCGTAGCGGAAAGGATTATGCTAAAGGCTGTTCTTATCACAGCGGTTAACGGAATCGGAATGAATAATAAAAAAAATCTTCTGGATATCAGGGATGTTGGCTTTCGTGTGGGTGATAACACCATCCTTCAGCACGTCGATTTTTGTCTCTCTCCGGGCGAATTTAAACTCATAACCGGCCCCTCCGGCTGCGGCAAAAGCACCCTCCTGAAAATCGTGGCTTCGCTACTGAGTCCAACGGAGGGAACCATCCTGTTTGAAGGGAAAGATATCGCCACGCTTACACCGGAAAGCTATCGCCAGCAGGTGTCATACTGCGTGCAAACGCCGTCCCTGTTTGGCGACACGGTGTACGACAATCTGGTTTTCCCCTGGCACATCCGCAACCAAACGCCCGATCCGAAAAAGTTTGCGGACGATCTGACCCGTTTTGGGCTTCCGCCGGAGACGCTGACCAAATCGACTGCCGAACTGTCAGGCGGGGAAAAGCAGCGCGTCTCGCTGATCCGTAACCTGCAATTCCTGCCGAAGGTGCTTTTGCTGGACGAAATCACCAGCGCGCTGGATGACGCTAACACGCGCAACGTCAATGAGATTATTCATCGCTACGTCCGTGAACAGGATATTGCCGTGCTGTGGGTGACGCACGATTCAAACGAAATTAGCCATGCGGATGATGTCATCACGCTCAGGCCGCAGGGCGGGAAAATGGAGGAGGCTCACCGTGGGTGAACATAACATAACCAACGAATCGCTGGCGCTGTCGATGGTCCTGGTGCTGGTGGCGATTGTGGTCAGCTACCGGGAGAAGCTGGGGCTGGAAAAAGATATTCTGTGGAGTATCGTTCGCGCGGTCATTCAGCTCATCATCGTCGGCTATGTGCTGAAATACATCTTCAACGTCAATCATGCCGTGCTGACCCTGTTGATGGTGCTGTTTATCTGCTTTAACGCGGCATGGAACGCGCAGAAACGCAGTAAATACATCGATAAAGCGTTCCTCTCGTCGTTTATTGCCATCACCACCGGGACCGCGTTAACGCTGGCGGTACTGGTGCTCTCCGGCTCGATAGAATTTACGCCGATGCAGGTGATCCCCATTTCCGGGATGATTGCGGGCAATGCGATGGTGGCGGTCGGGTTATGCTACAACAATCTGGGGCAACGCTTCAGCAGTGAACAGCAACAGCTTCAGGAGAAGCTAAGCCTGGGCGCGACGCCGAAGGTGGCCTCGGCGCGGTTGATCCGCGACAGCATTCGTTCATCGCTGATCCCAACGGTGGATTCCGCCAAAACCGTGGGTCTGGTGAGCCTGCCGGGCATGATGTCGGGGCTGATTTTTGCCGGTATCGATCCGGTAAAAGCGATTAAATACCAGATTATGGTGACGTTTATGCTGCTCTCTACGGCGAGCCTGTCGACGATTATTGCCTGCTATCTGACCTATCGGAAGTTTTACAACGCGCGCCACCAGCTGGTGGTGACGCAGTTGAAGAAGACGGGGTAATATCGGCTTTTGTAGACCCGGCAAGCGTTAGCGCCACCGGGCATTTTTGTTAGTAAAGCAATGCGTACAGCTGACGACGATACTTAGACGCCAGCGCGTCACCGGTGCCGAGCGCGGCCAGGATCTCCTGGAACATCTTTCGCGCCTGACCGTCTGCGGCGCCCAGGTCCTTCTGAAGGTGACTAAACAGCAGCTCCAGCGCCTCTTCATTACGCCCCACCTGGTGAAGCTGAAGCGCCAGCTGGCTTGCCAGCGCGGCATCCGCCGGGTTGTCCGCAACCTGCTGCTGAAGTTGCTGAATTTCAGGGGTATCCGCCGCCTGTTTCAGCAGGTCAATCTGCGCCACCAGGCCCTGATAGCGGGTGTCCTGATCCTGCATCGGCACCGTTTTCAGCACGGCTTCCGCGTCTTCGGGGCGGTGCAGCGCAATCTGGGTCTCTGCCAGCAGCAGACCAATCTGGCTGTTCTGGTTCGACAGCTGCCACGCGTCTTTTAACAGCGGCAGCGCCTCGTCGTACTTGCCTTCCTGCATCAGCGCCATGGCTTCCTGCGCTTTCAGCTCTTCTTCGCGCGGCAGGACTTTATCCAGCAGGGCGCGGATCGCCTCTTCCGGCTGCGGCCCCTGGAAGCCATCCACCGGCTGACCGTTCTGGAACAGGTAGACGGTTGGGATCGCACGCAGGCCAAACTGGGAAGCCACCATCGGTTCGGCGTCACAATCCAGCTTCGCCAGAATGAATTGACCGTTGTACTGCGCGGCAAGGCTTTCCAGGACCGGCGTCAGCTGCAGGCAGTGTTGGCTGCGTTCAGACCAGAAGTAGAACAGCACCGGTGTAGTCATTGACTGTTCGAGTGTCTGTTGCAGGTTAGCTTCAGTTATGTTGACGATATTCTGTACGGACATGCGGCATTCTCTTTTATCGGTTTACTCTTTACATGGGGGTAAGCGTCGTCGCTTCAACTCAACCCTGCAAAATTTTGTCCATCATCCGCCCCGGCAGCAGGCGTTTTAACCAGCCGACGGCATGGGTCACCAGCGTCACCGGATAGCGCATTTTAGGGGTATCGCTCTCAAATGCGTGGCGCACTTTGGCAACCACGGCTTCTGGCCCAAGCGTAAAACGCGCCGCGATACCGGGATTTTCGACCGGTTGGTCCGCCTGCGTCTGGTTAACGTTTTCCGTAAAGCGGGTGCGGATGGGGCCCGGTTCAATCAGGCTGACCTTAATGCCGCTGTGGCGCAGCTCCATGCGCAACGCATCGGACCAGGCTTCAAGCGCATATTTACTGGCAGCGTAAGCCCCGCGTCCCGGCGTGGAGATCAGGCCCATCACCGAGGAGGTCATGACAATCCGCCCTTCGCCGTGCGGCAGCATGGCGGGGAGAAGGCGCATGGTGAGCTGATGCGCCCCAAAAAAGTTTGCGGAGAACTGCTGCTCCAGCTGTTCCCGCGAGAGGGTCTGTAGCGGGCCGTACACGCCGTAGCCCGCATTGTTAAACAGACCGTAAAGCCGGTTGTTGGTCAGGGCGATAACCTCATCGGCGGCCTGCTCCACGCTCTCTGGCGAATCGAGATCCAGCAGAATGCCGGTAAATCCCAGCCCTCGCATGCGTTCGACATCTTCGGGTTTGCGGCAGGCCGCCAGCACCCAAAACCCCTGACGTTTCAGTTCAAGGGCGCTCTCAAGGCCAATTCCGCTGGAACATCCTGTTATTAAGACCGATTTTTGCATAACTTTACCTGTCAGGTTCTCAGCTGTTTGACGAGTCATGTTTTACTAAAGGAGCCAGCCGGGTTGCCATCCAGTCGGCAATGAACGGCTGGGCATCGCGATTGGGGTGAATGCCATCATCCTGCATCCACTGAGGTTTCAGATAGACCTCTTCCATGAAAAATGGCAGCAGCGGAATATCAAACTCTTTGGCAAGCTTAGGATAGATCGCGCTAAACGCCTCATTATACCGACGGCCGTAGTTAGCGGGCAGGCGAATTTGCATCAGCAGCGGCTGGGCGTTAGCAGCCTTAATGGTCTGCAAAATAGTCCGCAGCGTTTGCTCCGTTTGCTGTGGCTGGAAGCCGCGCAAACCATCATTACCGCCCAGTTCGACCAGCACCCAACGCGGTTGATGCTGCTTAAGCAGGGCAGGCAGGCGCGATAAGCCTTGCTGCGACGTATCGCCGCTGATGCTGCCGTTAACGACAGACGCCCGGGACTGCCATTTATCATTGAGCAGGGCGGGCCAGGCCGCACTGGCGGCCATACGATAGCCCGCGCTCAGGCTGTCGCCCAGAATCAATAACGTGTCCGCAGCCGCCGCGCGGAAGGTCATCAGCATCAAAAACAGGAAGGGCAAATGCCAGCGGAAAACATTGTTGAAGTTCATTGTCTTAAGAAGTCCGTCGGTCAGGGAGAACACGAGCTTTCCATCCTCACCGGAGTTGAACTCATTGTCAAACGTGCCGAAACCATCGCCCTGATTGGCGAATCCGGTTCCGGTAAGTCCACGCTGCTGGCCATTCTCGCCGGGCTGGACGATGGCAGCAGCGGGGAAGTGAACCTGGTCGGCCAGCCCCTCCACGCGCTTGATGAAGAGGCGCGCGCCGCGCTGCGTGCCCGGCATATCGGGTTTGTCTTTCAGTCATTCATGCTGATCCCAACCCTCAACGCGCTGGAAAACGTTGAGCTGCCCGGCCTGCTGCGCGGTGAAAATACCCGCGAAAGCCGCGATCACGCCAAAGCGTTGCTGGAACAGTTGGGGCTGGGAAAACGTCTCGACCACCTTCCGGCACAGCTTTCCGGCGGTGAGCAGCAGCGCGTGGCGCTGGCCCGGGCGTTTAACGGGCGCCCGGAAGTGCTGTTTGCCGATGAGCCCACGGGCAATCTCGACCGTAAAACCGGGGACAAAATTGCCGATCTGCTGTTTTCCCTCAACCGCGAGCATGGCACCACGCTGATTCTGGTTACCCACGACCCGCAGCTGGCCGCCCGCTGCGACCGCCGCCTGCGGCTGGTGAACGGTGTTCTTCAGGAGGAAGCATGATTGCCCGCTGGTTTTGGCGCGAATGGCGCTCGCCCTCGCTGCTGATTGTCTGGCTGGCGTTGAGCCTGGCGGTGGCCTGCGTGCTGGCGCTCGGCAGCGTCAGCGATCGTATGGAGAAAGGGCTTAGCCAGCAGAGTCGGGAATTCATGGCGGGGGACCGGGCTCTGCAAAGTTCTCGCCCCGTGCCGCCGGGCTGGATTGAGGAAGCGCGCAAAGAGGGGCTGAAGGTGGGAGAGCAAATCACCTTCCAGACCATGACCTTTGCGGGCGACACGCCACAGCTTGCCAGCGTAAAAGCCGTGGATGACATCTACCCGATGTATGGTGACTTACAAACCAGTCCGCCGGGGCTAAAACCGGCCTCCGGTTCGGTATTGCTGGCTTCGCGTCTGATGGCGCTGCTGAACCTGAAACCCGGCGACAGTATCGACGTCGGCGACGCGACCCTCAAAATTGCCGGGGAAGTGGTGCAGGAGCCCGACTCCGGATTTAATCCGTTCCAGCTCGCGCCGCGCCTGCTGATGAACACCGCTGATGTGGCGAAAACCAACGCCGTCCAGCCGGGTAGCCGCGTCACATGGCGCTATAAGTTTGGCGGGACGCCTGCTCAACTGGAGGCGTACGAAAAATGGCTCCTGCCGCAGCTCAAGCCGGAACATCGCTGGTACGGGCTGGAGCAGGATGACGGGGCGCTCGGCAAATCCCTCGAGCGTTCTCAGCAGTTTCTGTTGCTGTCGGCGCTGTTAACCCTGCTGCTGGCCATTGCGGCCGTTGCCGTGGCAATGGGGCACTACTGCCGCAGCCGTTACGATCTGGTGGCGATCCTCAAAACTCTCGGCGCGGGCCGGGCACAGCTGCGCAAGCTGATCGTCGGCCAGTGGCTGATGGTGCTGGCGCTGTCGGCTCTGACCGGCGGGGCGATAGGGCTGCTGTTTGAAAAGCTGCTGATGGTGCTGCTCAAACCGGTCCTGCCCGCTGCGCTGCCGCCTGCCAGCCTCTGGCCGTGGCTGTGGGCCATCGGCGCGATGACGACGATCTCCCTGCTGGTGGGGTTACGCCCCTACCGTCTGCTGCTCGCCACCCAGCCGCTGCGCGTGCTGCGCCGGGATGTGGTGGCCAGCGTCTGGCCGCTGAAGTTCTATCTGCCGGTGATTATTGCGGTGGCAGTCGGGCTGTTGGCCTGGCTGATGGGCGGCAGTACGCTGCTGTGGGCGGTGCTGGCGGGCGCGGTGGTGCTGGCGCTGCTGTGCGGCGTGGTGGGCTGGCTATTGCTCAATCTTCTCAAAAAGCTGACGGTGAGATCGCTGCCGGTGCGGCTGGCGGTTAACCGACTGCTGCACCAGCCGTGGTCTACCCTCAGCCAGCTCTCGGCATTTTCGCTGTCGTTTATGCTGCTGGCGCTTCTGCTGGTGCTGCGCGGGGATCTGCTGGATCGCTGGCAGCAGCAGCTTCCGCCGGAAAGCCCGAACTATTTCCTGATCAACATTGCTCCCGAACAGGTGACGCCGCTGAAGGGGTTCCTGTCTGAGCATCACATTATTCCGGAATCGTTCTATCCGATCGTGCGCGCCCGCCTGACGCAGATCAACGGCCAGTCCACGGAGGGAAATAAGGATGAATCGCTCAACCGCGAGCTCAACCTGACCTGGCAGGCGAAACGTCCGGACCATAACCCGATCGTTGCCGGCACCTGGCCGCCGAAAGCGGGGGAAGTGTCGATGGAGGAGGGGCTGGCGACACGCCTGAACGTGAAGCTCGGCGATAGCGTGACCTTTACCGGTGATACCCAGGATTTCACCGCCAAAGTCACCAGCCTGCGCAAAGTGGACTGGGAAAGCCTGCGGCCAAATTTCTTCTTCATCTTCCCGCCGGGCGCGCTGGACGGACAGCCCCAGAGCTGGCTGACCAGCTTCCGCTGGGAAAACGGCAACGGCATGCTGACGCAACTGAACCGGGAATTTCCGACGGTGAGCCTGCTGGATATCGGCGCGATCCTCAAACAGGTCGGGCAGGTGCTGGAACAGGTGAGCCGCGCCCTGGAGGTGATGGTGGTACTGGTGACCGTCTGCGGCCTATTGCTGCTGCTGGCGCAGGTGCAGGTCGGCATGCGTCAGCGTCATCAGGAGCTGGTGGTCTACCGCACGCTGGGGGCCAGTAAACGGCTGCTGCGCGCCACGCTGTGGAGCGAATTTGCCCTGCTCGGGCTGGTGGCGGGCCTGGTGGCGGCCATCGGGGCGGAAACCGCACTGGCGGTGCTTCAGACGAAAGTCTTTGATTTTCCATGGGAGCCTGACTGGCGGCTGTGGTTAACGTTGCCCGTCTGCGGCGCGGTGCTGCTGTCCCTGTGCGGTGGCTGGCTCGGGACGCGGCTGTTGAAAGGTAAAGCGCTGTTCCGCCAGTTTGTCAGCTAGTTTACTTGCGTGATGATGACGCACCGGCATTTCTGCTGGTGTGTCATCGCTTAATAGCACAAATCGTTAATACCCATGCATTTAGTAGCACAAAACATTAAAAACCCGCCCACACAGCCCGAATTTTTCCGGTTAATATTCACCAGCTAAATATTTAGCAGCGTGTCTATCAAGGAAAAATAATGACTATAAGAAAAACAGCGCTGGCGACAATGATCGGCGCAGCAGTGGCATTGGCTTCTTTCGCATCTCAGGCGGAAATCACCCTTCTGAAACAGGATCCGCAGGCGGGAAACCCGCTGAGCCGTCTGAACTTCACCGTTGGCGGCAGCATCCGTCCTCAGTTCCAGAACATGACCGGTGATGACGGCAAAAACGGCTACAAGCGTAACGGTTTTGACGGCGGTACCCGTTTCCGTTTCGCGGCAGACTACTACCTGTTCGATGACATCAGCTGGATCACCTACTACGAGCTGGGTGTGAACATTCCGGCGCAGTTTAACTGGGATAACCACTACGCCGACGGCGCGCACGATACTTCACGCCGTATGCTCTACACCGGTCTGAAGAGCGACACCTGGGGTACGCTGACCTTCGGCCAGCAGAACAGCGTGTACTATGACGTGGTGGGCGCAAAAACCGATATCTGGGACTACGACATGATTGGTCAGGCGTCGGGTAACGGGATCAACGGCGACTACGACGGCTCTTACCGTTCACGCCAGATGCTGAAGTACAAGAAAACCGTGGGCGATGCTGACATCTACGCATCCTATCTGTTTGAAGACAGCGAATACCTGCCGGGCAACGGCCTGCGCTACAAGCGTAAAGGCGGCGGTTCACTGGGTATCGATTACCACCTGACCACCGATCTGACCTGGGGCGCAGCGTGGAACTACACCCGCGCGGACATGCGTAATCCGGACAACGGCGACAGCAAATCCTACGACCAGAACATTCTCGGCACCGCACTGAGCTGGACGCCGGATAACTGGACCTTCTCCGCAGGCGGCGGCTGGTATCAGAACTTCATGACCACCAAAAAAGTGTCCGTTAACGACTACTTCGCCGGTGATGCATGGGGTATTGAATACTTCGCAGGGTACAAATTCCCGGTCGGTCAGTATGCGGTGAAATCCATTCAGCCTTACTTCATGGGCGACCGCATTGAGTACGTGAACGGCCGTAACTACCAGCGCATCGACAACGGCGTAGGTATCAGCGTCCAGCTGGACTACGGTTTCCGCGTGGATTACGAACACGTGTTCACCTCCAGCACCGACAACCTGGGCGACATGAACCTGGTGCGTCTGCGTTACGACTTCTAAGTTGTCATGTAGGGTGCGGCCTGATGCCCTCACCCTGACCCTCTCCCACGGGGAGAGGGAAAAAACATTAAAAACGGCAACCCAGGTTGCCGTTTTGCTTTTACCTCGCCACCCGGCTTTTTTCAGCGATCAAGCCACTCGGCAATTTCTTCGTACGTCCCGCGAAAAACAATCTTCTCCGCTTTCTTCTCCAGCTGATAGCCGTACATCGGGTCGTAATAGTCCTTCAGCAGCGGCACAAGCCAGCTGAAGTGCGCGTCAGTGCTTCCAGAGCGCTGTTGTTCCAGCAGCGCGGAATCTAATAGCGCGGTAAATTCCGCGAATCGTTGCAGCCCCAGACGACGGCGGATGGCGAACAGGCCGTGATGCAGGTATTCGCTGTAGGCTTTCCAGCCCGCTTCTTCACCGTAGGCGGCAAAAAAGTCGGCCCACATGTGGTCGAAATACTCTTCGCGCAGGCGCTCAAGACGGATCTCAAACGGATCTTCGACCACAACGACAGGCGCTTCCGCCATGCGGTCGCGCAGGCACTCCGGCAGGTGGTTAGAGCCAATCATCCGGCCCTCATCCTCCAGCACCCAGCGCGCGGCATCTTTTTTTAGCAGCTCGACGGCAAGGTGATTCTCGAAGCTCGCCTGAGAAAGTTGCGGGGTGAGCGTGCGGCCAAATGACGAGCCGCGATGGTGCGCCAGCCCTTCCAGATCGATGCCCTGCGCATGCTGCTTCACCAGCAGCGTTTTGCCGTTTCCGGTACAGCCACCGATAAGCACCATCGGTTTTTGTGACTGCTCAATCGTCACCTGAATTGCCGTCTGGCGCAGGGCCTTATAGCCGCCGCGGATCAGCGGATAATCGATTCCCGCCTCTTTAAGCCAGGCCTGGGAGATATGTGAGCGCTGGCCACCGCGCGCGCAGCAAAGGTAGCCCTCAGGATGGGCCAGGCTGGCTTCGCGCCAGGCGTTGATGCGCGCCTCTCGCGTCTCGCCGTTGACCAGGCTATGGCCGAGCGTCAGTGCGGCGTCAGGACCCTGGCGTTTATAGCAGGTGCCGACGGCGGCACGCTCGTCGTCGTTCATTAAGGGCAGGTTGAGTGCGGCGGGCATCGCACCCTGGACAAATTCGATCGGCGCGCGAACGTCGATTAAAGGGGTATCGGACGCGAGGATCGCGCGATAGTCCGTTCCATCGTTCATGGTGGTTCCAGAAGAAAGCTAAGCAGCAATGGGCGGGAATTGTACGCCGGGGAAGGGGAAGGTCAACTCCCCGGCGGGGGTTACTTACTTCAGTTTTGACTGCGCCCAGACAATCCCGCTCGCGTATTCTGGCGGCAGCAGGGGAACAATCGCTTCCAGCGTGGCGCTCAGGCGGTCCGTGTCGGTATCGTTCAGGTTCAGGTGGCCGACCTTACGACCCGGGCGCACCGCTTTGTCGTACCAGTGCAGGTGCACCAGCGGCAGCTTCAGCCAGTCGTAGTTCAGATCGGTGCCGATCAGGTTGATCATCACCGACGGGCTGGTCACCACCGGCTGCGGCAGCGGCAGGTCAGTGATGGCGCGCAGGTGCAGCTCGAACTGGCTGATGGAGGCACCGTTTTGAGTCCAGTGGCCGCTGTTGTGCACGCGCGGCGCAAGTTCGTTGATCAGCAGACCCGATGGCGTGACGAAACACTCCATCGCCATTACGCCCACATAGCCCAGCTCATGCATGATGGCAGAGAGCATCTCTTCCGCCTGCGCCTGCTGGTCAGCATTGGCCTGCGGGAAGGCGACGCTGGTGCGCAGAATCCCGTCCTGATGCAGGTTATGCGTTAGCGGGTAAAAAACGGTGTGCCCGTCATGCCCGCGCGCGCCCACCAGCGACACTTCACCGCTGAAGTTTATGCCCTGCTCAACGATGCACTCGCCGTAGCAGTCGTCCGGCAGCTCGGCGGTGTCGTTCGCACGCAGGCGCCACTGCCCGCGACCGTCGTAGCCGCCGACACGACGCTTCACGATCGCCAGATCGCCCAGCATGGCGAAGACGTCATTCCACTCGCTTTTGTCGGACAACAGCTGCCACGGCGCGGTCGCAAGGCCGAGCTTGTCGAACAGCTGCTTTTGCGTCAGACGGTCGGCGATGATCGGGAAGACGTCGCGGTTCACAAAGGCGTTATGGCGCGCCAGCTCGCGGGTCAGGGCGGTTTCCGGCCAGCGTTCAATTTCGGCGGTGATCACGCTCTGATGGAACGGCACGGCTTCCGGCTCGGCGTCCAGCCCGACGGGCCAGACGGCAATACCCAGCGGCTCACCGGCCTGACGCAGCATCCGGCCAAGCTGACCATTACCAAGAACGCAAACCTGCTTCATGCTGCACCCCGCGGATCCGGGTTATCCAGCACCTCGTCGGTCTGGGCTTTACGCCACTCCGCCAGACGTTGATGTAAGTCATTATCATGCGTCGCGAGGATCTGCGCGGCCAGCAGGGCGGCATTTGCGGCACCCGCCTTACCAATCGCCAGTGTACCGACAGGGATACCGCGCGGCATCTGGACGATAGAGTACAGGCTATCAACCCCGCTTAACGCGGCGCTTTGCACGGGAACACCCAGTACCGGCACCAGGGTTTTGGCGGCAATCATGCCCGGCAGATGTGCTGCGCCGCCCGCACCGGCAATGATCACCTCGTAACCGTTCTCTTCGGCGCTTTCGGCGAAGCTGAACAGTTTATCCGGCGTACGGTGCGCGGAAACCACTTCGACGTGGTGCGGAACATTCAGGATTTCAAAGATTTCGGCGGCGAACTGCATGGTAGCCCAGTCGCTTTTGGACCCCATCACGATGGCGACACGCGCCGGATTATTGCGGGAAGACATGCGTCTTAAAACTCCTGTGGTGCGGAACACACTGCTTTCGAGGGCACAGAGAATAGCATGTAATACCGGCAAGGAAAACGGTTGCGTGGTCGTGAAATGGGCGAAAAAACGAGGAGGGTTAGAACGGGAAGGCGATCAATTCCACACCTTCCGGCGTGACTTTGACCATCGATCCTTCGCTGTGCCAGGCGCCTAAAACCACGCGATGGGCGGGCTCGCCGTTGGCGATAAGGGAATGCACATCGGGACGATGGGTATGGCCGTGGATCAGCCACTGAACGCGATGCTTCTCCATCACCTTCACTACCGCCTGCGGGTTGACGTCCATGATGGTCATCGATTTGCTGCTATTGGCGGCCTTGCTGCCCGCGCGCATTCTGGCGGCGATGCGGTTGCGAATAAACAGCGGCAGGGCGAGGAACACTTTCTGGATCCACGGGGTATGAACTTTGGCGCGAAACGCCAGGTAGCCGGTATCGTCAGTGCAGAGCGTGTCGCCGTGCATGATCAGAATATTGCGGCCATAGAGGTCAAGCACCTGCTCTTCCGGCAGCAGCGTCATGCCGCTCTCGCGGGCGTAGCGCTGGCCGATCAGGAAATCACGGTTGCCGTGAATGAAATAGCAGGGGACGCCGGAATCCACCAGCGCTTTAATGGCCGCTGCCATCTCACGGTGCAGCGGGTTCGGATCGTCGTCGCCTATCCAGGCCTCAAACAGGTCACCCAGAATGTACAGCGCATCGGCGCTTTTCGCTTCACCGCGTAAAAAACGCAGAAAACCGGCGGTTATCGCCGGTTCTTCTGTTTGCAGATGCAGATCCGCAATAAAGAGTGTCGCCACGAATTACTCGCTGACGGTCACGCTTGTGATCACAACGTCTTCTTTAGGAACGTCCTGGTGCATACCGCTGCGGCCAGTAGAAACGGCTTTGATCTTGTCGACCACGTCCATGCCTTCAACCACTTCTGCGAATACGCAGTAGCCCCAGCCTTGCAGGCTTTCGCCAGAGAAGTTCAGGAAGTCGTTGTCCGCCACGTTAATGAAGAACTGTGCGGTAGCAGAGTGCGGGGCCTGAGTACGGGCCATTGCCAGCGTACCGCGGGTGTTTTTCAGGCCGTTGTTCGCTTCGTTTTTGATCGCTTCTTTCGTCTCTTTCTGGCGCATGCCAGGCTCGAAACCGCCGCCCTGGATCATAAAGCCGTTGATCACACGGTGGAAAATAGTGTTGTTGTAGAAACCTTCGCGGCAGTAGTCCAGGAAGTTTTTAACTGTTTCAGGCGCTTTGTCATCAAAGGTTTTGATTACGATATCGCCATGATTAGTGTGGAAAGTAACCATTTTTGCATCCTGTTCCGTTATTGTGGTGCATCGACCCGTGCTCGGGTCACATATAGGGGCTTGTTATAGCATAACCACAGGACACGATCACCTTGCATTGTGTGCTGACCGTGCTCCGAATTATGGGTATTATAAGGAACAAACAATCCACACACGTGTTTACATGGAATCTTCGATGTTAAAAATCTTTAATACAATGACGCGCCAAAAAGAGGAATTTAAACCTATCCATGCCGGGGAAGTCGGCATGTACGTGTGTGGTATTACGGTTTACGATCTCTGTCATATCGGCCATGGCCGTACCTTTGTCGCGTTCGATGTGGTGTCCCGCTACCTGCGCTTCCTGGGCTATAACCTGAAGTATGTGCGCAACATCACCGACATCGACGACAAAATCATTAAACGTGCTAATGAAAATGGCGAAAGCTTTGTCGCGCTGGTGGATCGCATGATCGCCGAAATGCACAAGGATTTTGATGCCTTGAATATTCTGCGCCCGGATAGCGAGCCGCGTGCGACCCACCATATTCATGAAATCATTGAGATCACCCAAAAGCTGATCGAGCGCGGTCACGCCTATGTGGCGGACAACGGCGACGTGATGTTCTCGGTGCCGACGGACCCAACCTACGGTGCGCTTTCCCGCCAGGATCTGGACCAGCTCCAGGCCGGTGCACGCGTGGACGTGGTTGACGTGAAGCGTAATCCGATGGACTTCGTGCTGTGGAAGATGTCCAAGGCGGGCGAACCGAGCTGGCCATCCCCGTGGGGCGAAGGGCGCCCGGGCTGGCACATTGAATGTTCCGCAATGAACTGCAAACAGCTGGGCAACCATTTCGACATTCACGGCGGCGGTTCGGATCTGATGTTCCCGCACCACGAAAACGAAATCGCGCAGTCCACCTGTGCTCACGGCGGCGAGTACGTGAACTACTGGATGCACTCCGGGATGGTGATGGTTGACCGCGAGAAGATGTCGAAATCGCTGGGTAACTTCTTCACCGTGCGCGACGTGCTGAAGTATTACGACGCGGAAACCGTGCGCTACTTCCTGATGTCCGGCCACTATCGCAGCCAGCTGAACTACAGCGAAGAGAACCTGAAGCAGGCGCGCGCTGCGCTGGAGCGTCTGTATACCGCACTGCGCGGCACCGACAGGTCTGTTCCGGCCGCTGGCGGCGAGGCGTTCGAAGCCCGCTTCGTTGAGGTCATGAACGACGACTTCAACACGCCCGAAGCCTACTCCGTGCTGTTCGACATGGCGCGTGAGGTTAATCGCCTGAAGTCAGAAGATATGGCGGCGGCGAATGCGCTGGCGTCTCATCTGCGTAAGCTCTCTTCCGTGCTCGGCCTGCTGGAGCAGGACCCGGACGTGTTCCTGCAAAGCGGCGCGCAGGCGGACGACGGTGAAGTAGCGGAAATTGAAGCACTGATTAAAGCGCGTCTGGAAGCGCGTCAGGCGAAAGACTGGGCGGCGGCGGATGCGGCTCGTAACCGTCTGACCGAGATGGGTATTATTCTGGAAGATGGCCCGCAGGGCACCACCTGGCGTCGTAAGTAAGTCCGTAATGCCCGGTGGCGTTTACGCTTACCGGCCCTACAGGTGAAAGTAGGCCGGGTAAGGCGCAGCCGCCACCCGGTTTTTTTTACCTTCTCTTCTTCCACCATAATACTCCCATCAGCACGATTCCCGGCAGCCACACCCACAGCAGTTCCGAGATAATCACCTGATGCCCGTACGGCGTGGTATAGCGCGACAGTGCAAACGGCGCGACCTTAATCACCTGCCACGGTGCAAAGAAGCGCTCATCTGACCAGGGCCACAGCCAGCCGACGCCTTTCCCGCCGGTGGTAATCGAATCCAGCAGGCTGTGCGACAGCAGCGACACGGTTAAAAACAGCCAGCAGCGCGACAGGCTGGCCCGGAACCATCGACGCCCAGCCAGCACGCAAAGTATGGGCACTACCAAGGCAAACAGCAGCGAATGAGTGAAACCGCGGTGGCCGAAAATATTCCCGTAGGCGACACCGAATTTAAACGCCAGTACGTCAGCGTCAGGCAGCATGGCGAGGACGATCCCGGCAAACAGCAGGCGGGGTGGGATGACTTTGGTTCCGAGCCCTAAGCCCAGACACAGAGGTACGGCAGCGTGGGTGATAACGGTAGGCATTGCATTTATCCATGGCAAATCATGGAAATATAGCAGTCATCTCGCGCTAAAAGACCCATGCTAAATTCTGAATTTACGCCGATTCCCGCGCGATAAGCTGGCCGGAGAGGGTAATACGCTGCGTTTGCAAATCCGGCTCCTTCAGCCTGCGGATCATCAGCCCTGCCGCCTGGCGGCCGGTCTCTTCACTGGCAGACGAAACGTAAGTCAGTGACGGCGACGTGAGATTAACGTGGAGCATATCTTCAAAACCAATCAGCGCCACCTGCTGGGTTAAAAACACGTCTTTGCCCACCGTGCGCCCCACCTGGTGAATGCCGGAGATCGAACCGATCATCGCGTCCGGCGAATGGCAGAGCAGGGCGGTAATCGTGTTGTTCTTCTCCAGCAGCTGGCGAGTCGCCATGGCCGCCGCCTGCGTGTCATCGGTGCAGGCGGGTGAATATTCTTCACGCCAGACCAGGCCGTTCTGCGTCATCGCGCTGCGAAAACCGAGCAGGCGCTGCTCGCGAATACGGCACCCGTCGCGCCCGCCAATGTAGGCGATGGTGCGGTGCCCGCGCTCGATAAGATAACGCGCGGCCAGGTTCGCCGCCTGGCGGTTATCGCGCATCACCAGATTGCATTTCTCTTCCAGCAACGACTGCGAAACCGACACAAGCGGCAGCGGGCATTGGCGAATGTGTTCCGGGAGAGAGGCGGCGCGGGTGTCCGACGCCAGGTAGATGACGCCCGCCACGCCCTGCTGCTTAAATGAGAGCAGGGTACGCTCAAGATGTTCGTCATCGTTCAGCGGCTGACCGAGAAAAACCATATAACCCTGTTTCTCCAGCTCCTGAACGATGCTCGCCATCACTTTGATGGAAAAGCTGTCGCTGAAGTCCCGCAGGATCAGGCCGATTAAGTTGGAGGTGTTGGCGCGAAGGTTGGCAGCGGCGACGTTATGAACATAGCCCAGCGTTGTGATGGCGGCATTGACCTTCCCGATCGTCGCCTCTGAGATCTTCCCTTTCTGGCGCAGCACCAGCGACACGGTAGAAACCGACACGCCCGCATGCTTTGCAACATCAATAATGCTGACTTTCTTCAAAACCGCTCCCTGAAATTTACCGATTATCAGCCAGATAAGAGGCGTACCCCAGCGTACAGGAGACGCCTCCTTCAGGCATCTTATTATTTGCCAATCATCGTGGACATGGTCTGGGCGATAAACTGTGCTCTGGCCCCGAAAATCACCTGTATCCCGTTGTCGCCAACAAACACCACGCCGCGCGCGCCCAGCCCGTTCAGCCCGTCCCGGTCCACCGCTTCGCTCTTCGTAACTTCCAGACGCAGACGCGTGATGCAGGAGCCGACAGAATCAATGTTCTGCGCACCGCCCAGCAGGCCGATGATTTCGGTTGCAAGTTCGGAATCGGACTTGTCATTCGCGCTGGCGGTCACTTCGGTGCGGCCCGGCGTTTTCACGTCGAAACGGCGGATCACGAAGCGGAAGGTGAAATAGTAAATCAAGGCCATTGGGATACCGATGATAATGGCGCTCAGGAAGTTGGTCTGATAGCCGTTAAACGACGGCAGGATCCCGAACGACAGGTAGTCGATAAAGCCCGCCGAGAACGACTTAGCGATGTGCGCATGCAGCAGGTACATGGTCATGTACGCCAGGCCCGCCATGATGGCGTTGAAGACGTAAAGGATTGGCGCCACGAAGATAAAGGTGAACTCTACCGGCTCGGTGATGCCCGTCAGGAAGCAGGTGAGGGCGGCGGAGAAGAGAATACCGGCCGCGATTTTCTTATTCTTCGTATGCGCTTCATGGTACATCGCAAGGCACGCCGCAGGCAGCGCGAACAGCATCAGCGGGAACTCGCCCTGCATGAATTTCCCGGCGTTCTGGTAGGTATCGCTGCTGAAGGATTTCACCCCCTCTTCGAGCATCTTGAACCAGATGGTCTGGTCGCCGTGGATCACCTGACCCGCCTGGGTAGTGTAATCCCCGAACGAATACCAGAAGGAGGGATACCAGATGTGGTGCAGGCCGAGCGGGATCAACGCGCGCTCCACCAGCCCGAAGATAAAGGTCGAGGCCGCCTGGTTATCGCCGTTCACCACCACGGACAGGGCGTCGATCCCGGACTGAATATGCTGCCACACGTACGGCAGCAGCAGGCCGAGCAGGAACGACAGAAATGCCGTCGCAATCGCCACAAAACGCTTCCCGGAGAAGAAGCCGAGGAATTCCGGCAGCTGCATGGTGTGGAAGCGGTTGTAGCACCAGGCCGCGAGAATACCGCAGATCAGGCCGCCAAAGACGCCCATCTGCAACGTCGGAATGCCGACGACCATGGCGTATTTCCCGCCCTGGAAGGCCATTTCCGGCGTAATGCTCAGCACGGTGCTGATGGTTATGTTGGTGACAAACACCGAGACCGCCGCAGAGAGTGCCGCAATGCCGGATTCCGAAGCCAGACCGACGGCAGAGCCGATGGCGAACAGCATCGGCAGGTTATCAAAGATAACCCCGCCGGCGTTCATCATCAGCGGCAGGTGGAACTTATCGCCGAAGGCCAGCAGCAGGCCCGCAGCGGGAAGCAGTGAAATTGGCAGCATTAAGGCGCGACCAATCATCGATAACTTAGACAGCGATTTAACAAACCCTGATATCAGACTCATGCTGATTTCCCCCGAGTAGCGCTTTTTCGCGCTGTTATTGTAAGTAGAACGTTTTAGTAGAACGTTCTACTTATCGTGGGGAAAGTCTGAAAATCGCGCAACATAATTTTCACGTTTCGCCAGAGGGAATAGTGATTATTTGAAGTTGATCGATAATTAACCGTGATGGGTGTGAGGGGATTGTGAGAGAAATTGCCGGGTGGCGGCTTCGCCTTACCCGGCCTACAAACGGAGACAGTACGTAGGCCCGGTAAGCGCAGCGCCACCGGGCATCAGACAGCTCAGGCCGTCACGGTCACGCTCTGACCTGCAAAGCTCACGGTCTGGCCCGCGACAATTTTGCAGCGCTTGCGGGTTTCCACCGTGCCGTCTACTTTTACCTGCCCGTCGGCGATGACGATTTTCGCCTGCGCACCGCTTTCGCTCCAGCCTTCCAGCTTCAGCAGATCGCACAGCTCAACGTGCGGATGTTTACCTAAAGAAAAAGTTGCCATGATTACGCGTCCTCTACGTCGTGATACTCCTCGCACGCCTGCAAGGTATTCTGAATCAGTGTTGCGACCGTCATCGGGCCTACGCCGCCCGGGACCGGAGTAATATAGGATGCGCGCGCTGCGGCATCTTCATACACCACGTCGCCAACCACTTTGCCGTTTTCCAGACGGTTAATACCCACGTCCACGACGATTGCGCCCTCTTTGATCCACTCGCCCGGAATAAAGCCCGGCTTGCCGACCGCAACGATCAGCAGATCGGCGTTTTCGACGTGATGACGCAGGTTTTTGGTGAAGCGGTGGGTGACGGTGGTGGTGCAGCCCGCCAGCAGCAGCTCCATGCTCATCGGGCGGCCCACGATGTTGGAGGCGCCAATCACCACGGCGTTCAGGCCATAGGTGTCGATGTTATAACGCTCCAGCAGCGTCACGATGCCGCGCGGGGTGCACGGACGCAGGCGCGGCGCGCGCTGGCACAGGCGGCCCACGTTATACGGATGGAAACCGTCAACGTCTTTGTCCGGCGCGATACGCTCCAGCACCTTCACGTTGTCGATGCCCGCAGGCAGCGGCAGTTGAACCAGAATGCCGTCGATCTCTTTATCGGCATTCAGGGTGTCAATCAGTTCCAGCAGTTCTGCTTCGCTGGTGGTTTCCGGCAGATCGTAAGAGCGGGAGACGAACCCCACCTCTTCACACGCTTTGCGTTTGCTGCCGACATAAATTTGCGAGGCCGGGTTGCTGCCAACCAGCACTACGGCCAGCCCTGGAGCGCGTTTTCCGGCAGCTTTACGCGCCTTCACTTTTTCCGCAACCTCAGAGCGCACCTGCTGCGCAATCGTTTTACCGTCAATAATCTTTGCTGCCATCAGAGAGAAGATTCCGTCTGTAACGTTAGAAAGGGGGGATTACCTGTATTTTGTCAGAAGCGAGCGCCGCTGTCAGTCACCCTTTACGAGATTTCATCGATGGCCCGCAAAATCCCTTTTCAGTGCGTGGTCAATTTCTTAGGGGCGATTAGGATGTGACCTGGCAAAATGGCAGCGTTTTGACATATTACAAAATAGATTCCTGAGCTACTTTGTCCTCTCCGAAATAAGCCTTCAATTTTTTAATTGAACGTATTTCTTATTCCCGAATATGCGCGGGAAGGGTTATTTACATTTTAAAGGAATAGACATGAAACTCAGCAACATTGCTTCTACTGTTATTGCAACTCTGGCCCTGGTCGCGGGTGCCGCTCACGCAGAAGATCCGGTAGCACCTGTATCTGTAAACGGTGGTACGGTGCATTTTAAAGGTGAATTAGTGAATGCCGCGTGTTCAGTGAATACTGACTCTTCAGAGCAGACGGTTAATCTCGGCCAGTACCGTACCGCGAAATTCACTAAAGTGGGTGACACCACCTCCAATATTCCCTTCACCATCGAACTGAACGACTGCGATCCTGCGGTAGCGAAAACCGCTGCTGTCGCGTTTACCGGCCAGATCGACGCCACCGACAAAACGCTGCTGGCGGTAAGCTCCGGTAACAACGACAACTCCGCGAAGGGCGTAGGCATTGAGATCCTCGACAGCAAATCCTCCACGCTGACCCCGGACGGTGCAACCTTCTCTGCGGCGCAGAACCTGATTGAAGGGACTAACACCCTGAACTTCACCGCGCGCTATAAAGCCACGGCGGCGACCACCGCGCCGGGCCAGGCAAACGCGGACGCAACATTCGTAATGAAATACGAGTAATGCCTGAGTACAGGGATGTGGCTGGCCTCAGGGAAGAGGTCTTTTGATCGCCTATACCGGGAGCGAAGGATGACAAGGACTGGGATACTGCTGTGTGCCCTTGCGATTGCCTCAGCGGTAAACGCACATACCGTTGTCATAGACGGCGGCAAAGTACACCTCAGGGGAGAGCTGGTTAACGGCGGCTGCGCCGTGGCCCCGGACAGCCAGAATATGCGCGTGGATATGGGGCAATACCGCACAAACGCCTTTTCCGGCGTCGGCAGCTTTTCCACGGTTAATGTGCCTTTCACCGTACGTCTGCTGGATTGCAGCGTGGACGTCTCCCGCACCGTGGGGATCCAGTTCCAGGGAGTGACACCGGCAGAAGACCCGCAGGTTTTCCTGGCGACATCGCGGCCGGGGGAAAATGCGGTCAGCAGCGGTGTCGGACTGGCGCTTTTTGACGAACAGCAACGTCAGATCATCCCGAACGCGACGGCAGTGAGCTGGTTACCCATTAACACCCGCGAGCTGGTATTTCATTTCAGCGCCCGCTACCGCGCTATTTCCGAACACCTTGTACCAGGCACTATTCAGTCGAATGTCTGGTTTACGTTGATTTATCCCTGACGCCTGCGAACTAATTATTAAAGGTACGGTTGTGATGAACACCCTGATTAAACCTGGACTGTTTTTAACTTTTATTTTGATGATGGTTTCTGCCAGCGCGAATGCATCCGGCGGAATTGCGCTAGGCGCGACGCGCGTTATTTATCCGGCCGATGCAAAACAAACGTCGCTGGCGATCACCAACAGCAATAAACAAGAGCGCTATTTAATTAACGCGTGGATAGAAAATGCCAACGGGCAAAAGGAAAAAACCTTTGCCGTCACGCCGCCGCTGTTTGTCAGCGAGCCGGCCAGCGAAAACACCCTGCGCATTATCTACGCAGGCCCGGCGCTGCCTGCCGATCGCGAATCACTCTTTTACATGAACGTCAAAGCGATTCCCTCCGTCAGCAAAAAACATCAGGACGGCAACAACGTCCTGCAACTGGCCATTCTGTCACGCATCAAGCTGTTTGTTCGCCCGGCTAACCTGGCGATGCCGCCGGAAGAGGCGCTCTCACAGCTGCGTTTTGAGCGCGTCGGCAACCATCTTAAGGTGAGCAATGCCTCGCCGTATTACGTCACGCTGGTCAATCTGAAGCTCGGCGGTCAGACGCTGGAGAACCTGATGGTTGCTCCTAAAAGCTCGGCGCAGCAGGTGCTGCCTGCCGCAGCGAGCGGCACGCTCTCCTGGCAGAGTGTGAATGACTACGGTGCCATTACGCCGGCGCGTAGCGTCAGCCTGTGAGCAGAGACAGGGCGATGAACACTCAATGGCGTTACTGCCCGGTTGCGCTGGCACTGATGGCAACGCTCTGGCCACACGCTGGCTGGGGCGAAAGCTACTTTAACCCGGCGTTTCTCTCCGATGACGCGGCGAACGTGGCGGATTTGTCGCGTTTTGAGAAAGGCCACCAGCAGGCACCGGGCGTCTATCGCGTCGATATCTGGCGTAACGATGAGTTTATCGGCACCCAGGACGTGCGGTTTGAGCAAGCCGACAACACGCCGCCGGTCGCGGGCGGTTTGTCGCCGTGCATTACGCGCGCGATGCTCGATCGCTTTGGCGTCAATATCGCCGCCTTCCCGGAACTGAGCAACGTGCAGGGCGAGACCTGCGTTCCGCTCACCACGGCTATTCCGGGCAGCGAAACGGCGTTCAACTTCGCCTCGTTGCGCCTTAACGTCAGTCTGCCTCAGGTGGCGATGCAAAACAGCGCCCGCGGGTATATTCCGCCTGAACAGTGGGATGAAGGCATCCCCGCCGCGCTGCTGAACTACAGCTTCACCGGCAACCGGGGCAGCGACGACGACAGCTACTATCTGAACCTGCAAAGCGGGTTGAACTATGGCGCCTGGCGATTACGCAATAACGGCGCGTGGCGTTATACCGAAAGCAACGGCCAGCGGCACAGCAGCTGGCAAAATATTGGCACCTGGGCGCAGCGTACGGTCATTCCGCTAAAAAGCGAGCTGGTGCTCGGCGACAGCAACACCGGTAACGATGTCTTCGACAGCGTCGGTTTTCGCGGTGGTCGGCTCTATTCGTCCGACAGCATGTATCCGGACAGCCTGCAAGGCTACGCGCCTACCGTACGCGGAATCGCCCGCACCCCTGCCAAAGTGGTGATCCGCCAGAACGGATACGTGATTTACCAGAGCTATGTGCAGCCGGGGGCTTTTGCGATAACTGACCTTAACCCGACCTCCTCAAGCGGTGACCTGGAGGTGACGGTGGAAGAGAAGGACGGCAGCCAGCAGCGCTACACCGTCCCGTATTCCACCGTTCCGTTGCTTCAGCGTGAAGGACGCTGGAAATACGATCTGGTGGCAGGGGACTATCGCAGCGGCAACAGCGAGCAGGACACGCCGTTCTTTACTCAGGGTACGATGATTGCGGGTCTTGCCGACGGCTACACGCTGTACGGCGGAACGCAGCTGGCCTCGCGCTATACCGCCATCGCCATTGGCGCGGGAAAAAACCTCGGTGACTGGGGGGCGGTGTCACTTGACCTCACCCATGCCCGCAGCCAGCTTGCCGATGACAGCCGCCATGAAGGGCAGTCTCTGCGGTTCCTGTATGCAAAATCCCTTAACGGATTCGGCACCAACTTCCAGCTGCTGGGCTATCGCTACTCGACCAAAGGCTTCTACACCCTCGACGATGTGGCCTGGCGCACAATGGAAGGCTACCAGTATGGCGACGATCAGGACGATGACGGCGTGCCGGACGTGCAGAGCTATCACAACCTGACGCTGAATAAAAAAGGACGTTTCCAGCTCAATATCTCCCAGTCTCTTGGCGATTACGGCTCGGTGTACGTGTCGGGCAGCCAGCAAAGTTACTGGGGCACCAGCGAGTCCAACGTCTGGTATCAGCTCGGCTACGCAGGCGGGGTGAAAGGGGTCAGCTACGCCTTATCCTGGTCATGGAACAAGGCCGTCGGCATTGAAGGAACTGACCGGATCGCCTCGTTTAACGTCTCCGTCCCGTTCAGCCTGTTCACCCGTCACGGCTACCGTCGCGATAACGCGATCGACCGGGCCTATGCCACGGCCTCAGCCAGCCGCAACAGCGACGGTGATACCAGCTGGCAGACCGGGATCAGCGGAACGCTGCTCCAGGATCGTAACCTGAACTACAGCGTCACGCAGGGTCACACCAGCAATAACGGTGCCAGCGGCAGCGCCAGCGCTAACTGGCAGGCAACGTACGGTACGCTGGGCGTGGGCTACAACTACACGCGGGATCAGCACGACCTCAACTGGCAGCTCTCCGGCGGCGTGGTAGGGCATTCAGACGGCATCACATTCAGTCAGCCGCTGGGCGATACCAACGTCTTGATCAAAGCGCCGGGCGCGTCAGGCGTGAGCGTCGAAAACCAGACCGGCGTCAAAACAGACTGGCGTGGCTATGCGGTGATGCCGTACGCCACGGTGTACCGTTACAACCGCGTGGCGCTCGACACTAACACCATGAGCAACAACACCGACATTGAAAATAACGTTTCCAGCGTCGTGCCGACGAACGGTGCGCTGGTGCGCGCCAGTTTTGACACCCGCATCGGCGTGCGTGCGTTGCTCACCGTGAAGCGTGATAACCAGCCTGTGCCGTTTGGGGCGGTGGTGCGTGAGACGCAGAGCGGCGTAACCAGCATGGTGGGCGATGACGGGCAGATTTACCTGAGCGGGCTGCCGCTGAGCGGGGAACTGCTGATTCAGTGGGGAGACGGGAAGCAGTCCCAGTGTCGTGCGCCCTACAGCCTGCCAGAACAGAGCCTGCAACAGGCGATCACACTTAAGGGGATCCGCTGTGAATAAAATCCATTATCTGGGGCTATCCCTTCTGGCATTTTTGCCGCTATCTGAGGCGTTCGCCACCGTCTGCGTCAATGAAAATGGCGTGCCGACGGAGGTGTATTACGACCTGACGGATAAATTCAACAGCTCCAATAACCAGGTGGGGCAGATTGTTACACTCAGCGAGAAGTCCCAGTGGGTGGGCGTCAACGCCGTCTGCCCTAAGGGAACGTCCGGGAACACCACCAAGCGTAGCTATGTGACCGAATTCCCGGTCACAGGCACCAGCGATGGCTACCAGTATCTGAAGCTAAACGACTATCTGGACGGGGCGATGAAAATCACCGACAGCTACGCTGGCACGTTCTATCCACCCAGAAAGTACATTCAGATGGGGAGCCATCCGAACGTGTCTAAAAACAAACCGTTTGGTGTACAGGATTCCAGCCTCGTCTTTCGGCTTAAGGTGACCCGACGCTTTATCAATATGGTGGTGATCCCCCGGGCAATCATGTTCCGGGTTTACGTCACCACGACCTCCACGGATCCGCTCACCACGCCGGTTTATACCATCAGCTACAGCGGGACCATTCAGGTGCCTCAGAGCTGTGAGATTAATGCCGGAAATGTGGTGGAGTTCGATTTCGGAGACATCGGCGCCTCTCTGTTCAGTAAAGCGGGCATCGGAAATAAGCCGGAGGGGATCTCAGCGCAAAGCAAAACCATCGGCATAAAATGCACCAACGTCGAGGCGAACGCCATGCTCACAATGCGTGTTGAAGCGGAGAAGGTTTCAGGCAGTACGCTGGTCTCTGATAACGCGGATGTGGGTTTTGTGATTGCCAACAGTAATGGTGTGCCGCTGACGCCGAACAACCTGACCAGCAAAATCCCGTTCCGTCTGGACGATAGCGCACAGGCACAGGTGGGGATCCGCGCGTGGCCTGTCAGCGTGACCGGTAAAAAACCTGCCGAGGGGCGTTTTACCTCTCGCGGCTATTTACGCGTCGACTATGACTAAGGAGCAGGTATGCGAAACGGAATGCGGTATTTAGCCGTCGCGCTCTTTGCGCTTTGCTCCCCTGCGCACGCAGAGACGGCGCTTGGGGAAATTAACATTCAGCTCTATGGCAATATCGTGGATTTTACCTGCGTGGCGGAGGGGGACGACAGCAATAAAACCGTCACGCTCGGCACCTGGCCCACGAAACAGCTCCGCACAACGGGAAGCCGGACGCAGCCTGTACCGTTCACCCTGAAGCTGACCGGATGCCCGCCGGGGGCGGCTTCGATCACATTTACGGGGAAGATGGACGGGCATGATAACAGCCTGCTGGCGCTGAATGATGCCAGCGCGGCCAGTAACGTGGCCGTGGAGATCCTCGACCGGGATAAAACGCGCCTCGCGTTGCAGCAGGCCAGCCAGACGGTGTCGGTGGATGCGCAGGGAAATGCCGAACTGTCGTTTTATGCCAATTATATCGCCACGGCGGATAACCCGCAGCCGGGCCGGGCTGATGCCGATGCAACTTTCATGATTAATTATAATTAATCGTATCCCCTCTCCCTGTAACGGTTATATGTTGCAGGGAGAGGGAAGGATTACAGTAATTCGTGCGCTTTCGCGTAATCAATTAATTCAACGATACTTTGTACGCCCAGCTTGGAAAAAATATTAGACTTATGGGCGCTAATTGTTTTGTTGCTAAGTAATAATTGATCCGCAATCTCCTTATTAGATAATCCGTTCGCCAGATATCGCAGAACCGTCACTTCACGATTCGATAATGGCATATCCACAGCGGCGCCTGTCCGGGAGCCTATATGGTTTATAAAACTCAATGTTTCTGACGGGAAAAAAGAATAGCCCGTCAGTATCATTTCCACCGCGTTATAAATTTCCCCCAGATCTTTCCGCTTACTGACAAAACCATTTGCCCCGGCGCGGATGGCGCGCCCTGCGTAGAAGGCTTCAGATTTCGAAGAGAGGAAGAGAATCTTAATCTCTTTATTTAAGTTTCTGATTCTTTTCAATAATACGAAGCCGTCCGTGCCTGTCATTTCGATATCGAGAATGACCAGGTCGATGGGGTGGTTGCGTATACAGTCAAGCACTTCGTGGCTGTCGCCTGACTTCAGTTTGACCTGGATGTTTTTATTTTTCTGTAGCAGGACTTCTATCGACATTCTGACGATAGGGTGTTCGTCCATAATGATAACGGATGCCGGTTTCATTTTTTATGCCTCAGATTGTTAAAAGCGTTATGCTGAGTTTTGTTAAAACTCTCGAAAAGCCGGAAGGATAATTACGCAGATCCTTGTACGGTAGATCCCTGGGAAGAGCGAAAGCATCCTTGTTTACGTAGTGGTGATATCAATGCCTGAGCGCAGTTATCTCATAAGGCTGTTATGGCAAAATGATTTTTCTTATTCGCGTGTCAAACACGTCTTATTATACCGTTTAAGTATTGTCCGAAAAGCCTGTAAATTAATGTCCATATATTGATGATTATTATCTTCTGTATCTGAATCGCTAACTTTTTAAAATTAGCAAAAATGTCCTGATATTGCATTTACCACACAGTTTCATCTTTATGTAATAACAAAAAATAAACGATCTTACTGTATGTTGATCAAATGTTAACAATACGCAGGTCGTGACAAAATGTTTTCCGCCTGTCCGCTACCTCTGATGTCCGCTCTTTAGCGCGTCATCGCCTCATTTCTAACACCTCAGGCCAGGAGGATGATCCCTTCGTCAAAACAGCACTATCTGCTGTTTTCTTCACCTCTCATCGCTTTTATTTACAGATAAATCGCTTGTTTTTACACCATTATCATCCTGTTAACGGAAACGTCAGAAACTTAACGCATGGATAAAACGACTCTCGTTTAGCGTACAGGCAGCATTTCGCATGGTTTAAGTTGAAGAATTAGGAATAGTTATAAAATCGAAAGTTTTGTTAAAAAACACAAAAAATTAACATATATCCTAAGTATTTTCTCAAAGGTCTTTAGGAATTAAGGGGTTACTGAATACGTTAATACGTGAAATCTGAAAGGTTGTTGAGAAGATGTAGCAACTCATGACGATGATTCAGCCCAAGTTTCGCCAGGATGCAGCTGAGACGGTAAATAATGCGGCTATAGGGGCGGTTCTGTAACTGAGCAATCTGTCGCAGGGTGCTACCCTGCGACAGCGCCTGCAGGATCGGCCATTCATCACGTGAAAACCACTCTTTCCGGTGGCCGGCGGGTGACGGCGTTTCCAGCAAGGTTTGTTGCAACGCCCGCGGCGTAAGTTGCCTTTCAAGCACATGAAAAGGGCCAGCCGCTTTGCAAAACAGGCGTGTATCGTAATCATCGGCGCGAATGAGCAGGTAGGGTGTCAGGTAGGGGGCGAACAGGCTGTGGCGTCGTAATCGGTCCAGCAGATCAATAAGCGGCGAGGCGCGGCTTTCTACATCTACCACCAGACGTGATGAAGGCCACTGATTCAGATCGCTGAGGGCGGCTTCCAGGGTGGAATAGTCACAGCAATTGCTCAGGGGAGAGTGCCCGCTCAGAAAACCGGAACGGAAAAAGTTATCCTGTGTGACCAGGACGATAAAGGGAGCATCGGTTTTGCGGGTCTGGTTGATTGACTGGCTCAAATATTCGAGACGATCAAAAAATGGGAGAGCAAAAGGCGAGTGCGTTGAACCCGGTGAATCACTTCCTGTCCGACGACGCCGGTAACGGCGTACTGTCATTCGCATAGCTTCCCTCTTGGCGATGACCGTTCAGTCCTCCTGCCATCTCCAGGATGGCCAATAATATCCCTGACCGAAGCGCGCGCCAGCCTGAAGCGCAAACTTACGGTCCGTTTCTGTTTCAATGCCTTCTATGAGTATATTTTCAGCAATTTTTGAACAAAGCGTGACCAGGTTTGCCAGCGCTGGCGTTGCACGTAAACGCCAGAAAGCGATCTTATCGATTTTTATTCCGCTTAACGGCATGCGGCAGGACAAAAACGCGCGCCCTGACGCTTCATCAATGTCATCCAACCAGATCCGATGTCCTTGCGCCGTCAACTGCTGAAGCGCACAACTCACCCTCAGACGTGCCGGGTCTGAGAGAGAAAAGAAGGAAGCAGGCTCCACGAGTTCAATGTTCAGCGGTGGGCTGTTAAGTTGCAGTAAACGCTGGAACATTTCCGGTATGGTCAGAACGGTTATCGGCAAATTTATGAAAAGGTTGTCGCAGGGAAAGGGTTTTTTTAACGCAGCGATCTGTGCTTCCAGCAGCATAAGCGCCCGAGCAGCGGACCAGTCGTGAAAAAAGCCTTCGCTTTGTTGATGCGGTGACAGCACGCTGAGCACTTCAGCCCCTACCGTGCGCGAAGAGGAGAGGGCGACAATGGGTTCAAGCTTGATGCCTGTAATGTCGTGTGAGATGTGCTGCACGCACGAGGGGAAACCTGTCTGGTCTGACGCTGTCACTCCGTCGTCCTGTTCATTTCCAGCCTCCAGGCGGCCGGGATACCGCAGGACAGTGTGAAGGGGAAGTAAACAGGAAAAAAGCAGGCGTTACTTAAAAGCGGCTAAGCCTTTTCGCAGCCCGTAAAAGAGGGATAAATGTTGAAAAAACAGCCGTATTTACAATCAGCTAGTCATTAACGGCAGAGAAGGTGGAAAAGGCATTGACTCACTACGCATTGACCGTATAATTCCAGGCGTTTCACCACCGCGAAGTACACTCTTCTCCGTGCGCCCTTAGCTCAGTTGGATAGAGCAACGGCCTTCTAAGCCGTAGGTCGTAGGTTCGAATCCTACAGGGCGTGCCATTAACCCTCCGGCACTCAGCCGTTCCTGACCAGCCTGAATCGTGTTTTCATTACCTTTAATAACTGGCCTTCCAGGGTCATACGACACATTGACTTTTCCCCCAGCTTCCTTGCCGGGGGAGAGCGCCATTAGTGCCCTGTAACGGCCGCGGCGGCGACCGGATGGTCAGCGTTAGCGACCACGGTTGCACGGGCGACGGGATGATAACTACCGTCTGTTGCGGCTGCGACGGCGACAGGGTGATCGGCAGAAACCACCGCCGTGGTGCGGGCGACAGGATGGTTACCTTCACCGGTGGCCGCCGCAACGGCAACAGGATGATCGGCGGAGGCGACGGCAGTCGCACGGGCTACCGGATGATTTGCAAATGCAGAAAATGATGCCGCAGTGAAAGCCAGAGCGAGAATGACTTTTTTCATAATATAACTCCTGATGTTTTCCCTGTATGGACAGGGACCATTATATTAATAACGATGATTGTTACTTATTGAGAATTGTGCAATGGATATTGCTTCGTCTGAATCAAATACTCTGACAATGTATCTGGAAAACACGTTATTGATAATTGAAGTCAATATACCTTTCCAGTTTTAAATTGTTTATTTTTAAATTTATGGTCGTTTTGTGTAAAAATAAATTATTTGCCTGGTAAAGCATATTTAGCTAAAGGAGATGATTTTTCGCCGGGCAGAATAGTGTCACCTTCAATGAATAATAAAGGCTTAAAATGAAAAAATATTTACTCATCGCGTTGAGCTTTCTGGCTATAACCAGTCCGGCGAGTTACGCTGGCATCCGATCGCTGGTGGAGGATGGCACGGTTCTGCAGAGCCAAATTATTACGCATACCCGAGAAGGGTATCATCCGCTGCGTACCCTAACCGCGGGCACGATTGGTGGCGTAGTGGGTCACCAGTTCGGTAACGGCAAAGGGAAAACCGCCATGACGGTGGCCGGTGCAACAGCCGGGGCGGCGGCTTCTCATAACCGGCAGTCTTACGAATTGGCAGCACAGGAAGTGAAGTTACTTATCAAGACTCAATCCGGGCAGACTATTCAGGTGGTGCAGCACAATAATGGTTTGACATTTAACCCTGGCGACAAAGTTCGTATCATCACAACGGGTTCTAATACCACCGTGGAAAAATCATACTAAGCACATTATTATGATTACAAAAATGAAATACCGTGGTTTTCACGTCTGTTATAAAAATAACGATACACGATACCTGGAAATACTGGGCGATATATTGTCCTGTAATGTAAAACGACTCAGCGTTCAGATGGTATTTAAAAGCCTTCCGCATACCCACGTCTCTTTACTGAATACCCCCTACGGACAGTTTGTATTAAAGATTTACTCCCCCAGGAAAAAAAGGATAGAAAAATTTTTCAAATCGTTTTTTACGCCCAACCCCAACGAAAATTTGATTGAGCGGATCGACTATGCCGGCAGGCAAGGTCATACCTTCCCGAATGATTTTTATCTCCTGGCTGAACGCCGGATTTTCAGATTCGCAAAAATCTCGCTCATGTTGTTTGAGTATGTCCCCGGTCCGGAGTTACGCGTTCTTCCCGCGATCACGCCGGACATAAAGCGTGAAATCCGACACAGTATGCAGACAATGCACAATCTGAAAATCATTTCCGGGGATGCGCACGGCGGGAACTTCATCCTGAGTGAAAAAGGAATAAGGATCATCGATCTGTCCGGGAAGCGTTGTAACGCGAAAAGGATTGTTGAAGACAACGTGACGGCCAGCCTGCGCATTGGTATTCCCATTGAATCCCACCGGCGTTGGGAAAAACGCCTGATCGCAAAAAAAATCAGACGACACCATAAAATCGTCCAGAGGAAGTATCTGGCGCGTTCAAATACCGCTTAAACCCTTTATTCATGCAGGACAACAGCCTGTTATAAAAGAATTTTCCCTGGTATATGGCATTTTCGCCAATCCTCTACCATGCTCATTACACCTCACCGTTTCGCGTGGGGGCTTTTCGTAGTTGCTCATTAATCTTAAGGAAAAAGTTTATGAAAAAAACGACTGCTATTTTGTTGGGCACCGCGTTTCTGTTTACCACCAACGCCTTTGCGGCTGAAATGATGACAAAAAACGAATTCGAAAAAGTTGAGTCTCAGTACGAAAAAATCGGTACCGTGAGCACGGCTAACGAAGTCTCTGTCGACGATGCAAAAAAAGAGCTGGTCGAAAAGGCCGATAAAGAAGGTGCTGATGTACTGGTGCTGACTTCCGGTAATACAAACAACAAAATTCACGGCACCGCCGATATTTACAAGAAAAAATAATGCTTTAGCAACCACCCCTGTCTGGGGTGGTTGTGCGCCGTACTTCTCCCCCACATCGTTTTTAACCTCTTCTCGCGCAGTGCTCCTCGTTGACGCTTGATTACGTATGCATAATGCGTATAGTTCTCATTTGCATTTCATTTGATAAATACTAAGGCCCGACAACGGGCCATTTTTGCGCGCACGTTAAGAGCTCATTATGAACAACACCACAATGCACAAAACGCTGCTGGCGATTGCCATCGGCGCGGTTACACACTCCGCCTTTGCGGCGGAAGAGAAAAAAGAGGACACCATCGTGGTCCAGTCCACGGCGGGGAGTGATTTCAAACCCGGCGGTGACCAGCTGCTTCCGGCCTTCCTCGACGGCCAGGTGGCTAACGGCGGACGTATGGGGATGCTCGGGCAGCAGAACGCCATGGACGTGCCGTTCAACATCATTAGCTACACCTCGAAGCTGGTGGAAGATCAGCAGGCGAAAACCATTGCTGACGTGGTCGCTAACGACGCGGGCGTGCAGTTCGTTCAGGGGTACGGCAACAGCGCGGAAACCTTCCGTATCCGCGGCCTGAAGTTTGACGGCGACGATATGACCTTTGGCGGATTGTCCGGCGTACTGCCGCGTCAGGTGGTGGATGCCCAGATGGTTGACCGCATCGAGATCTTCAAAGGGGCCAACTCCCTGATGAACGGCGCGGCCAGCTCGGGCGTGGGCGGGATGATCAACCTTGAGCCAAAACACGCGGGCGACATCCCACAGGCGAAAGTGGGCGTCGACTACACCTCGGATTCCCAGATTGGCACCACGCTGGATGCGGGGCGTCGCTTTGGCGATAACGACCAGTTCGGCGCGCGGGTGAACCTTGTGCATCGTGAAGGCGAAACCGGCGTGCCGAACGACCGCCGCCGCACCACGCTGCTCTCCACCGGTCTGGATTACAAAGGTGACCGTTTCCGCACCTCGCTGGACCTGGGCTATCAGAAAAAAACCTTCCACGGCAGCCCGACCAGCGTCAACATCTCGGCGGTGGACTTCGTGCCTGAACCACCGAAGAACGATCGCAACTTCTCGCAGAAGTGGGCCTACAGCGATATCGAAAACGAATTCGGCATGTGGCGCAGCGAGTACGACATCACCGATAGCTGGACGGCCTATACCGGCCTCGGCGCACAGCACGCGCACGAAGAGGGGATCTACAGCGCGCCGAAGCTCCTGGATAAAAGCGGTAATGCGACGGTCAGCCGCCTTGATACCAACCGCATCAGCGATTCCGTCAGCGGCATGGCGGGCATTCGCGGTAACTTCATGACCGGCTTCGTCTCGCACAAGGTGAATGTCGGGTATTCGGCGATGACCAAAAACGAAAAAATCGCGTGGAAAATGTCTGCCGCGGCGGATAACCCGACCACCAACATCTACCACAACACTGGCGTTGCTATGCCGGACAGCAGCAACTTCAGCGGCTCAGGCGGCAAATACAGCGATCCGCTGACCAGCGGGCGCACCCGCACGCAGGGCTGGCTGTTGAGCGATACCCTGGGCGTGCTGGACGACAAACTGCTGTTTACCGCAGGCGCACGCCATCAGAAAGTGGTGATTCGCGGGTACAACAAAATTACCGGTGCGGAAAACGACGCGGACGGTTTTGACGGTAGCCGCTGGATGCCAACCTACGGCGTGGTCTATAAGCCGTGGGAGGAAATTTCCCTCTACGCCAACCACACCGAGGCGTTACAGCCCGGTGAAACCGCGCCTCGCTCAGCAAACAACTACGGCCAGAGCACCGGTATCGTGCACTCTAAGCAGAACGAAGTGGGTGTAAAGGCGGACTTTGGCCGCGTGGGCGGCTCCCTGGCACTGTTTGAGATCAAAATGCCGTCGGCCATCCTCGACGACAGCGGCCACTACGGCCTGGACGCTGAACAGCGTAACCGTGGCGTGGAGCTGAACGTTTTCGGCGAGCCAATGCTTGGGATGCGTCTGAACGCCAGCGCCACCTGGCTTCAGGCCGAGCTGACCAAAACTAAAAACGGCGTGAACCAGGGGAACGACGCGATCGGTATTCCGAGCTTCTACGCCGTGCTGGGGGCAGAATACGATATCAAGCCGATTGAGGGCCTGACGGCGACCGCGCGCGTTAACCACTCCGGCACGCAGTATGCTGACCTGGCGAACACCAAAAAGCTGGACAGCTACACCACGCTGGATCTGGGTATGCGCTATCGCTTCGCGGTGAACCACAATGAAAACCAGATGACCGTGCGCGCAGGCATCGACAACGTGACCAATGAGAACTACTGGTCAAGCGTGGATGATTCCGGTACTTACATCACTCAGGGCGAGCCGCGTACCTTTAAGGTCTCGGTTGGCTACGAGTTCTAAGCGTTCCACCTCGTTATCCGGGGCAGGGACGCCCCAATCCCTTCGTTGTTGTGTTATAAAATTGTAATAAAAGCTTCTTACACTGGTCGCCACATCCTTACCTCTTGGCCAATGACAGGAAGCCGCTATGGGCAGACCCCTCAAATCCGTATTTAAAAAAGAACATCGCGACGATATCAGTAACCGCAGCGCTAACCCGGTATTCTCCGAGGTGGCAGAGGTGTTCCTCTCCCGCCGCCGTTTTCTCCAGATGGGGGCCGTAGCGGGGGCTGCCGTATCATTCCCGTATCTGATCACACCCGAGAATGCCATTGCCGCGGTCTCAAAACCGTCCGCGCTGGCAAAAGCGGTTTCCCTGGGCTTTACCAGCATCGACGTCTCCACGGAAGATACGGTCAGGGTGCCGGAAGGCTATATTGCCCGTCCGTTCTATCGCTGGGGCGATCCGACAGGCATCAAAAACAACATGCCGGCGTTTAAACCGGACGCCAGCAATACCACAGACGAACAGGCCGTGCAGGCGGGCATGCACCACGACGGCATGGCGTGGTTTAGCCTGCCGCAGGGGGGGCAAAGCCCGGAGCATGGCCTGCTGGCGCTGAACCATGAATACATCGACAACGGAATGCTGTTTACGGACGGTACGGCGAACTGGAGCCTCGACAAAGCCCGCAAGGGGCAGAACGCGATGGGCGTGTCGGTGGTGGAAGTGAAAAAAACGGGCAGCGCTTGGGAGGTGGTGCGTCCGTCTTCGTTCGCCCGCCGTATTACCGTCAATACGCCGATGCAGCTTACCGGCCCGGCGCGGCATCAGGACTTAATGAAAACCGCCGCCGATCCGCAGGGGGAACGCGTTCTGGGCACCATGCAGAACTGCGCCAACGGCCACACGCCGTGGGGGACCTATCTCACCTGCGAGGAGAACTGGTCGGACATATTTGTGAAAAAAGCCGATCTCAACCCGCTGGAAAAACGCTACGGCATTAGCGACAGCGATGAATCATACCGCTGGAACGAGGTGGATGAGCGGTTCAGCGTCGATAAAACCCCTAACGAACCCAACCGTTTCGGCTGGGTCGTGGAAATCGATCCCTACAACCCGACCTCCACCCCGCGCAAGCACACCGCGCTGGGCCGCTTCAAGCATGAGGGGGCAGCCGTCACGCTCGCCGCCGATAATCGCGTGGTGGTTTATATGGGTGACGACCAAAAGTTTGAGTACATCTATAAATTTGTTTCGGATAAAAAATACGATCCCGCGAACCGCGAAGCCAATATGCAGCTGCTGACGTCCGGCACGCTGTACGTCGCCAGGTTCAACGAAAACGGCAGCGGCGACTGGCTGCCGCTTGTCTTCGGGCAAAATGGCCTGGATAAAAGCAACGGTTTTGCAAGCCAGGGCGATCTGCTGATTAAAACCCGTCTGGCGGCCGACGTGGTGGGGGCAACGAAGATGGATCGCCCCGAGTGGATAGCCGTCGATCCGCACGCCAGCGGCAGCGTCTACTGTACGCTCACCAACAACAGCGATCGCGGGAAAGAGGGCAAGGCACCGGTCGACGCCGCTAACCCGCGCGCCAACAACGTGTACGGGCATATTATGCACTGGCTCGAAGAGGGGGCCGATCCTGCCGCCGCACGCTTTAAGTGGGATATTCTGGTCATGGCCGGGCGCACCGACGGCGACGATCCGAAGGCCAAAGGCTCGATGCAGGGCGCGGAATTTGGCAGCCCGGACGGCCTGTCGTTTGACCACCAGGGCGTCCTGTGGATCCAGACCGATGTCTCCTCCAGCACCATCAATAAGAAAGCGTACGAGGGGATGGGCAATAACCAGATGGTGGCTACCATTCCAGGCACCAACGAGTATCGCCGATTCCTGACCGGGCCGCGCGGGTGCGAAATCACCGGCATTGCGTTTACGCCAGACAACCGGACGCTGTTTATCAACATTCAGCATCCGGGGGAGGGCGGGGATGATATTACCGACCCGGCCAACCCTCGCGCTGTTTCCAGCTGGCCAGATGCGAGCCCGAACGGGCGTCCGCGATCGTCAACGGTGGTGATCGTCAAAGCAGACGGCGGGATCATCGGGTCGTGACGTTTATCAGCCGGGCGCATGCGCTGGCCCGGCGTTAAGCTTGCTACCACCAGCATGAAGTGTTAAAACGTGCCCCTTCTAAAAAAGAGACAGGGGTAGGGCGTGAAAGACGCGTCATCCGCTTCAGGCCATGGTAGCGCTGAAGCTTCGTCGGATCAGAGTCCGACGCTGCAACGTGGTTTGCAAAATCGACATATTCAGTTAATTGCCCTTGGCGGCGCGATCGGTACCGGGCTGTTTCTCGGCATCGGCCCCGCCATTCAAATGGCTGGCCCGGCGGTTCTGCTGGGTTACGCTCTCGCAGGGATTATCGCCTTCCTGATCATGCGCCAGCTCGGCGAGATGGTTGTTGAAGAGCCGGTGTCCGGCTCCTTCGCGCATTTTGCCTATAAATACTGGGGTCCGTTCGCAGGCTTCCTCTCCGGCTGGAACTACTGGGTGATGTTTGTGCTGGTGGGCATGGCGGAGCTGACCGCCGCAGGCATCTATATGCAGTACTGGCTGCCGGATGTCCCGACGTGGATCTGGGCGGCGGCCTTCTTCATCATTATTAACGCCGTTAACCTTGTGAACGTGCGCCTGTATGGCGAGACCGAGTTCTGGTTTGCGCTGATCAAGGTGCTGGCGATTATCGGCATGATCGGCTTTGGCCTGTGGCTGCTGTTCTCCGGCCACGGCGGCGAGCGTGCATCGATCGACAACCTGTGGCAGCACGGCGGCTTCCTGGCGACTGGCTGGAAAGGGCTGATCCTCTCGCTGGCGGTCATTATGTTCTCCTTTGGCGGTCTGGAGCTGATTGGCATCACCGCTGCTGAAGCGCGCGATCCGCACAAAAGCATTCCGAAAGCGGTCAACCAGGTGGTGTACCGTATCCTGCTGTTCTATATCGGCTCGCTGGTGGTGCTGCTGGCGCTCTATCCGTGGGTGGAAGTAAAATCTGACAGCAGCCCGTTCGTGATGATCTTCCATGACCTGAACAGCAACGTGGTGGCTTCCGCGCTGAACTTCGTCATTCTGGTGGCGTCTTTGTCGGTGTACAACAGCGGGGTTTACTCCAACAGCCGCATGCTGTTTGGCCTCTCCGTACAGGGCAACGCGCCGAAGTTCCTCACCCGCGTCAGCCGTCGCGGCGTGCCGATCAATTCGCTGTTCCTTTCGGGCGCTATCACCTCGCTGGTGGTGCTGATCAACTATCTGCTGCCGAAAGAGGCGTTTGGCCTGCTGATGGCGCTGGTTGTCGCCACGCTGCTGCTGAACTGGATCATGATCTGCCTGGCGCACCTGCGCTTTCGCGCGGCGATGCGCCGCAAGGGGCGCGAGACGCAGTTCAAGGCGCTGCTCTATCCGGCGGGGAACTACATCTGTATCGCCTTCCTCGGCCTGATTCTGGTGCTGATGTGCACCATGGATGAGATGCGCCTGTCAGCGATGCTGCTGCCGGTGTGGGTGGTGTTCCTGTTTGTTGCGTTTAAACTCTCTCGAAGGTAAAAGCAAAACGGCAACCTGGTTGCCGTTTTTAGTGTTTGCCCCCTCTCCCTGTGGGAGAGGGCCGGGGTGAGGGCACCAGACCGCACCAAACCAGACCGCACCAAACCAGACCGCACCACACTGCCTGCCTTCACGCCCGGTGGCGCTGCGCTTACCGGGCCTACATGTTCGGGGACGTTATGTAGTAGGCCGGGTAAGGCGAAGCCGCCACCATTATCGTGACCCCTCTCCCAATTCTGTTTCGATCCACAGGATCTTTGTTTTGTAATCGATTACTTTTCATTTGAACCAATTTGTAATCGATTACTTTTTCCGGGTGAGGCTTATCATGGTGTCAACTGAGAGTAGTGAAAAGGCGATAACGCAGCACCGGCTGCTGGTGCCGCGTCTGTCGCTGATGATGTTTCTGCAATTTTTTATCTGGGGTAGCTGGTCGGTCACGCTTGGCCTGGTGATGACCCGGCACAACATGTCACTGCTGATTGGCGACGCGTTCTCAGCCGGACCCATCGCCTCCATTCTTTCGCCGTTCGTGCTCGGGATGCTGGTGGACCGCTTCTTCGCTTCACAGAAGGTGATGGCGGTGATGCACCTCGCGGGCGCGGCGATCCTCTGGTTCGTGCCGGGGGCGCTGATTGCTGAGAACGGCGCGCTGCTGATTGGCCTGCTGTTTGGCTACACGCTCTGCTACATGCCAACGCTGGCGCTGACCAACAACATCGCGTTCCACAGCCTGGCAAACGTGGATAAAACTTTCCCGGTGGTGCGTGTGTTTGGCACCATCGGCTGGATCGTGGCGGGCATTTTTATCGGCGTCACCGGCGTGGCGTCCAGCGTGACCATCTTCCAGGTAGCGGCGGTCAGCTCCGTGCTGCTGGCGCTCTATAGCCTGACGCTGCCGCACACGCCAGCACCGGCGAAAGGCCTGCCTGTGAAGGTGCGCGATCTCTTCTGCGCGGACGCCTTCGCGCTGCTTAAAACCCGCCACTTCTTCGTCTTCTCCGTCTGCGCAATGCTGATCTCCGTCCCGCTCGGCACCTATTACGCCTACACCGCCTCGTATCTGGCGGATGCCGGCATTGCCGACGTCAGCACCGCCATGTCCTTCGGGCAGATGTCTGAGATCGTCTTCATGCTGGTTATTCCGCTGCTGTTCCGCCGCCTGGGCGTGAAATATATGCTGCTGATCGGCATGCTGGCGTGGTTCGTGCGTTATGCCATGTTCGCGCTGGGCGTCAGCGAGGAGGGGCGCATTCTGCTGTATCTGGGCATTCTGCTGCACGGCGTCTGCTACGATTTCTTCTTTGTCGTCGGCTTTATCTACACCGACCGCGTGGCGGGAGAAAAGGTCAAAGGCCAGGCGCAGAGCATGATCGTGATGTTCACCTACGGCATCGGCATGCTGCTCGGCTCGCAGATTTCAGGGGCGCTTTACAACCGCCTGGTGGCAGGGCAGACCGTGCCGCAGGCGTGGGTTACATTCTGGTGGATCCCGGCGGTGGCTGCCGCGGCGATCGCGCTGATTTTCCTTCTCACGTTTAAGTATGACGATGACAAGGCGTAATGTTCTGGAGGTGGTATGAGGACAATGAAAGGACCGGGCATTTTTCTGTCGCAGTTTATTGGCGGGGAAGCGCCCTTCAACACGCTCGACGGGCTGGCAGAATGGGCGGCGTCGAAGGGTTACAGAGCGGTGCAAATCCCCTGCAACCATCCGCATATCTTTGATGTGGAGAAAGCCGCAGAGAGTCAGGCCTACTGCGACGACATCACCGCTAAGCTGGCCGCGCACGGGCTGGTCATCAGCGAGCTGTCGACCCATCTGGAAGGGCAGCTTGTGGCGGTGAACCCGGTTTACAGCGAGGCGTTTGACCACTTCGCACCCGCATCCGTGCGCGATAACGATGCGGCGCGTCAGACGTGGGCAACGGAAAAACTGAAGCAGGCGGCGGTCGCCTCGGCCCGATTAGGCCTGAAAGCGCACGCCACCTTCTCCGGCTCGCTGGCCTGGCCGTTTTTCTATCCGTGGCCGCCGCACAACGAGCAGCGTTTTCAGAAGGCGTTCGAGGCGCTGGCAACCCGCTGGCGGCCGATACTGGATACCTTCGACGAGCAGGGCGTGGACGTCTGCTTTGAGCTGCATCCGGGGGAAGATCTGCACGACGGCGTAACCTTCGAGCGTTTTCTGGCGCTGGTGGATAACCATCCGCGCTGCAACATACTCTACGACCCGAGCCACATGCTGCTTCAGCAAATGGATTACCTGACCTTTATTGATCTCTACCATGCGCGCATTAAAGCGTTCCATGTCAAGGACGCGGAGTTCCGCCCCAGCGGGCGCAGCGGCGTCTACGGTGGCTACCAGCCGTGGATCAACCGCGCCGGACGTTTTCGCTCGCTGGGTGACGGGCAGATCGACTTTAAGGGCATCTTCAGCAAGCTGACCCAGTACGACTACGACGGCTGGGCGGTGCTGGAGTGGGAGTGCTGCCTGAAGGATGGCGATACCGGCGCGAGTGAAGGCAGCGAATTTATCCGCCGCCACATTATTCCCGTTTCCGGACGGGCGTTTGATGATTTCGCCGCAGGGGGCAGCCATGATTAACGTCGGGATTATCGGCAGCGGGTTTATTGGCCCGGCACACATCGAGGCGCTCAGGCGTCTCGGGTTTGTGCAGGTGGTCGCGCTCTGCGACGGTTCGCTCGTTAAGGCGCAGGAAAAGGCGCGCCAGCTAAATGTGCCGCATGCTTACGCCAGCGTGGAAGAACTGCTCGCGCACTCCAATCTGCATGCGGTGCACAACTGCACGCCGAACCACCTGCACGCGGAGATTAACCGCCAGATCCTGCGCGCGGGCAAGCACGTGTTTTCCGAAAAGCCGCTGTGCATGACGCCGGACGAGGCGCGCGAGCTGGTGGCGCTGGCAGAGCAGGCGGGCGTGGTGCATGGCGTGAGCTTTGTCTATCGTCAGTTTGCGATGGTGCGCCAGGCGGCGAGCATGATGCGCGCGGGCACCCTCGGGCGGCTGTTTGCCTCGCACGGCAGCTATTTGCAGGACTGGATGCTGCTGGAAACCGACTACAACTGGCGGGTGGATGCCGCGCTCGGCGGCGCATCGCGGGCGGTGGCGGATATCGGCTCCCACTGGTGCGATACGGTGCAGTATGTCACCGGCAGGCGCATTACTGAGGTGATGGCTGATTTATCCATCGTCTGGCCGACGCGCAAGGCTAACGTGGCGGGCAGTCAGACGTTTACGCACGACGAACATGCTCACTATGAAGATAAACTGGTCACTACCGAAGACTTCGGCTCGGTGCTGTTGCGTTTTGACGACGGCAGCAAGGGCAGCTTTAGCGTCTCGCAGGTGAGCGCGGGGCGAAAAAACCGCCTGACCTTTGAAATTAACGGCAGCGAGCAGTCGGTGGCGTGGGATCAGGAAACCCCGCAGCAGCTGTGGATCGGCCATCGCACCCGGGCAAACCAGACGCTCAGCGACGATCCGGGTCTGATGAACCGTGATGTGGCCGACAGCGCCCATTTCCCCGGCGGACACATTGAAGGCTGGCCGGATGCTTTTAAAAATATGATGGCGCAATTTTACCGTGCCGTGCAGGCGGGAGCGATGCCGGATAATCCGCAGTTTGCCACCTTCCACGATGGCGCCAGTGTGATGTATATCCTTGATGCGATTGTGAAAAGCCATCAGCAGCAGCGCTGGGTGCGTGTGGAATACTGACGCATTGCCCGGTTCGCCGGGCAACCAATTTATGGTAGCCTGCACAAAACGCTAACCGCAGGATGTATCGTCGCTATGTCAATTCAGAAAATCGCTCAACTGGCCGGGGTATCCGTGGCAACGGTCTCTCGCGTACTGAATAACAGCGATACCGTGAAGGCGAAAAACCGCGAGCGCGTTTTGCAGGCGATCCAGGAGAGTAACTACCAGCCCAATCTGCTGGCGCGTCAGCTGCGCACCGCCCGCAGCTATATGATCCTGGTGATGGTCTCGAACATCGCCAACCCGTTCTGTGCCGAAGTGGTGAAGGGCATCGAAGCCGAGGCGGAAAAGAACGGCTACCGCATCCTGCTGTGCAACTCCGGCTCGGATATTGAGCGCTCCCGCTCGGGCTTAAGCCTGCTCTCCGGCAAAATCGTCGACGGCATTATCACCATGGATGCGTTCTCGAAGCTGCCGGAGCTGGCCGCGCTGATTGGCAACGCGCCGTGGGTGCAGTGCGCCGAATACGCCGATGCGGGCGCGGTCTCCTGCGTGGGGATTAATGATGTTGATGCCTCTCAGCATGTTGTCAGCCAGCTTGCCGACGGGGGCCGCAAACGCATTGCGCTCATCAACCACGACCTCAGCTACAAATATTCCCGTTTGCGCGAACGCGGCTATAAGAGCGTCATACACCTGCGGGATCTGGACTATCAGGCGGTGGAGTACGCCAGTGAGCTCAGCTCCAGTGCGGGCATGGCGGCGATGCAAAATCTGTTAAAGGCAAACCCGCCGGATGCGGTGTTTGCCGTTTCTGATACGCTGGCGGCGGGGGCGCTGCGCGCCATTCAGCAGGCAGGGCTGCGGGTGCCAGAAGATATCGCGGTGGTGGGTTTTGACGGCACCGAGCTGGCGGAGATGATTTCTCTCACCACCATTGAACAACCGTCGCGGGATATCGGGCGCAAGGCGGTCAATCTGCTGTTAAATAAGATCGACAACCCGGATGCGCCCACGGAAAGGGTCATGATGGACTGGCGCTTTATTTCCCGCGCCAGCACCTGATTATCTGGCGATGACGCCAGCCAGCGAGCGAATATCGTTTCCGGTTGGCGACTGGTGAATACGCAGGCCAAATTCATCCACCACCGCGAAAATATGATCGAAGATGTCGGCCTGAATATCTTCGTATTCTGCCCAAATCACCGTGTTGGTAAAGGCATATATTTCAATCGGCAGCCCGTTGGCATCGGGCGCGAGCTGGCGCACCATCAGCGTCATATCTTTACGAATACGCGGGTGGTTACGCAGATATTCATTCAGATAGGCACGGAAGGTGCCGATATTGGTCATCTTGCGCAGGTTTAATACCGATTCCCCTTCGCCGTTCTGCTGATTCCACAGGTTAATTTCCTCATGACGCGCGGCCAGATACGGCTTCAGCAGTTTCGCCTGAATCAGTTTCTGCTGCTCCTGCTCATCGAGGAAATGAATGCTGGTGGTATCGATATTCAGGCTACGCTTGATGCGGCGACCACCGGAGGCTGACATGCCGCTCCAGTTGATGAACGCGTCGGACACCAGCGCCCAGGTCGGGATGGTGGTGATGGTGTTATCGAAGTTGCGCACTTTAACGGTGGTCAGGCCGATGTCGGTCACCGTGCCGTTGGCCCCGTATTTCGGCATCTCCAGCCAGTCCCCGAGCTTCAGCATGTCGTTGGCGGAGAGCTGAATACCGGCCACTAAGCCCAGTATCGGGTCTTTAAAGACCAGCATCAGAACGGCAGCCATCGCACCCAGGCCGCTTATCAGAATGGCGGGTGACTGACCGATCAGAAGGGAGATAATTAATATTCCCACCAGAATGGCGCTCACCAGCTTGATGCCCTGGAATATCCCCTTCAGCGGCAGCTGTGATGCGGTGGCCATTTTCTGCGACAGATTAAAAATCACATCCAGCAGCGAGAAGAAGGAGAGCAGGGCATAGACCATCACCCACAATTTTGCGCAGGTGGTGAGCATTTCCGCCGCTTCGCTGCCTTTTTGCAGCCACAGAACCGCCTGAACGTTGACGATTATCCCCTGGAGGGTAAACGCCAGACGGTGAAATAACTTGTTCTGCGTAATGATCTGCAACCATAAATGGCTGCTGGCCTGCGCGCGTTTTTCGAAGGCGCGCAGCACCACTTTGTGCAGAATAAAATGAACGATAATGGCTGTAAGAAAAATAATACCAAAGATAATCACTAAAGAGGTGGTGTGATTAATTTCAATCCCTAACTCTTCAACCTGAGCAATTAATTCCTGCATAACGTCTCCTGTATTGATGCAGCCCCATAATGGCGGCTGCGGATCTATTATGCAAATTCAGGCAGTTTTATTTTGTCGCCGGACAGGCCTTGACGACCGGTAAACACAGACGATGGCGCATACGCAGCGTGGCCAGCGCCAGCACTCCCATCATGGCCGTTTCCACCATCAGGAAGACGTTGACTGCCTGGGTGTAATCTCCGTGATGATTTTGCAGCCCGTGCAGCAAAATCGCGCCGAAAATGGCCGGGCCAAGCCCCAGCGCAGCCTGTTGCAGCGTGCTTAAAATCGCGCTCGCGGCCCCTGCGTCGTCAGGCTGGATATCGCGCATCCCGATACGGTAGAAGCTGTTTACAATCAGCGCCTGCCCGTATCCCACCAGCCCGGTGGCCGGGGCCAGCGTCAGCGCGGTATTCTGCATCCCCCAGTGACGGAACGTGGCGATCAGCGCCACCAGGCCAACAAGCTGAATCGCAAGCCCGGTCAGCAGGATGGCGCTGGTGCTGTAGCGGGCAATCAGGCGTGGGGCGAACCAGGCGGAAATAAAATAGGTGACGCCGAGCGCGATAAAGCTGTTCCCGGACTGCCACGGCGCCATCCCCAGACCGCTTTGCATGGTCAGCGCCATACAGAACATGAACCCGGACCAGACGCTGAAAAAGAGTATCCCAATCAGCACGCCAAAGCGGATGCTGCGCAACTGCAACAGGCGCGGCGCGATAAGCGGGTGGGCATTCTCACGCTCTTTCTTACGCGCGTTTAACACCATCAAAAAGCCCAGCGGCACAATCGCCAGCAGCGCGGCCTTCAGCGGCCACGACCAGTGCCACTGCGGGCCGAGCGCCATCGGGAACAGCAGACAGCACAGTATCGCCGTCAGCAGGACAGTACCGGTCCAGTCAATGCGCGACGGCGTGTCGCGGCGGGTTTCCGGTACGTAGCGACGGCTCAACGCCAGCACCACCAGACAAATCGGCACGTTGATAAAGAAGGCGTTACGCCAGCCAAGCCCGGCGATGTCCGCCGACACCAGCCAGCCGCCACCCATCTGGCCGACGATAAACGCAATCCCGCCGATACCCCCGAACAGGCTGATCGCTTTGGCGTGTGCCGTTCCTTTTAACGTCACGTGCAACGTCGCGAGAATTTGCGGCATGATCAGCGCGGCGCCCGCGCCCTGAATAATGCGCGCGGCAAGCAACTGTTCGATATTGCCCGCCATGCCGCACAGCAGCGAGGCCAGGCCAAAACTTGCCACGCCCCACATAAACAAGCGACGGCGGCCAAGGTTATCGCCCAGCTTGCTGCCGGGGGCCAGGCAGACGGCAAAGGCCACGCCGTAGAGGGCGACGATCAGCTCCAGTTCGGTGGCGGTGGCGTGTAACGAATGGGTGATGGAATCCAGCGCCACGTTGGTGATCGAGGTATCAATCAGCGGCAGCATCTGGCCGGTTAATAGCAATATCAGGCCCGCACGACCCGGTGAAACAACTGACGTATTCATGGTGACTCCATTGCGTCAAACAGCGTAGAGTCGTAGCATCAACCATCTGATAAACGGGTACCAGTTCTTACTTATACTGGTACTGGCACTACCATGCAGGAGATGTTATGGCGCTGATGTCTGAACCTGTCACCTCTCTCCAGGATGACACCCGCAAGCAGCTGGGCGCGTTTTTGCGTGCCCGGCGCGAAAGCCTCGATCCGCAGCGGCTCGGCTTACCGCGTAGCGGCCGTCGCCGCACGCCGGGCCTGCGCCGGGAGGAGGTAGCGATGCTCGCGGATGTCGGTGTGACCTGGTACACCTGGCTGGAACAGGGCCGGGACGTCAATCCGTCCAGCGCGGTGATGGCCGCCATTGCAAAAGCGCTGCAATGCACCCCGACCGAAGCCCGGCATCTTTTTGTGCTTGCCGGTTTGCCGCCGGGCGAAGCCCCGCAGGCGGTGTGCTGTGAGGGGATCAGCGAAGGCACGCGTCGCCTGCTGGATACCCTGATGCCGAAGCCTGCCAGTATTCAGAAACCGAATTTCGATATCGTGGCGTGGAACGACAGCTTCGGACACCTGATGGGCGTCGATTTCAACGCTATCCCGCCGGAAGATCGCAACTGTATTTACCTGTTCCTCACCCATCCGGCGTGGCGCGCGCGGCTCGGCAAACGTGACGACGTGCTGCCGATTTTCGTCTCCTACTTCCGCGCGGCAATGGCTGAGCACCGTGGCGACCCGCTCTGGGAAGCGAAGCTGGCGCGTTTTTTTGCGGTGTCTGAGGAGTTCAAAAACCTGTGGCACCAGCGTAACGACGTGCGCGGCGTGGAGAACCAGCTCAAGCTGTTCACCCATCCCGAGCTGGGGGATTTTCATCTCCAGCAGATGTACTGGTACTCTGCGCCGCGAAACGGATCGCGGCTGCTGGTCTATTTACCGGTGGACGAGGCGGGGGAGAGGGCGATGGCGTGGCTGGAGGCGCAGGGGAAATAAGTTTTTTGCGAGGGGCTTTCAGGGAATAAGAGCTGGCTCTGCTAAGCGGATGAGACAGGTATAAGGTGGCGTTTAACTTAAACCAACCGACTGAATCGACATCATTTCGATGAGGGATTAAGTCGACTATACTCACGCCATGAGAAACAACAAATGTCGCCACTGATGATTGATTCCGCAGACTTCAGCCAAAAACTCGGCCTTATCTCCCGAAACGTCGAACACACCGAAGCGTTCCTGGCACGAGGTACGGCGGAATTTCATCTGCCGGGGTTTCTGCTGCCTGTGGGATACCGGCTCCTGAAATCGCGTTATGGTGATGAATATCGTCTCGTGACCACCGATGACGGCAAACCTTATACGGCGTATGCCGTAAAGCTTAAATTTCATAAAGAAATTACCTTTCCCCACGGTGCCGCCACGCAGGTGATGGTGTGGCGTACGCCACGTGCCGTTCATCAACGCGTGATAAGCGGGTTGCCACAACTCTTTTTTCAGTGGGTGCTAAGCGAATACGACATCGTTGTCTCTGACAGCGAACAAACGGGAGACGGGCAACGGTTCTGGCTGCGCATGATCGACTGGGCGTTTACCATGAACTATCGCATTAGCGTGGCGGACGGTACGGTGGGAGAAGAGTGGACGTTAACGCCCGTAAATTCCTACGCTGAGCTGGAAGAGCGCTGGATTGCTTTTGCCTGGGGAAACGATCGTGAGGTCCATCCGCATCGCAGGCTTGTCATCAGTAAAGCGTAACGGGCCGCATGCAGCGGCCCATTTTCATTAGCATTCAGTCACAATCGTGCTCAGCGGCAGGCGAGACTTCGGCAGCGTGGCATTGAAATCCTCAACGCTGTGATGCCCAACAGGCACCACCACCAGGCTGGTGAAGCCTTTCTCTTTCAGGCCGAACTCTTCGTCGAGGATTGCGGCATCGAAGCCTTCAATCGGCACTGCGTCCAGGCCCATCGCGGCCACGCCCAGCAGGAAGTTGCCGACGTTCAGGTAAACCTGCTTCGCCATCCACTGGTCGTCATCTTTCAGATCCACGCGGTGCATGTCGGCAAAATAGCAGCGGCCTTTGTGGTTCGCGGCTTTTGCTTCTGGCGTGGCGAAACGGCCGTCAGCCTCTTCCTGATCGACGACGCGCTCAAGCCAGGCATCGTCCATCGCGGTTTTCGCACAGAACACCACCACGTGAGAGGCATCCAGCATTTTGCGTTCGTTAAACACATAGGTGCCCGCCGCGGATTTTGCCACGCGCGCTTTACCCTCTTCAGTGCTGGCAACAATAAAGTGCCACGGCTGGGAGTTGGTGCTGGACGGGCTGTATTGCAGCAGCGTTTTGATTTTTTCCGCTTCTTCTACGGTCAGTTTTTTGGCTGGGTCGAACGCCTTGGTAGAGTGGCGTTTCAGGGCGACAGAAATAATATCCATAACAACTCCTGGTGATGAAATTCGCCCGCGGGCGGGCGTGAAAGGAAAGCAGATTACCGCGCGAAGCGGGAAAAGATAAGTGCGATTCGAGCGCTTATTCTGTTCGTCTCAGACGAACAATCAGGCTGGCCGAATCCACTTCTGATCTTTTTTCGGCAGTTTATCAACGACCAGATTCCACGAATCCGTAATCAGGTCGGTGACCAGTTCAGGCGTGATGTCGTCCGTGCCATAAAGGGAGATCCAGTGTTTTTTATTCAGATGGTAGCCAGGCTCCACGCCACGGTAGATCTGCTGATTGAGCAGTGATTTTTCCGGATCGGATTTCAGGCTGACGTGGGCCCGACCGTGAGCGGTCGCCATCAGCATAAAAATTTTCCCGCCCACCTTAAACACGTCATACTCCGGGCCAAACGGCCAGCAATGTTCGGTAAAAGGCATTTCCAGCGCGACGCGTCTGGCATGTTCCTGCAAGGCTTTACTGTCCATGGCTCTCTTCCTCAGCAAGCCCGCGCCACATGGCTTCAAAGCCCAGCGCTTTAAAATCGACGGCACGGGACGGATCGCGCGCGGCAAACTCCATGGTGGTTTCAGCCAGCGATAAGAATATTGCATCACCGAAGGTCTTAAACTCGTCAGACATAAACACCGGGCGCACCGAGCGGTGACACAGTTCGTGTATTTCCGGGAACATGTCTTTCACCGCCTGCTCGGTTTCAATGTTCAGCTTTTCACTGACGCCAATCTGGCGGATAGCCGCATGCGCCAGGGGGTTACGAATGCCCCAGTCCACATAGCTATTCCAGATATTACGGGTATGCTCTTTTGGCTGGGTGATGGTGCGATCGAGGTTCGCCAGCATGGTCTGGCAAAGATCCTGCTTCAGATGCAGATAGAGGGCATTCAGCAGATCGTCTTTGGTAGCAAAGTAGCGAAACAGTGTCCCTTCAGCGACGCCCGCATTACGGGCAATTAACGCCGTTGAGGCGGCAATACCTGACTGCGCAAACGCAGCCGTTGCTGCTTCCAGTAAGGCCTGTTTTTTATCTTCACTCTTCGGACGTGCCACTAAATTTTTCCTCCCGTCAATTGTAAAAACCCTGATTGAAACACGTGCTTTGCCACGCTGCAACGCGGAATGTCAAAGATCGAAAACCTTCTTGACGGCGTAATCATCCTATCTATAATGAGTGCTTACTCACTCATAATCAAGTTCAACCCGCGCAAACTATCGGACAGGGCGCGTTGGCGGGTCAGGATAATGAAAAAGCCTCTATTCATCTGCGTGGTGTTAGTCATGATTATTGCTTCAGCTGCCAGTTTACCGTTTGTACTGAATGCCGGATTTGGCCAGCCACCGCAGGGTGCGCAGCTCTCTGAAGTGGAGGCCTCTCCGCACTATCGCGACGGGCAATTCCATAACACGCTCCCTACGCCGGGCTTTACCGGGCAACAAAATATGCTGGTGGCGTGGTGGCAGTTTCTTACCCGTAAAACCGAAAACGCCCGTCCTGCGCAGCCGCTGCCGCTGGTGAAAACCGATCTGGCGAGCCTGTCGCCTGAGCAGGACACGCTGGTGTGGCTCGGCCACTCCTCCTGGTATATGCAGCTGGCGGGGCAACGAATCCTGATCGATCCGGTTCTGAGTAACTACGCCGCACCGTTCTCCTTCCTCAATAAAGCCTTTGCGGGGGAGTACCCGTGGCGTGCGGAGAGCATGCCGGAGATCGACCTGCTGATTATCTCCCACGATCACTATGACCATCTGGATTACGCCACCATCAAGGCGCTGCTGCCGAAGGTTAAGCGCGTGGTCACCCCGCTGGGCGTGGGTTCGCATCTGCGCTACTGGGGGATGAACCCTGAGATTATCGACGAGCGGGACTGGAACCAGTCGGTACGTATCAGCGATGCGCTGACGGTTCACGTGTTGCCTTCGCGCCATTTTTCCGGGCGCGGCATTAAGCGTAACCAGACCCTGTGGGGCAGCTTTATGTTTGTCTCTCCGGAGCAGAAGGTCTACTACAGCGGAGACTCCGGTTATGGCCCGCACTTCAAAGCGATTGGCGAGCAGTTTGGCGGAGTTGACTTAGCCATTATGGAAAACGGCCAGTACGACCAGGACTGGAAGTACATCCATATGCATCCGGCGGAAACGGCGCAGGCCTCGGCAGATCTCAATGCCAGAGCGGTCGTACCGGGACATAACGGGCGTTTTGTGCTGGCGAAACATACCTGGAACGATCCACTGATCCAGCTGGCGAAAGCCAGCAAGGATAAAAACTACCGGCTGCTGACACCGGAGCTGGGCGAGCCCGTGCGGGTGAGTGATACCACGCAACAATTTCGCGAGTGGTGGGAATAATGTTTAAGCGAGAAGCAGAGGGGGAGAGCAGTATGACGATTTCCGCTCAGGTCATTGATACGATTGTCGAATGGATCGATGACAACCTACACCAGCCGTTACGCATCGAAGAGATTGCCCGCCATGCGGGTTACTCAAAATGGCATTTACAGCGGCTGTTTATGCAGTACAAAGGCGAAAGTCTGGGGCGCTACATCCGCGAACGCAAGCTGCTGATGGCGGCGCGCGATCTGCGTGAGTCAGACGAGCGCGTTTACGATATCTGCCTGCGCTACGGGTTTGACTCGCAGCAGACGTTTACCCGCATCTTTACCCGCACCTTCAACCAGCCGCCCGGGGCGTACCGCAAAGAGAACCATAGCCAGACACATTAACATGTCGCGTGTAGGCCGGGTAAGGCGTAGCCGCCACCCGGCTTTTTTGTGGGCTCGGTGCCCGTAACTGCCCGGTGGCGCTGCGCTTACCGGGCCTACAAATCACTTACCACCGATAATTCACCGTCGCCGTCACCGTCCGGCCAATCCCGTAGAAGCACGCCGTATCGCTTGCGCATGACGCCACATACTTCGTGTCCGCCACGTTATTGACGTTGAACTGCACGCTTGCCCCTTTCAGGCTGCGGTTCATCTCGCCCAGATCATAGCGCAGCATCGCGTCATACAGATCCACCGATGGCACCTTAAAGGTGTTCTTCGCATCGCCGTAGCTGGTGCCGATGTAGCGCATCCCCACGCCAGCGGTCAGGCTCTTGAGCGCCCCGCCCGGAACGGTATAGCTGGCAAACGCAGACGCCATATGCGTCGGGATACGCGCCGGGGTCTTGCCCTCGGTGCCCGCCACCGTGGTGCTTTCGGTTTTTGCATCGGTGTAAGTGTAGGAGCCAATCAGGTTGATGTTATCCATCAGCGTGGCGTGGATTTCCGCTTCAGCGCCTTTCGAACGCACCTTGCCCGCATTTTCGAACCAGCCTTCAGCGCTGTTATAGGTCGCTACGTTGTCCTGAGTTAAATCGTACAGCGCGAGAGTCATCAGCGTGGTGTCGACCGGCTGATATTTCAGGCCAATCTCGGTCTGCTCCCCGGTAGTAGGCCTGAATGGCGCGACGCCCGGCGCACGATTGGTTTGCAGGTTCGGCTCAAACGACGTGCTGTAGCTGATGTACGGCGAGAGGCCAAAATCGAACGCGTACAGCAGGCCAGTGCGCCAGGTAAATTTGCTGTCGTTCTGCTGCGTAAAGCTATTATCGGTGAAGTCGTTGGTACGCACTTCGCTCCAGTCGTAGCGCCCGGAAACCAGCCACTCCCAGTTGTTCCAGCTCATCTGATCCTGAAGATACAGCCCCATCTGGTCGAGATTTTGCTGCTCGTCGTAGGCCGTTTTGAAGGTGCTTTCATCCACGTTCACGCCGTAAACCGGGGTTGTCCAGTCGAGGTCATACTGTGAGCCGCTCCCGCGCGCCAGCAGCTGTTTATCCTTGCTGGTCTTGTAATCAAACCCGCCGAGCAGGGTATGGCTGACGCTCCCGGTCTCCAGCAGATATTCCAGCTGGTTATCGAGGCCAAATTCATTGGTCGTGCGCTCTTCACGCTGGGCGCGACGGGTCAACACCGTGCTGTTGGCCGCGCTGTTGGCGTAAACCAGATAACGGTATTTCTGCTTGATGGTGGCGTAACGGGCGTTCTGGCGGAAGGTGAGGTTGTCGGCGAACTGGTGTTCCAGCTCGTAGCCAATCATCGTCTGCTCGCGCCAGGACTGATTGTAATTCGGATCGCTGACGTTAAAGTCGCGTGGGATGTACTTCCCGTCGACGCTTTTCACCGTGCCATACGCGGGCAGGAAGTTGCGGTATCCGGCATCCGGATCTTTCTGGTAGCTGGTCAGCAGCGTAAAGCGGGTCTGATCGTTCGGATACCAGGTGATCGCCGGGGCGATCGCCATCCGCGTCTCTTTATAATCGTCCACCTGATTATGCTGCGTACGGGCGATACCGTTCACGCGATACAGTACGCGGCCGTCGTCGCTCAGCCTGCCGCCGAAATCAAACGCACCTTCGGCGAGATCGTTATTGCCGGTGCGGAACTGCACGTTGTGAATGGCCTCCGCCGTCGGGCGCTTGCTGGTCATGCTGATTAACCCGCCAGGATTCACCTGACCAAACAGGACCGACGCCGGGCCGCGCACCAGCTCCACGCGCTCCAGCAGCCACGGGTCAACTGTGCCCGTCTGTGATGAGGCCGTTGCGCCAAAGCTTAAGCCGTCGAGGAATTTTGGCACGTAGCTAAAGCCGCGCACAAACACCTCGTCGTTACGGTTAGACGAGCCCCGGTATTCGGTAAACACGCCCGCCGAGTAGCGCAGCGCCTGCGAAACGGATGTGACGTCCTGCATGTTCATTTGATCGCGGGTGATCACCGATACCGACTGCGGCGTCTTCACAATCTCCGCGCTGGTCTTGGTGGCGGAGAGCGTTTTCGTCGCCACAATGCCTTTTACGGGCGCAGTGGGCTCTTCACTCACGCCCTGCGTCACCGTAATCGTTTCTTCTTTCGTTTCTGCCTGAGCCGCGACGCTGGTCGTCGCCAGACTCAGCAGCCAGAGCTGCATTATCTTATTATTTTTAAACATTTTTATTGAACGTCCTTGGTTGCTATCGCCATAAAAACACCGGTAAATCGCCGTTGATGATATTGCAAATTATTACCATTTGCATTAGCGTTGTTAACAAATTTCGTTGGGGAACAAGCGGTAATGAAGAGGGTATGGAGTGGGTTGCTGTTGGGGATCGGCGCGCTGCCCGCCGTGGCGGCAACGTGCGAGCAGTCGTCCCGGCAGGGCGATGTTCAGGGAAAGTTTGATGCCAGCGGCGAAGTCTGCTTCTCCCTGCCTGAACTGGGTGAAAATTACGTTTCCGCCACGCTGAATGGCGTGACGGATGCGCGCCTGCTGGATGGGCAAAACCGCCGCATCCGCACGCTGATCGAAAATGGTCCTGCGGACGGGGAACACACGCTGCTGTTTGCCCTGCCGGTGAAACAGAACACCTCGCTGGTGCTACACGGCGAAGCCGGTAAGCCGTGGCGTTTTCAGTGGCGGATGAAAGAGACCTCTCCATTACCACGCGTGCAGATGCTGGCGCCAGTAAGCCCGACGCTAAAGGCGCTGGCAAACGTCATTTCTGCCGGTGGAAGTACCGAGGCGTTCTGGCAGGCGCAGCGTCGACAGGGAACGCCAATGGTGGAACCAGTAGATGCGAGCCATAAGCGCGTGACCTTTCTGTGGCGCGGCGCGCGGGATAACGTCTTCATTCTCGGCTCTCCGGCGGGGGATCACGATCCGCTGTTCCGCCTGGGCAACAGCGACGTCTGGTTCCGCAGCTACGTGGTCCCCGCTGATACGGTGATGCAATATAAGCTCGCCCCCGATGTGCCGATCGTTGAAGGCTCTGCCCGCGATCAACGCCGTGCCATCCTGGTGAGCGCACAGGCCGATCCGCTTAACCCGAACACCTTTGGGGAGCAGAAGGCGGATCGATGGAACCGTTACTCGCTGCTCGATCTCAGCCCGGCGCGCTACTGCTCCGTTCAGGCCACGGCAAAGCCGCTGGTGCACGGGACGTTGAGCCGTCAGAGTTTTTCCAGCCACATCCTCGGCAACGCCCGCGACGTGATGATCTACAAACCGCGCGGCGCACAGCCCGCACGCTGGACGTTAATTCTGTTCGACGGGCAGATTTATCAGGACGAATACCATTTTGCCAACGTGCTGGACGGTCTGATTGCCCGGCATCACCTGCCACCGATTAACGTGGTATTTATCGACAGCCTCGATCACGCCCGTCGCGGCAACGAGCTGCCGCCGAACCCGGAATTTGCTGACTTTATGGCGCACGAGCTGCTGCCGTGGCTGCGCGGGCAGGGCATCGCGATGCAGCGGCAGAAAACGGTGCTGGCGGGGTCGAGCTACGGGGGAATTGCCTCGTCATGGGTGGCGCTGCGCTATCCGCGCCTGTTTGGCAACGTGCTGAGCCTTTCCGGCTCCTACTGGTGGGCGCCGAAAGGTGACGCCCCCGGCTGGCTGACGCGTCAGTACCAGCAGTCGCCGCCGTATCCGGTGCGCTTCTGGTTACAGGCCGGAAAGTTTGAAACCACGGGGCCGGGCGGCGGCATTTATCGCACCACGCAGGATTTTGAACAGGTGCTGAAGGAAAAAGGCTATCGCGTCAGCTTCCACCCCTCATCCAGCGGCCACGACTACGCGGCCTGGTGTGAAGCGCTGATCCACGGGATGCGCGATCTCACTGGCTTACGACGCCAGTGAAAACCAGCGGCGCCAGATGAAACGCAGAATAAAGAATTCTATGGCGCCGAGCACCAAAAACCACAGACAGAACAGAATGGTGTACAGCTGATTCAGATCGACCATATGAAAGGTCTGAACCAGTTTCTGCGCCAGCACCAGACCCAGCGACGGCGCAGGTAACAGCAGACAGGAGAGCAGGGCCATCAGCAAAATGCCCCCTGCGGTGAGCAGCGATTCTAACGGGTGTTTCATCGTAATGTTAATCGTGAGTTAAAAATGTCATTGTCCGGCATCCTGAAACGTAAAGCAATATCATCCCCACTGGCAAAATTGAGTGAAAGGCCACCGTTATTCTGCGAGTTAATAACGGAAAATAGATAATATTTCCGGGGCGATTAAATTAATATCGCGTAATGTAAATAAACGTCTTTTTCACGAAAATAATTTTACAAAGCTATAGGTGCTATATCCAATTAACGTCGCAATAACAATGGCTGCGACAATGTATAACGCCAGGCGCCGCCCGCGATAAATACCAAACATGCTTCCTCCTCGTTTAGTGTTGGTTTAGAAATATTTTGTAAAAATCAACGCGTCGAAATAATTTTAATCAGTTTTGAATAACCGGGTAGTCAATATATTGCGGTAGATCAATTTAACCCGCAAGACTTAAAAATGAATTATTTAAAGCCAGAAAGGAATTCCGGCTTCCGTCCACCGGATATTGAAGGAAAAATACCATGACCAAAAAAAATTTCTCGCAGAATATGCCACCCGCAGGCGGGCAGGCGTACCAGCAGACCGTAGAGCAGGTGCTTGCTCAGGCGCAGAGCCAGGCGAATGGCCTGGACCGCACCGAGGCGCAGGCACGTTTGCAGAAGCATGGCCCGAACGCGCTGCCGGAGAAAAAAGGCAAGCCGGGCTGGCTGCGTTTTCTCGCGCATTTTAACGATGTCCTGATTTACGTCCTGCTGGCGGCCGCCGTATTAACGGCTGTAATGGGACACTGGGTTGATACGCTGGTTATCCTGGGTGTGGCGGTAATCAATGCCTTAATTGGCCACATTCAGGAAAGTAACGCAGAAAAATCCCTGAAGAGTATTCGCAATATGCTCTCCAGCGAGGCGCGCGTAATTCGTAATGGTAACCATGAAACCATCCCGACGACGGAAATCGTCCCGGGCGATATTATTGTGTTGCGCGCAGGAGATCGTATTCCGGCGGATATGCGCTTAATTGAAGCGCATAATTTACGCGTGGAAGAGGCAATTCTGACCGGCGAATCCACCGTGGTGGATAAACACATTAATCCGCTGAGCGGTGAACTGCCGCTGGGCGACCGCACCAATATGGTCTTCTCCGGGACGACCGTAAGCGCGGGCGGTGGCGTTGGCCTGGTCACCGCGACCGGTAAGGATACGGAGCTCGGCCACATCAACCAGATGATGGCGGGCATTGAAAAGCACCGCACCCCGCTGCTGGTGCAGATGGACAAGCTGGGCAAAGCGATTTTCGCCATCATTCTGGCGATGATGGCCGCGCTGTTTGTCTTCAGCCTGGTGTTCCGCGAGATCCCGATGGGCGAGCTGCTGCTCTCCCTGATTAGCCTGGCGGTAGCCTCCGTACCGGAAGGTCTGCCGGCGATTATCTCCATCATCCTCTCTCTGGGCGTACAGGCGATGGCGCGTAAGCGGGCGATTATCCGCAAGCTGCCGACGGTTGAAACCCTGGGCGCGATGACTGTGGTCTGCTCGGATAAAACCGGCACCCTGACCATGAACGAGATGACGGTGAAAGCCATCATTACCGCCGATACGTGCTATCGCGTGGACGGCAACAGCTACGAGCCGGTGGGCAACCTCTACCTCGAAGGCAGCGACGAGCCGGTGCAGATCCAGCCGGGCACCGTGCTGGAGCAGTACCTGCGCACCATCGACCTGTGTAACGACAGCCAGCTGATTCAGGACGAGCGCGGCCTGTGGGGCATCACCGGCGGCCCGACCGAGGGCGCGCTGAAGGTGCTGGCGGCAAAAGCCCACCTCGCACCGGTCGAGACCACCCTGGTCAACAAGATCCCGTTCGACTCGCAGTACAAGTACATGAGCACCCACTACCAGATTGGCGGTGAGGAGCAGATTTTGATCACCGGCGCGCCGGACGTGATTTTCGCCCTGTGTGAGCAGCAGCAGACCCGCAACGGTGCGCAAGCCTTTGACCGCGCGTACTGGGAAACGGAGATGGAGCGCTATGCGCGTCAGGGGCTGCGCATGGTCGCCGCGGCGTTCAGGCCAGCGAACGGTGAGCAGGCACTGACTCACGACGACCTGAGCCACGGCCTGATCTTCCTCGGCATTGCCGGGATGATGGATCCGCCGCGCCCGGAAGCGATTGAGGCGATTAACGCCTGCCAGCAGGCGGGGATCCGCGTGAAGATGATCACCGGGGATCACCCGCAGACGGCGATGAGCATAGGCCAGATGCTGGGGATAACCAACAGCGAGCAGGCGGTCACCGGCTATGAGCTGGAGAAGATGGACGACGCGGAGCTGGCCGAAGCGGCGGTGAAGTATGACATCTTCGCCCGTACCAGCCCGGAGCATAAGCTGCGCCTGGTGAAAGCGTTACAGGACAAAGGCGAAATCGTCGGTATGACCGGTGACGGCGTGAACGATGCGCCAGCGCTGCGTCAGGCGGATGTGGGTATTGCGATGGGCATCAAAGGCACGGAAGTCACCAAAGAGGCGGCGGACATGGTCCTGACGGACGATAACTTCGCCACCATCGCCAGCGCGGTGAAAGAGGGGCGTCGCGTTTACGACAACCTGAAGAAGACCATTCTGTTCATCATGCCGACCAACCTGGCGCAGGGGCTACTGATTGTGATTGCGCTGCTGGCGGGGAACATCATTCCGCTGACGCCGGTACTGATCCTGTGGATGAACATGGCGACCTCCGCCACGCTCTCCTTCGGCCTGGCCTTCGAGGCCGCCGAGCGCAACATAATGCGCCGCCCGCCGCGTCAGACCGGGCAGCACGTGATGGACGCCTACGCCGTATGGCGCGTGGCTTTCGTCGGCACCATGATTGCCATCGCCGCCTTTGCGCTGGAAGCCTGGCTGGCACCGCGCGGGCACAGCGCGGAGTTCATCCGCACCGTGCTGCTCCAGATGCTGGTCTGCGCCCAGTGGGTGTACATGATTAACTGCCGCAACACCGAAGGGTTCTCCCTGAACCGCGGCCTGCTGGCGAACAAAGGGATCTGGCTGGTAACGGGCGTACTGTTCCTGCTCCAGGCGGCGATCATCTACCTGCCGTTTATGCAGATGCTGTTCGGCACCGAAGCACTGCCGCTGCGCTACTGGTTCGTGACGCTGGCGGTGGCGGGGGTGATGTTCTTCGTCGTCGAAATCGAGAAGCGACTGACCCGCAGGTTCCGTAAGGCTGCATAACTAAAACCTTACCCCTCACCCTGCCCTCTCCCCAAAGGGGAGAGGGTGTTCAAGTTCCCTCTCCCCTTTGGGGAGAGGGTTAGGGTGAGGGGAAAATACTGAGGTACTCCCATGAAATTCCCGCTCCTGCTCATACTCCTCGCCGCTACCCTGCCGCCCGCATTCGCCGCAGTCATTCCCGTGCGTGTCGCCACCGTGGAGCAAACCGCCCACGCCGCCGAACGTCAGATCCCGGGTCGCATCGAAGCGATTCACACCGTTGAACTGCGCGCGCGTACGGAAGGCGTCATCACCAGAATCCACTTTCGAGACGGCCAGTACGTGAAAAAAGGTGACGTGCTGTTCGAGCTGGACGACGCCGAGCCGCGCGCCGCCCTGCGCCTGGCGCAGGCCGAAGTGAAAAGCGCCGAAGCCACGCTGCGTCAGGCGCAACAGCAGCTGTCCCGCTTCGAAAGCCTGGGCAGCAGCAACGCCATCAGCCGCCACGACGTGGACAACGCCCGCATGCAGCGCGACGTAGCGAGCGCCGCGCTGGAGCAGGCGAAAGCCCGTCTCGACACCCGCAGCGTCACCCTCAACTACACGCGCATTACCTCACCGATTGACGGACGCGTGGGGCACAGCAACTTTCACGTCGGCAGCCTGGTGGATCCTGCCAGCGGTGTGCTGGTGGAGGTGGTCCAGCTCGATCCGATCCGCATCGCCTTTGCGCTGGAAGAGGGCGCGTTTGCCACCAAAGCCGGACAGCATGCGGATATCAGCGCCATGAAGCAGGCCTGGCAGGCGCTGATTGACAGCAACGGCCAGCGCGTCAGCGGGGAACTCACCTCCGTGGACAACCGCATCGACCCGCGTACCGCCAGCGTGATGCTGCGCGCCGAGTTCGCCAACCCGCGCCATCAGCTGCTGCCCGGCGGCAATGTGAACGTCTACCTGCGTCCGGCAAGCGAGCAGCCTGTCCTGACCCTGCCCGCCGCTGCCGTACAGCAGAATAGCGACGGGTTCTTCGCCTGGGTGGTTAACGCCGAGGATAAAGCCGAAATGCGTCCGCTTAAGGTCGCCGGGCAGATGGGCCAGCAGTTCCAGATTGCCTCCGGCGTTAAGCCCGGTGAGCGAGCAATTACTGACGGTGCGCAGCGCGTGCAGCCAGGCGCTGCCGTTCATATACTGAATTAAGGAGCCATCATGCTGACGTTTTTCATCAAACGCCCGCGCTTTGCGATGGTGATTGCGCTGGTCATCACCCTGCTGGGGGCCATCGCGCTGAGGATTATTCCGGTGGAGCAGTACCCGCAGATCACACCGCCGGTCGTGAATGTGTCAGCGTCATGGCCGGGCGCCAGCTCGGCTGACGTGGCGGAGGCCATCGCCACGCCGCTGGAGACGCAGCTGAACGGGGTGGATCATATGCTCTATATGGAGTCCACCAGTTCGGATGAGGGCTCTTACAGCCTGAACATCACCTTTGCGGCGGGCACCGATCCGGATCTCGCCGCCATCGACGTGCAGAACCGCGTGGCGCAGGCCGTGGCGCAGCTGCCGACCGAGGCACAGCAAAACGGCGTGCAGGTGCGCAAGCGCGCCACCAACCTGATGATGGGGGTAAGCCTTTACTCACCAAATAACACTCACACGCCGCTGTTCGTCAGCAACTACGCCAGCACCCAGGTGCGCGAGGCGCTGTCGCGACTGCCGGGCGTCGGGCAGGTACAGATGTTTGGCGCGCGCGACTACAGCATGCGCATCTGGCTGCGTCCGGACCGCATGAATGCCCTGAACGTGACCAGCGATGACGTGGCGCAGGCGCTGCGCGAGCAGAACGTGCAGGGGGCGGCAGGCCAAGTCGGCACGCCGCCGGTGTTTAACGGCCAGCAGCAGACGCTAACCATCAACGGGCTAGGGCGCTTAAACCAGGCCGACGACTTTGCCAACATCATTATCCGCACCGGGGAGATGGGCCAGCTGGTGCGCCTGAAGGACGTCGCCACCATTGAGCTTGGCTCGCGCAGCTACAGCTCGGGCGCGCAGCTGAACGGGCATGACTCCGCCTACCTTGGCATCTACCCGACGCCGTCCGCTAACGCCCTGCGCGTGGCCGATGCGGTGCGCGCGGAGCTGGAACGGTTATCCACGCGCTTCCCGGACGATCTGGTCTATGAAGTCAAATTCGACACCACCTCGTTTGTGGCCGCTACCATCAAAGAGATTGGCGTCTCGCTGGTGCTGACGATGCTGGCGGTGGTGGTCGTGGTGTCCCTGTTCCTGCAAAGCTGGCGCGCGACGCTGATTATCGCCCTTGCCATTCCGGTGTCGCTGGTGGGCACCTTTGCGGTGCTCTACGCGCTCGGCTACTCCGCGAACACGCTCAGTCTGTTCGCCATCATTCTGGCGCTGACCATGGTGGTGGATGACGCCATCGTGGTAGTGGAGAGTGTCGAAACGCTGATGGCGGAAGGGCAGAGCCGCACGGCGGCGACCGCGCTGGCGCTGCGTCAGATTGCCGGGCCGGTGATTGCCACCACGCTGGTGCTGCTGGCGGTGTTTGTACCGGTGGCGCTCCTGCCGGGGATCGTGGGCGAGCTGTACCGCCAGTTCGCGGTGACGCTCTCGACCGCCGTCACGCTCTCAAGCCTCGTGGCGCTGACCCTGACGCCCGCGCTCTGCGCGATGCTGCTGCGCCCGCGTCCGGCACAGCCCGCCGCCGTTTTCCGTGGGTTCAACCGCGGGCTGGACGCCACGCGCACGCTTTACACCCGGATCGTGAGCGTGTTCAACCTCCGTCCGTGGCTGGCGCTGCTGGCCACCGCAGGCGCGGCGGCGGTGGTGGTATTCAGCTTTATGTCGATGCCAAAGGGCTTCCTGCCCCAGGAGGATCAGGGCTACTTCTTTGCCAGCGTCCAGCTGCCGGAGGCAGCCTCGCTGGAGCGCACCGAAGCGGTGATGACCACCGCGCGCGAGCTGATCGCTAAAAACCCGGCGGTGGAAGACGTGATTCAGGTCTCCGGGTTTAACATCCTCAACGGCACCAGCGCATCGAACGGCGGGTTTATCTCCATCATGCTCAAAGACTGGAGCGAGCGTCCGCCGCTGGATGAGGTGATGGGCACCCTTCAGCGCCAGCTGCTGGCCCTGCCGGAAGCCACCATCATGACCTTTGCACCGCCGACGCTGCCGGGGCTGGGCAACGCCTCCGGCTTCGATCTGCGCATTCAGGCACAGGCGGGGCAAAGCCCGGCGGAGCTGGAGCGCGTAACTCGCGAGGTGCTGGCGAAAGCCAACCAGCACCCGCAGCTGAGCCGCGTGTTCACCACCTGGAGCAGCAACGTGCCGCAGATGACGCTCACCGTTGACCGTGAGCGCGCGGCCCGCCTCGACGTGCCGGTGTCGCGCATCTTCAGCAGCCTGCAAACCGCCTTTGGCGGCACGCGCGCCGGGGATTTCAGCGTCAACAACCGCGTCTACCACGTGGTGATGCAGAACGAGATGCAGTGGCGCGAGCGCGCAGAGCAAATCAGCGAGCTGTTCGTGCGCAGCAACAGCGGCGAGCGGGTGCGTCTGAGCAACCTCGTCACCATCACGCCGACCGTCGGCGCGCCATTTATTCAGCAGTACAACCAGTTCCCGTCGGTATCGGTGAGCGGCTCGGCAGCGGAAGGGGTGAGCAGCAGCACCGCAAGGGCGGCGATGGGCGAGATTCTGGCGGAAAACCTGCCAGCCGGGTACGACTACGCCTGGAGCGGCATGTCGTATCAGGAGCAGCAGACCGGGAATCAGGCGATATGGATTGTGCTGGCGGCGGTGGTGATGGCGTGGCTGTTCCTCGTCGCCCAGTATGAGAGCTGGACGCTGCCGGCGAGCGTGATGCTCTCGGTGCTGTTCGCCATCGGCGGAGCGCTGGTCTGGCTGTGGCTGGCAGGCTATGCCAACGACGTGTACGTGCAGATTGGTCTGGTGCTATTGATAGCCCTCGCCGCCAAGAACGCGATCCTGATCGTGGAGTTTGCCCGCGCCCGGCGTATGGACGGAATGGCGATTGTCGATGCCGCGCGGGAAGGGGCATCGCGCCGCTTCCGCGCGGTAATGATGACCGCCGTGTCGTTCATCATAGGCGTCCTGCCGATGATGCTGGCGACCGGGGCGGGTGCCCAGAGCCGCCGTATCATTGGCACCACGGTGTTCAGCGGCATGCTGGTAGCCACCGTGGTGGGGATAGTGTTCATCCCGGCGCTGTTCGTGCTGTTCCAGCGCCTTCGCGAATGGGGGCACGGCCTTACGGACTCGTCGCCCACAGCTCACAGTGCTTCTGCACCAGAGAAATCAGCGAGCCGCCATCGGCGATAAAGTCCCGCATGCGCTGCGCCTCGCTCTTGCCCTGCTTTAACAGCAGGGCAATTTCCTTGATGGCGCTCGTCGCGCCGAGTTTCTCGGCCGACGGTGCAACCTGCTCCAGCAGCCAGGCGATATCCTCCGCCACGGTTTTGTGCTCGCCGGTATGCACGTCCGTCAGAATGCCTTCCAGCCCGTAGCGACAGGCCTGAAAACGGTTAAAACGGTACAACAGAAAATCCCGTTCCTGATGCTTATAGGGCCGCGCAGTCAGCAGCCAGTGCGACGTCGCCTGAATAAGCCCGGCGATGTTAATGGCGTGACCGAGCGTCAGCGGCGTATCCATCACCCGCACCTCCACGGTGCCAAAGTGCGGGCTGGGGCGGATGTCCCAGTGCAGATCCTTAATGCTGTCGATCATGCTGGTGGAACTCAGGCGGCGGAACAGCCCCTCGAACTCCTGCCAGCTGTTGACCCACGGCATCTGGCCGTTATCCGGGAACCCGGAAAATATGTTGAGCCGCGACGAGGAAAACTTGGTGTCCGTGCCCTGCATATAAGGCGACGACGCGGCGAGGGCGATAAAGTGCGGCACGAAGCGCGACAGGCCGTGCAGCAGGTAAATCGCGTCGTCCCCGTTTCGGCATCCCACGTGCACGTGCTGGCCGAACACCGTCGCCTGCAAAATCAGATAGCCAAAGCGCTCCAGCGTGACGTTATAGCGCTCGTCGTCACACACCTCCTGCCGCTGCCATTTCTGGAATGGGTGCGTGCCGCCGCCACAGATCTGGATGTGCTGCTCCGACGCCGCCCGCAGGATGCTCTGCTGCATCACGGAGAACTGGGCCGCCGCCTGGTCGATGGTCTGGCATACGCCGGTGGCGATTTCGAGCATGCTTTCGGTGATGTCGTGTTTGACTTCGCCCCCTTTGATGTCGTCTTTGACGGCGGCGATGAGGGCAGAGGAGTCCTGGCTCAGATCGTAACCCGGCGGGTTAACCACCTGGAGTTCGAGCTCAATGCCGAGGGTATAAGGTTCAGAGGACTTGAAATCGGGTAAGGGCATGGCGCACTCCGTTGTCTGTTATGTGTTGAGTATAGACAATGGGCGTGGCGCGCTCTTTTCAGGGTGGTATAACTGATAGCAGGCTTAGCAAAAGGGGAGTGACCCATGTCTGACTATCCAACCATTGCGCTGATTGGTCCCGGTGCGATTGGCACCACCATTGCCGCGGTGCTGCATGACGCGGGCCGTACGCCGCTGCTGTGCGGTCGCACCGCGCATCCGGTATTACGCCTGCGTCACGATGAGGATGAAACTGTGGTGCCCGGTCCGGTACTCACTGATCCCACCGTCATTACGCGCCCCGTAGACCTCGTTTTTGTGGCGGTAAAAACGACGCAAAATGCCGACAGCGCCGGGTGGCTGCGCGCCCTGTGCGATGAAAACACCGTGGTCTGCGCGCTGCAAAACGGCGTGGAGCAGAAAGCCCAGCTTGCGCCTTTGGTCAACGGCGCAACGGTGCTGCCGTCGGTGGTCTGGTTCCCGGCGCAGCGCGAGCCGGACGCCTCCGTCTGGCTGCGGGCAAAACCGCGTCTGACGCTACCGGACGTGCCGCAGGCGCAGCGGGTGGTCGAGACGCTTCGCGGTACGCGCTGTGATGTTGAGCTCTCGACAGATTTCACCACCGTCGCCTGGCGCAAGCTGCTGCAAAACGCGGTCGCCGGGCTGATGGTGCTGGCCAACCGCCGCGCCGGGATGTTCAGACGCGAGGATATCAGCGAGCTGGCCCTGGCCTACCTGCGCGAGGGGCTTGCCGTCGCCCGCGCCGAAGGGGCGAAGCTGGACGATGCGGTGGCCCAGGAGATTCTGGCGAACTTCCAGCGTGCGCCCGAGGATTTAGGCACGTCGATCCTTGCCGACCGTCAGGCCGAACGCCCGATGGAGTGGGATATTCGTAACGGCGTGATCCAGCGCTATGGCCGCAGGCATGGTATTGCGGTGCCCATCAGCGACGTGGTGGTGCCGCTGCTGGCGGCGGGGAGCGAGGGGCCGGGCTAACGGCCGCTGTTTTTCCGTTCGGCGAGCGTGACGGTGGAGCAATAATCTGGGGATAGTCAGCCTTAAACACATATGCAAACTTACCGCTTCTGAAAAAATGTGGTGGGACCCGCTCAATGTCAGAACCATCTTCGCAGTGCCTGTTTAATGAAGGAATGATTGCTTTTCCTGAGGGCTATCAGGACCGTACCGTCAATGTCTTCGCGCCGCCTGCAGCGGATGCGCCCGCGTTCAACATTTCCCGCGATGCCCTCAACCCCGGCGAAGCGCTTGCCGCGTATATCGATCGCCAGCTCGCCCTGATGGCAAAGCACATCAAGGGCTGGAAGCAGGGTGAGCGCAGCGCCGCGACGCTGGGCGACAGCCTTTTACAGGGGGAAACCGTCCATGCCAGCTACCTGCGCGACGGGAAACGCATCTGGCAGCAGCAGGCCGTGTTTAACGTCGACGGCGATAAAATCCTGGTGTTCACTATGACCTGCACCCGCGCGCCGGGCGATGCCGACGTCGTGCTGTTTGGCGATCTTCTCAGGAGCTTCCGCTTCCACCATTAACTTCAGGGACCGTTGTTATGTTTGAAGCAGCACGCGTTGGTGATGATATCGGCCACTCCGGTGCGCTGGCCGGGATGATTGCCGGAACGATTGTCGGTGGCCTGATTGCCGCAGCCGGGGGCATTCTGGCGGGGGCCATGTTTATTGCCGGTCTCGGCGCATCCTGTCTTGGCGTGGGCGTCCTGCTCGTCGGCGCCAGCCTGGCCGTGGGATATTACACCGGGGAGCTGGCGACTGCCGCCAGGGACAGCATCGCCGACGCCGGGGCATCCAGCATGACGAAGAAAGGCGTCATCACCTCCGGCTCGCCCAACGTGTTTATCAACGGTAAACCCGCCGCGCTTGCCACCGATAGCACCGTCGACTGTTCTGACGACGGCTCGCAGCAGATGGCCGAAGGCTCTAAGCGTGTCTCCATTAACAGCCAGCCAGCGTCCCGCATCGGGGATCGCACCACCTGCGACGCGAAGGTGATGACCGGTTCGGACAACGTCATTATCGGCGGCGATCCGCAGCAAACCCTCCCCATTCAGTCTGAAGTGCCCGAGTGGCTCTATAAGGTCTCCGATCTTACCCTGCTGTTCGCCGGGCTTCTCGGCGGCTGGGGCGGCGCCGCTGGCAAAGTCGGGGCGCTCTCTAAGCTGCTGGGCAAAATCCCCGGCATCAACAAGCTGGCCCGTATCGCCTGTCGCGCCGGCACGCTGATGACCGGCGTGGCGGCCGCGGGGATCATCGCCCGCCCGGTGGATATCGTCAGCGGACAGAAGTTTCTCAGCGGGGATGATGAGCTGGACTTCGTCCTGCCTTCCCGTCTTCCGGTGCGCTGGCAGCGCTACTGGCGCAGCGGCAATCCCGGCGACAGCGTGCTGGGCCGCGGATGGAGCCTGTTCTGGGAAAGCCGCCTGGAGCCTTATCAGGACGGCCTGGTGTGGCGCGCACCGTCCGGCGATTACGTCGCCTTCCCGAAGGTCCCGAAAGGGATGCGCTCCTACTGCGAAAGCGAAAAAAACTGGCTTGAACATCACCAGGACGACAGCTGGTCGGTGTATGACGTCAGCGGCGAGCGCTGGCACTATGCGCCGCTGCGGGATGATGCCCCGTCGCTGCTCCAGCGCCTCTCCGAACCCTGCGGCAACGATATCCTCTTTGAGTGGAATGCGAATAATACCCTGCATGCCCTGACCGACTGTGCGGGCCAGCGCGTGGTCTGCCGCTACGACCGCGACAGGCTCGTTGGCGCCTGGCTGGATGACGAGATCTGCCTGGTCAGTTACGCTTATGATGAACAGCGCCAGCTGGTCTCCGTGACCGGCCGGGGCGGTAGCGTGCGCCGACGCTTCAGCTGGCAGGACGGGCTGATGAGCGCTCATGAGGACGCCAACGGCCTGCTGAGCGAATACCGCTGGCGGGAGATTGACGGCCTGCCGCGCGTGGTCGGCTTCCGCCATAGCGGCGGCGAACGGCTGACGTTCGAATACGATTTTGAGAACGGCACCCGCCGCGCGACCCGCGAAGACGGCGCGCAGGCGCACTGGCTGGTGGATGACGACGACAACGTCGCGCGCTTCACGGATTACGACGGTCGCCAGACGACGTTTGTCTACCGCGACGGCGAGCTCTGCCACGTCATTCTGCCGGGCGGGGCGATGCGCCGCAGCACGTGGGACAAATACGGCCGCATGACCAGCGAGACGGACCCGGCGGGCCGCCGCACGGAGTATCACTGGCATCGCCTGACCGACCGCATCACCCGCACGGTTTACCCGGACGGTACCTCATCGCAGGCCATGTACGACCTTCGCGGTCGCCTGCTGTCGGAGACGGATCCGGCCGGTAGCACCACCGCGTATCGCTATCCCGATGATGAAGAATTCCTCCCGGAGAGCATCACCGACGCCATCGGCGGCGTGGTGCGCCTGGTCTGGAACCACCAGGGGCTGCTGACGCAGCGCACCGACTGCTCCGGCAGCGTCACCCGCTTCACCTACGACCGCTTCGGGCAGCTGATTGCCAGCGAAGATGCAGAAGGGAATATCACGCGGCGGGAGTGGAGCCGTGCCGGGCTGCTCAGCGCCGTGATCCATCCGGACGGTAGCCGCGAGTCGCTGGTGTGGAACGAACGCGGCCAGCTCACGGGCTGGCGCGACCCGCTGGAAAGCGAGGTGAGCTGGGCCTATAACGCGCTCGGCCTCCCGGTCAGCCTCACCGACCGTATTGGCCGCGTGCGCCAGTGGCGCTACGACCCGCGCGGTAACCTGCTGCGACTCGATAACGGCAACGGGGCGGAATACCGCTTCACCTATGACGCCGTGGGCCGCCCGCTCAGCGAAACGCGCCCGGACGAGACCGTGCGCCATATGGAATGGGACGCGCGAGGGTTCCTCTGCGCGCTCGAAGAAAACGGCCGGCCTGCCGCCGACGGCGGTATCGCCCGTCGCGTCCAGCAGTTCAGCTATGACGACAGCGGGCTGCTGATCGGGCGCACTCAGCGCCACGCGGAGTACCGCTACTTCCGCGACCTGAGCGGCCAGATTACCCGCATTCGCCGCACGCCGACGGCCGAAGGCGTTGCCCTGGGTATCGAAAGCGATGAGATCGCTTACCGCCACGACGCCGCCGGGCGCGTGCTGAGCGAGTCCGGCATTAACGGCGCGGTGGGCTACGAATGGGATGCCCTGAGCAACCTGACCGGCCTGACGCTGCCCGGCGGGCAAAAGCTGGCCTGGCTGCACTACGGCTCCGGCCACGTCAGCGCCATCCGCTTCGGGCAGCAGCTGGTGACCGAGTTCACCCGCGACCGCCTGCACCGGGAAGTGCGCCGCACCCAGGGCGCGCGCGAGCAGCTCCGCCAGTATGACAGCCTCGGCAGACGCACCCTGCAGCGCAGCGAGCTAAGCACGGACGTGACCCTGCCGGAGCAGGCGCTACTGGAACGCCTGTATCGTTACACCGCACGCGGCGAGCTTTCCGGCGTCAGCGACACCCTGCGCGGTGAGGTGGATTACGGCTACGACGCCGAAGGGCGTCTGCTGAAGCACTACGAGGCCCGACAGGGACACAGCCGCGCGCAGTTCAGCTACGACGCCGCGGATAACCTCGCCGCCAGTGACGCTGCGGCACCGGTCACGGATAACCGCCTGCAGCACTGGCAGGCGCTGTTTATGAAATACGACCACTGGGGCAACCTGGTCAGCCGCCGCAACGGGCTGTATAAACAGCATTACGCGTATGACGCCGAGAACCGGCTGGTATCCGCCCGGGGAACCGGGCCGGAAGGGCGGTTTGAGGCGCGCTATCACTACGACGCGCTGGGCCGCCGTACGCGCAAAATCGTCACCACGACGCACGGCACCACCGACACCCGCTTCCTGTGGCAGGGCTACCGCCTGTTGCAGGAGCAGCAGGAGAGCGGGCTGCGCAGCACCTATGTATACGACCCGAATGAAGCCTGGAGCCCGCTGGCGCGTGTGGATCACCTTCGTGACCAGAGCAGCGGTGAGATTTACTGGTTCAATACCGATCTGAACGGTGCTCCGCTGGAGGTCACAGACGAGCGCGGCGCGGTGCGCTGGAGCGGCCAGTACGGCAGCTTTGGCGAGGTGCGCCATCAGAGCGAAGGGTTCTCACGGCTTGTGAATCGCTCGGCGATGGCACACCAGCCGCTTCGCTATGCCGGGCAGTACGCTGACGGTGAAACGGGGCTGCACTATAACCTGTTCCGCTACTACGACCCGCAGGTCGGGCGGTTTATTGTGCAGGATCCGATTGGGCTGAATGGTGGGTGGAACCTTTATCAGTATGCGCCGAATCCGTTGGGGTGGATTGATCCGCTGGGTTTAATAAACGAATTTGGAATCGCAGGCTATGGAAGCCCCGTCCATGCAAAAGACGGTTTAACTGCACATGAGTTATTACAAAATGCTTGGCTAAGAAATAATGGCATAATAAAAGGTAGAATGTCTGGTATTGCATCTACCAACCCAGCGATAGCTTTGCAAGAAAACGCTATGCATAAAACCATATCCAAATTACAGGCCAAATATGGATTGCATAATCCTAATGTACTAAAAAACCAGTCCGCATTGCAGAATATCAACAGGAATACTGCAATTACTCGAAGAGGTATTTACGAAGACTTGGTGAATAACAGAGGTTGGGAACGTCAAAACGCTAAGGAATTTGCCACAGAAACGGCAATGAAACTTAGAGAAGAGTCTATTGGGTTTGCCAGAAAAAATGGGTTGACAAAATGTTAAAATCTAATCTTATCGCTAAAATAAGTACCCTGCCTGATGGTAATGTCATTGGGCGGATTGGTGGAAATATCCCTGAATTCTTTTTAGATAAACTAGATATTGTGCGGGGTTATAAGTTTTATTTGACAGTTCAGAATCCTGATGAGGCACATGAGTATATTACGATACTTACTCCTGAACGATATGATGATATGATTGATAAAAACATCTACCCTAATTGTTCAGTAAAAATTTTTACGCACACGCATTCTGATGAAAGCAATAATGATGCATTTACGATAAAACACATTAATAAGGCAGTTATCGTTGGGTATGATAAGGTTGAAAGTGAAGAGTTTGACTTTATCACTAAAACCGAAGAGGCAAGATTAATACAATCGGAAGATTATTATTTTGATGCTTTGCAAAAAGATGGTTATGAATTTTTCATGCAGATAGATGAAGATTATTATCCAGATGCATTGCTTGATGGTGATTACATCTTTGGTTACGGTGCTTTGTATTTGTATAAAAACATATCTGGCGGGAATATCATAGCTGGTTTTTGGCAGTACTCGTAAAGATAAATGATTAATAAAAGCCGGATTAATATTAATTATTTCCGGCTTATATGATATTGATGGTTTTTTATTCTGAATGCTTTTTTTCTTATTTTTTTAATTGCTTTTATAAAATTTCTTTAAATTAATCATGGTGTTAATATCATGTCTCAGAAAAATATATTTTTTTATAATTTAATAATTGCTCGCCCGTGTTTAAGATTCTATCTCCGCCAAAATGTTAATATTTTAAGATGCATAGTTTTAACTGGTTAAGTTTGTAATTCTATAGACACGGCGGTATATCGTTGACATGAATGTAAAGGCACCAGAAAAAATATGATATGATTTACGGTCGTGATGCTTTAATAATATCTAGCACTGAGTTAAGATTTTATTCCTTTAGCTTTTTGGTAAAAGCTTCTTTAGGTTTATCTGCTACCAGGTAGGCGTAATCCTAATTATAAAAATCATTGGCTTGAGCATCCCGACGGCCACCCGGATGCTAGTCAAACTGGTATGTCTGAGCATCATTCTAATGGTCATATGCATGCGATTGACCCTAAAGGTAATGAGGTGATTTTTACATGGTAAATAATATGCCTGAGCAATTAATTAAATTTCCTATTCCGAATGGATAGTTCAATCAGGTCATTTCAAAACTGATTTACCATCGGAGGCTTATTGTATTTGCTATCAATATAATATAGATAGTAATGGATATGGTCCTTATGATTTTTTAACTGAAAAATCGAAGGGGCTATTGTCCTCTTTATTTACTAATCTTATGTGTTTTAATAAAGAGGGGCAAAATCTTGATGCTTGCTCAGCCCTAAGTAGAAAAGGGCTTTATTTTTATGGCAACAATAATGAATAAGTGAATAAGCAACTGACGGAGTATCGCAAGATGCTTCTGAAAAATAAGTTAAGAACTAATAAAGGATTACCTGAAGAGAATTTCCCTGAGAAACCTGAACTACTTAATCTTTATGATGATTATGGTGGTGCTGATGTAAGTGTAATAAATTCTTTAATAAAAAAGGTTATCAATTTCTTTTTTAAAGGTTTTTTACTCCTGTCGCTGGGGGAGTGTAATTGTTTTTGATGGAAATATATGGGGTAAAGCTGTTGAATATTGTAAGAAAAATGGAATTAGTTTTCAAGAGGTTGATTCAGTTGATAATCTGAAAGAATGGTAAGGTTGTTTTTTATAAATTGGCTAACTTAATAATAAAAAAGGACTGGAAAGATCTTCTTATCTTTCAAGTCCTTTTTTATTATTCTAATTTTGGGGAAGTTTTACACCATATGTCTAGTCAGATTATGTTACTTGGATAGCTCCTGCATATCATAATTATCCGCTATCAGAAAATATAGCTGTTCGAAATATTCATGGTGACGCTGCGCCCGGTCTCAAATCCCTTCTCTGCGAGTCAGTTGCTCATGAGGGGGCAAGTTGGGCTTGCGTGTATGTCCGGCAGAGATTTTGGTTTACGGTTGGAATAGGTAATGCCGACAAAGTCGACCTTAAAAAGCAGGATACTTTGAGTAAGTTTTTTCTATTTAACCTACTTTTTAGAAAGTAACATAAGTATCGTGCAGATAGCTTAATTTATCAGGGTGTGGCGGTAGCATGATTGTCTTATGCAAACCGCTACGTCTGCGATCTGAGCGGCCAGATTACCCGCATCCGCCGCACGCCAACCGCCGAAGGCGTTGCCCTGGGTATTGAAAGCGATGAGGTTGCTTACCGTCATGACGCCGCCGGGCGTCTGCTGAGCACTACGAGGCCCGACAGGGGCACAGCCGCGCGCAGTTCAGCTATGACGCCGCGGATAACCTCGCCGCCAGTGACGATGCGGCACCGGTCACGGATAACCGCCTGCAGCACTGGCAGGCGCTGTTTATGAAATACGACCACTGGGGCAACCTGGTCAGCCCCCGCAACGGGCTGTATGAACAGCATTATGCGTATGACGCCGAGAACCGTCTGGTATCCGCCCGGGGAACCGGGCCGGAAGGGCGGTTTGAGGCGCGCTACCACTACGACGCGCTGGGCCGCCGTACGCGCAAAATCGTCACCACGACGCACGGCACCACCAACACCCGCTTCCTGTGGCAGGGCTACCGCCTGTTGCAGGAGCAGCAGGAGAGCGGGCTGCGCAGCACCTATGTATACGACCCGAATGAAGCCTGGAGCCCGCTGGCGCGGGTGGATCACCTTCGTGACCAGAGCAACGGTGAGATTTACTGGTTCAACACCGATCTGAACGGCGCGCCGCTGGAGGTCACAGACGAGCGCGGCGCGGTGCGCTGGAGCGGCCAGTACGGCAGCTTTGGCGAAGTGCGCCATCAGAGCGAAGGGTTCTCACGGGTTGTGAATCGCACAGCGATGGCACACCAGCCGCTTCGCTATGCCGGGCAGTACGCTGACGGTGAGACGGGACTGCACTATAACCTGTTCCGCTACTACGACCCGCAGGTCGGGCGGTTTATTGTGCAGGATCCGATTGGGCTGAATGGCGGGTGGAACCTTTATCAGTATGCGCCGAACCCGTTGGGGTGGATTGATCCCCTTGGATTAACGGCCTTAGATACTACAGGATATAACGTTTATGGATTATTTGATCCGGGAGCATCAAAACCTTATTACGTTGGTATAACTGATGATCTTCTCAGGAGAGCGGGAGAACATAGGGATTCTGGGCGATTAACTCCGGGTGCTCAGTTGCTTCCTTTAGATGAGAATGTGACCTATGCACAAGCTAGAGGTTACGAATAATATTATATAGAGGAATATAAAACTCGTACCGGAACTATAGGTGAAGATATTTCTGCGACTAATCGCGGGAATAAATACAATTCATTTGACCATAGACGTACAGACGGAAGAGGACAGGCTTTTGAAGCAGAATACAGCATCAAGAAAAATGGTTCAGGCAGAAAAGGAAAGAGGTGCGGATGAGTAATTTTAAATTTTGGGCATGGGAGAAAAAACCAAGAACCATGCTTCGCTATGTTAAGCCTGGCGATGTATTTTGTTTCAAGGTTGATGGAGGGATGTATCGTTTTGGCCGTATTATGTCATTAATGTCAGTAGGGCATATAGCTGAAATTTTTGATATTTTATCTGATACACCTAAAATAACCGAGGGTGAAATTGAGAATGCTAAAAGAATCATTTCGCCACTGATTATAGATACCTATTCTCTACTGGATAAGAAAATTGAACCAGAAAGTGATTGGAGAATAATTGGACACCAAGATAATTATTCCCCCGATAATGTTGATGATGTTTATTTTGCATTCGGTATTGGTGACTCTTGCAAAAAGAAAGATTTTTACGGGAATGTTTTTCCAATCGACGAAAAAGAATGGAATGATCTTCCTAAACTTTCACCGAAAAGTAATTTTGATATAAAGAATATATTAAGAAAAGTTTAGGTTTGAAACCGGGAGGTAAAATCTCCCGGTTGGTTTATGATTAATTAATACTTGGTGGTTTAATAAATGAACAATGGAGGAATGAGTGAAATATAAAATATATTGGTCTTTAATAGCATTGAATGCATAATTGCCATGAAGAAGCATAATGTGTGATCCTGTAAGTAACGTAATGAACGTCAATAATATTGTGGTGAGTATGCAGTCACTAAAATGACAAAAATAACAGTATCAAAACTTCATAGGAATAAAGTTGAGTTCACCTCACCTTTAGGCAATGGAGTGGCTGTATGGTGTGGTGAACCACCGGAAGTAAGGGGTAGTTATAATGTCGAATTTGATGTAGATGACATTTTTAAATGGGGCTTGAATATTAATGATGTTTGTCAGGATACACCTGAAATCAAGGTGGATGGTGATGGAATGTTATTTGTTTCTCAGGTCATCTCTTATGAGAGTGACGGGGTTTTAACTGTTTTCATTAGGTGGTCAGATCATTTTTTTAGATGTTGAGTCCTACCCAGGTGGTAGTAAATTTGTTTCGTTTTCAACAGCCATAAAAAATATCTCATTGTATCCTTTTGAAGTGTAGACTGAAACTGAGAAGAAATTACTTGTTCCGCTACTAAGACCTACAGGTTGGGCAGTTAATTGTGCAGGATCCGCTTGGGTTGAATGCAGGGTGGAATCTTTTTCAGTATGCACTGTATCCGCTGGGGTGGTTTGCTCTGTGGGGTTATGTAATGGTAATACCGTCATAAGAGCGGTGACGCCTGGAAACGCGAGAGTATGTGAGCGGATAAAAAAATAAGTACTACAGCTTAGCATAAAATAACACCGGCCTAACATATTGCAGGTGCTCTGCATTCGCGTGACTCTTGGATTTCCTCCACCAGAAGCCAGGCATCAGCAGAGAATTTACAAACACCGTTTACTCGAAATGCTGATGCGGCGCATCAGAAAGTTCTAATTTTGGTGAGGCATTTCACGAAACCTTAATATTTTAATAGGTCATTTATGTTAAATGATGTAAAGGAAAAAATAATTGATAATGATTTTGTTAATATTGTTAGAATTAATATGATTTTCAATGATGCCATCAAAACCATGGAGAGGCTCTTAATGACGCTCGATGATGAAATCAGGAAGGAAATATCTTTGCTTCCTGAACAACCAGAAATTGTGGATGACTGGGAACACATTGCGGATGAGTTATCCGATAGTTATAGTTGGGCTGGTTCAAAAATTGACTGGTCAAAGACCAGTGCTCATAGGTCTTTAGAACTACATGGAGACTATAAGGATTGGTTGGTAGATATAAAGAAATTCATTCATGAAACTGATGTTCATGACGTGATTTCAAATAGTGATGAGATTTACTATATAAATGATTCGTCTCTTGATTTTTCTGTCAGATTGAATCCCGCGCAGTTCTTTTTATTTTTTGATGTGGCTATAGAAAATATTCCTCAGCATCATTATTTTTTTGATAGGGAAAATAAATGGTGTCTAGTGATCAGTGCAGAGGGATATATTGACTTCGGTTTCTCATGTTTAGATAAAAAATGATTGAAATGGGAGGTTCATCCTCCCAGGACGTTTAGGTAATGCTTTTGTTTTGATACAAAGAAACCTAGGGGGCGAGAGTCTTGCGATGATGATGTGCCTCTACAATTACCGTAAGGTTTTAGACGCGACATGGCTAGCCTGTTTGCCGTACTGTATGGTGATGCTGATCCATTTCGAGCAGATGGCACAATTGTTGTGCCAACGTTCAACGGCGAACAGAATAGCTGTGTCGCTTTTTACTTAATACCTAATAGAATTCTATCCTCATCAATTCCCCACAAATGCACTTACCTGCACGCCAAAACGCTTCGCCAGCGCGCGCATATGATCCAGCGTTAACGTGCGCTGTCCGTTGAGGATCCGACTCACCAGAGACTTCTTACCTATTTCGTTTTCGAAATCGCTCTGAGTGAGATGGTACTGATCCATCAGCGTTCGCAATAACGCAACGCCTGACGGAATGCTGGCAACACGCGCGTTAAATTCTGCAAACTCCGGAGACTCGTTTTCGTATTTATCGATTTTAGCGGTGAGCATCTCTACCAGCGGACTATCGGGGTCATGCTCAATTAGATACTCCACCAACCCCATAGCATCCTCATAATCTTGTCGCGACGGGCTTGAGCCCAGGAAAGGGAGCTCCCTTGTTAGATCGTTTGCCGCTTTGATGGCTGCTGAAAAGTTCATTCTTTCTTTCTCCGGTAGAGGTCCGTGAGCTTGTCATAATCTGCGTGAGTGCTGGTGTGTTTGATGAAGAGCTTTCCGCGCTCAAAATCAGTAAATAACATTACTCTTAAATACCCGCCACCTACGTCAATGACCCACCATTTTTCCCGGTATTTCATCCTCTCCCGGCTGGGGAAGCGCTTTCGCATGTCGTCTGGTGATGGGTAGTGCTCTCCTTTTAGTACCCAGTAAAGATCTTCCAGAGCGAGTTCTTGAATAGGAAAATGTCTGGTGGCCGCGTCGAAAGGCGCTCTTGAGACTGCGGGCATTTTTGCCCCCTTGTTTCCAGACTGGAAACATTTAAGGTAGTGGTCGGCGGGTTGAGAATGTGGGAACTGTCATGGATTGCAGTTTTCATTTGCTCGTGATAAAGGCGATCATTTAATGAGTGCGAACACTGTAAGAGGTGACTGTGAAAGAAATGTCCACTTTGTGCCAGGAGCGGACATTGTTATTAATAGCAGCAGACGCCAGCCGGACTCTCTCGTCTTACAGCACTTCAACCACTTCAAATTCTTCTGCGATCAACTCCATATCTTTAGAAAAATGACCTTCGCGGGTAAAAAATCGCTGATGCTCATTTCGCCAGTATTGAAGGCTTAAATCGCCTTCACCTTCTTTGCGGGCAAACTCCTCAGTCACATCACAAAAACGCACCAGTCGCATTGAAACCAGCCGGGTCACGCAGACCGGGGCATTCAGGCCATCAAGGATAATGTTATAGCTTCCAATCCTCGGGGCAGACTTTTCTTGCTGGTAAGAGGCAAAGGATCCGCAGGAGGCCGTTTTAATCCCTTTTTTAATCAGGTCCGCAAGCTCGCTGGCCAGTTCCGGGCTGTCTCCCATTTGCCAGGCATCTGCGCCTGGATACTTTACTTTTAATACCTCAACAGTAGCCATTAAGAGCCCTTTTTAATCGTCGATGAAAAATGTCATACAGAGTTTTAACATGAACTTTCCGGACATTAACATTGATGCTTTCCCTCTGCTACTTTGTCCGCTCTTCGCTCTTACCAGACATTCAAAAACAACATTAAATTTTGCGTATGGCCGGGGATCCGCTTCTTACCCAGCAGAACTCCGGCCTCCCATCACCCGCCTCAGTGCGTCGTTATATACGGCTCCTTCACAAACTCTGCCAGCAACCAGACCATATCATGCAGTAGCCCGGTGAGTTCTTTCGCCACGCTCGCAGGCAGTGTCCCGCCCATCACCGCCAGCGTTAATGCCACGGCATAATCCACCTGCAACACCGTTTCCTGCCAGCAGTCCGGCACGCAGGAAGTAATCTTTTCACCTGCAATCAATTGCTCAACCAGATACGACGGAAGCTCTGAGTCACAGCACTCACGCAGCCGCTTCAGCGCGGCCAGCAATCGCTTGCAGAGCGTGGTAAACGTCACTGTGTCGTCAGTTTCCACCAGCACGCTGACATACGCGGCGCAGGTATCAGCCAGCTCGAAAAGATTCGCAAAATCGGAAATTGAAGCGTTGATGAGCTGATGAACAGCGCTTTCTTCAGAGAGCGCATAAGAAAAGTTAGGTGTAGTAGCCATTTAGCATCCTCGTCGTGCAGAAAAGTGTCATGTTATGCTAACGGGTTCCTACGCCCGGTTACGGATGTGCCGCAACGCAGGCACTTTACGACCGTGAAGAAGGGATGAAAAGGGATAACCCTGAATTACATAAGGTTGCTTGCAGGTTTGCGAGGCGGCTTCCAGAAGGGGATTGCCGCGTGGCGGCTACGCCCGACCCGGCCTCCAAAACCACCGCGATACGACCCGTAGGCCCGCGCAAGCGCAGCGCCGCCGGGCACAGTTTGCACTGCGATTACGTCTTACGCAGACCTTTTCATTTTGAGCATCCCTTCTAATAACGTCTGCGTGGCGCGGGAGGATTTTCCCGCCTGTGAACAAAACACCCCAAACTCCCGGCACAGTGAAAGCGTAGACATTTTGTAGTACATGGTAGACCTCAAGCCAGAACGATGTCTGGCACCGCGACCAGCCATCCGGGCGTTTAAATGGTTAAAATAAATAATAATAATCATTGCGCAATAAATTTCGCTGTGTCTTAATAGCGTCATCGGTTTGGAATACAGACCTTATGAAAGCAGTTTTAGTAAAGCAGTCCTCAGTTCAGGTGTTATCAGTAGATACTCCTTCTTCGTGAGCCTCCTCCTAAGTGCCAAATAAGTAACTCTCGAAATACAGGCCATCATCGCCGCGCTTAAGTGGCTCATAAATTAAGGATTTATCTATGTCTAATAAAATGACTGGTTTAGTAAAATGGTTCAACGCAGATAAAGGTTTTGGCTTTATCACCCCTGACGACGGCAGCAAAGATGTATTCGTACATTTCTCTGCAATTCAGAGCGACAACTTCAAAACGCTTGATGAAGGTCAGAAAGTTTCCTTTACCATTGAGAATGGCGCAAAAGGTCCAGCAGCTGGAAACGTTTCTCCACTGTAACCCGCGCTAAATATCAGTGCGGCGTACGATAGCGATGAAGACAATAGTCCGAGCAGTTAAGCTGTACTGATAAAAATTAACCCGCACCTGTGCGGGTTTTTTATTTTTAAAGGGTAATGGTACTGAGTTTTATATGGCAGCCTGCCCATACTCCCTTCAAATTCAGCCTCAAAAACTGCTTCGCAATAAATTGAGCATCAATACAGTCCGCAGTTTCTGAAAAGGTTCATCCCTGCTCCCGTTCCCCCTCGCTCATCATCGCCAGAAACCGTTTCACCGTCCGTGAGCGTTCAAAGCGCCGCCAGCAGAGCGCGATATCGGTATAAAGCTCCGGTGAGCTCAGCGCGTGGTAGGTGACATTCGGCGGAGAAATAGCGGCCATCGATTTCGGCACCAGCGCGAACCCGCCGCCAGCGGAGACCATGCTCAGAGAAGAGGAAAGTTGTGAAGATTGCAGCGTGTGTTGCATATCGACTCCGGCCCGCTCGCAGCTGCCGTAAACGCGGTCATACAGCCCCGGCGCGACCTCCTGGGGGAACAGCACCACCGGTGTATCCCGAAGCTGCTCTAACGCCAGCGAATCGCACGCAGCCAGAGGATGATCGCGATGCAGCGCCACCACCATCGGCTCCCGGTCGAGGATTTTTAGCTCGAACACCTTGCTGCTTTCGCACGGCAGGCGCACAAAGGCGATATCCAGTTCACCCTCCGCCAGCATTGTCGTCAGCGAAGACATATTGGCTTCCACCTGGTGAACCTGCACCGCAATGTTCTGCACCTGAAACTGACGAATCAGCGCGAAAATTTTGGGATGAAAGGCGTCGGAGCTGGTGATGCCAATCGACAGGCTGCCGTTCAGGCCGCGCGCGATGCCCCGGGCTTTCTCCAGCGCAGCGTCGCTCAGCGCCAGGATCTTACAGGCGTCCTCATAGAAGGCTTCTCCCGCCTCGGTCAGCTCCACGCCCCGCGTCAGGCGCCTGAACAGCGGTGTGCCCACTTCCTCCTCAAGCCGTTTAATCTGCTGGCTCAGTGGAGGCTGTGAAATACCCAGCGCTTTGGCCGCCCTGGTGAAGTGTCGCTCGCGTGCAACCGCGACAAAATAGCGCAGATAACGAAGTTCCATATCAAAAACGTCTCAAACCAGCATGGATTCTATATTGGAACTCTCTGCTGAATCGGGTCAACATTTATTTAACCTTTATAAATAAAGTTGAAGAGGACGGGCATGATGATGCATTCATCTGCATGCGACTGTGAGGCGAGTTTATGCGAGACCCTGCGTGGGTTCTCGGCTCAGCATCCTGACAGCGTGATCTATCAGACATCGCTAATGAGCGCCCTGCTAAGCGGCGTCTACGAAGGGGAGACGACGATCGCCGACCTGCTGGCACACGGTGATTTTGGTCTCGGCACCTTTAACGAGCTGGACGGTGAAATGATTGCCTTCAGCAGCCAGGTGTACCAGCTGCGCGCCGACGGCAGCGCCCGCGCCGCTAAGCCGGAGCAAAAAACGCCGTTCGCGGTGATGACCTGGTTCCAGCCGCAGTACCGCAAAACCTTTAACGGTCCGGTCAGCCGTCAGCAGATCCACGACGTGATCGACCAGCAGATCCCCTCCGATAACCTGTTCTGCGCGCTGCGCATCGATGGCAACTTCCGCCATGCGCATACCCGCACCGTTCCGCGCCAGACGCCGCCGTACCGGGCAATGACCGACGTGCTGGACGACCAGCCGGTGTTCCGCTTTAACCAGCGCGAGGGCGTTCTGGTCGGGTTCCGCACCCCGCAGCATATGCAGGGCATCAACGTGGCGGGCTATCACGAGCACTTTATCACCGACGACCGTCAGGGCGGGGGACATCTGCTCGACTATCAGCTGGAGAGCGGCGTGCTCACCTTCGGCGAAATCCACAAGCTGATGATTGACCTGCCCGCCGACAGCGCGTTTTTACAGGCCAACCTGCACCCCAGCAACCTTGATGCGGCTATCCGCGCCGTCGAAAACTAACAGGAGAACTACCGTGAACAGTGAGAAACAGTCACGTCAGTGGGCGCACGGCGCCGATATGGTTGTCGGCCAGCTGGAAGCGCAGGGTGTGAAGCAGGTGTTCGGGATCCCGGGCGCAAAAATCGACAAGGTCTTTGACTCCCTGCTGGACTCCTCCATCGAGATTATCCCGGTGCGTCACGAGGCCAACGCGGCGTTTATGGCGGCAGCGGTAGGGCGGTTAACCGGCAAGGCCGGAGTCGCGCTGGTCACCTCCGGGCCGGGCTGCTCCAATCTGATCACCGGCATCGCCACCGCCAACAGCGAAGGCGACCCGGTCGTCGCGCTGGGCGGGGCGGTGAAGCGGGCGGATAAAGCCAAGCTGGTGCACCAGAGCATGGACACTGTCGCCATGTTCAGCCCGGTGACCAAATACGCCGTCGAAGTCAATTCGCCTGACGCGATTGCCGAGGTGGTGTCCAACGCGTTTCGCGCTGCCGAGCAGGGCAGGCCGGGCGGGGCGTTTGTCAGCCTGCCGCAGGATATTGTCGACCAGCCCACCACGGGAGCGATTTTACCCGCCAGCGGCCCGGCGCTGATGGGCCCGGCACCGGAGTCCGCCATTAACGACGTGGCGAAGCTTATTGAAAAGGCCAAAAACCCGGTCATCTTACTCGGCCTGATGGCCAGCCAGCCGGCCAACAGCGCCGCGCTGCGCACGCTGCTTGAGAAAAGCCGCATTCCGGTCACCAGCACTTATCAGGCCGCCGGGGCGGTGAATCAGGAACACTTCACCCGCTTCGCCGGGCGCGTCGGCCTGTTCAACAACCAGGCCGGAGATCGGTTGCTGCATCTGGCGGATCTGATTATCTGCATCGGCTACAGCCCGGTGGAATACGAGCCGTCCATGTGGAACAGCGGCGACGCGACGCTGGTGCACATTGACGTGCTGCCCGCCTATGAGGAGCGCAAGTATGTTCCCGATCTGGAACTGGTCGGGGATATTGCCGCCACGCTGAATCTGCTTGCCAGCCGAATCGAGCACAAACTTGAACTCAGCCAGCGCGCCTCGGAAATTCTTGTCGATCGCCAGCATCAGCGTGACCTCCTCGACCGTCGCGGCGCATCGCTAAACCAGTTTGCCCTGCATCCGCTGCGCATCGTGCGCGCCATGCAGGACATCGTGAATAACGACGTAACGCTCACCGTCGATATGGGCAGCTTCCACATCTGGATCGCCCGCTACCTCTACAGCTTCCGCGCGCGTCAGGTGATGATCTCCAACGGACAGCAGACCATGGGCGTGGCGCTGCCGTGGGCGATTGGCGCGTGGCTGGTCAACCCGGGGCGCAAGGTGGTGTCGGTCTCCGGGGACGGCGGATTTTTGCAGTCGAGCATGGAGCTGGAAACCGCCGTGCGCCTCAATGCCAACGTGCTGCACATCATCTGGGTGGATAACGCCTACAACATGGTGGCGATCCAGGAAGAGAAAAAATACCAGCGTCTCTCCGGCGTGGAGTTTGGCCCGGTCGATTTCAAAGCCTATGCCGACGCCTTCGGTGCGAAAGGCTTTGCCGTCGAGAGCGCCGACGCGCTCGAACCGACGCTGCGTGCCGCAATGGATGTCGATGGCCCGGCCGTGGTGGCCATTCCCGTCGACTACAGCGATAACCCGCTGCTGATGGGCCAGCTCCATCTCAGCCAGATTTTGTGAATCAATATAAGGACAGAGAAATGCAAAAAGTGGCTCTCGTAACCGGCTCCGGCCAGGGGATTGGCAAAGCGATCGCGCTTCGCCTGGTGAAGGACGGCTTTGCCGTCGCTATCGCGGATTACAACGAAGAGACGGCGAAAGCGGTCGCGGATGAGATCACCCGCAACGGCGGGAAAGCCGTCGCCGTGAAGGTGGACGTCTCTGACCGCGACCAGGTGTTTGCGGCGGTGGAAAAAGCCCGCACTGCGCTGGGCGGCTTCAACGTCATCGTCAATAACGCCGGGGTGGCGCCGTCTACCCCTATCGAATCCATCACGCCGGAAATTGTCGACAAGGTTTACAGCATCAACGTGAAAGGGGTGATCTGGGGCATTCAGGCCGCGATTGACGCGTTCCGCAAAGAGGGGCACGGCGGTAAAATCATCAACGCCTGCTCCCAGGCGGGCCATACCGGCAACCCGGAACTGGCGGTGTACAGCTCCAGCAAGTTCGCGGTGCGCGGTTTAACCCAGACCGCCGCGCGGGATCTCGCGCCGCTGGGGATCACCGTTAACGCCTATTGCCCGGGCATCGTCAAAACGCCGATGTGGGCGGAAATCGACCGTCAGGTCTCCGAGGCGGCGGGTAAACCGCTCGGCTACGGAACGGAAACCTTTGCCAAACGCATCACGCTTGGCCGTTTGTCCGAACCGGAAGATGTGGCCGCCTGCGTCTCTTACCTCGCCGGACCAGACTCCGACTACATGACCGGTCAGTCGCTGCTGATTGATGGTGGGATGGTGTTCAACTAAATTCTAATAAGCTCTGACATGAACTTTCCCCTGCTCCCGTGCAGGGGCTTTTTTTTGTCTCCTCAGCCATTGTGCATTACACTGCGCGCTGCAAAACTTTAGTCTTAAGATCTGACAGGCGGTAACAGCGATGAACGGTACAATCACAACGTGGTTTAAAGATAAAGGCTTCGGATTTATCAAAGATGAAAACGGCGACAACCGCTATTTTCACGTGATTAAGGTCGCCAACCCTGATCTGATTAAGAAAGATGCGGCGGTGAGCTTCGAACCCACCACAAACACCAAAGGCCTTTCCGCGTATGCGGTGAAGGTGATCCCGGAGAGCAAGCATCTTTATATCGCGGGCGAGCGCGTGAAGCTCACCTCGATCAAATCCTTCGTGGTGTTCAGCGAAGAAGAGCCCGTTGAGACCAAAATCGACAAAGAGAACGCGGTGCTGTCGGTGGGGCTACTGATGAACAGCATCAAGCCGAAAAGTGAGAAAAAGCCGGGCGAGATGCGCACGGTGAAGAAGCTGGCGATCACCACCTTCCAGAACACGACGATGATCTTCACCGAAGATGAAATCGACATCGACGCGACGGTTAAGCTGCTGAAGTAATTTTATGCCGGGTGGCGGCTACGCGTTACCCGGCCTGCACGTTCTTCCTTTTCGACCGCTTTTTAACCTGCTATAACAAACTCCTTACCTTGCAGGGAGTCACCGCCGTGCCCGAAATCAATCAACATGGTCAAACCGTTAACGATATCGTCCCCGACTGGAAATGTGCCCGAGCGCTAACTCGCACGCCGCTAACCGGCCAGTATTGTCGTCTGGAACCGTTGGACGCAGAACGCCACGCGGCGGATCTGTTTGAAGCTTACGCACTGGGCGATGACAGCGACTGGACGTGGCTTGCCAGCACCCAGCCTGTGAGCGTTGAGGCTACTGCGCACTGGGTGCTCGGAAAGGTGCTGGATGACGACCTGGTGCCCTTTGCCGTTATCGATCTGCGCACCGAAAAGGCGGTAGGGCTGGTGAGCTATATGGCGATTGAACGCTTTCTGGGATCGGTGGAAATTGGCCACGTCACCTGGTCGCGCAAGATGAAAGGCACCCGCATTGGCACCGAAGCGGTGTGGCTACTGCTGAAAAATGCCTTTGAGCATAAATATCGTCGGCTGGAGTGGAAATGCGATTCGATGAACACCGCCTCACGCAACGCGGCGGAGCGGCTGGGGTTTGTCTGGGAAGGGCGCCTGCGCCAGAAGCTGGTGCGCAAAGGACGCAACCGCGACAGCGATATGCTCTCTATTATTGACGGCGAGTGGCCGGAAAGGGACGCGGAGCTGCGCGCCTGGCTGGCGGCGGAGAATTTTGACGCGGAAGGGCGGCAGATTAAGCGGTTAGAGGAATTTCGCTAGATAGGCGTTGCGGGCAGAGTGCATTATAGCAACTCTGCCCACGAACGTTATTTCTCGATCATCTGGATAATTTGGTCGCGGTTGATAGCATGTTCATTGCCCGCAACGTCCTCATAGGTAATTAAACCGTTGTCATCATCGACTTCCGGCTTTCCGTGGGTAATAATCATTTCCCCATTTTTCTTTTGTAATACATAGTCGCTGGAGCACCCTGCAACCGTGAGGGTCATCAGTGCCAGACTCATTATTGCAACCAATTTTTTCATCTTAATGCCTATACCTTAAAAGACCACTTTGGGCCAAATGACGTTACTGAAAAGTCCTTCATTGAAAGGGAGATATCAATAACACTGCATATATTAAAAACATGAACAATAGCGTCATAATCACAACGCGACGTTCGAGTGGCGTAACGATTGAATTAGATTCTTCATCTGGTTTTGTTGACATAATTATCTCTCAATTAACCTGCGAGCGTACCCGACACTTTTAATGGCAGACGATAGTGATGTGCCATACATAAGAAGTTATCGACATTTGCTGAACCTCTGTTCCAGTCGTACTCCATGTTGAGTAATTTGTATTTTCCTGTACCAAAAAGGTGATAGGGGAGTAATTCCACACCCTGAAAATTCTTTTTTCCTTGTGTGAGTGCAGAAATGAGCGCCAGTAATTTATCAGCCTGATCCGGTGCATCGTTAAAATGCGGGATCACGGGGATACGGATAATAATCTGTTGCCCTCCCTGTAATAGCCGTGCAAGATTCCGCAGAATCGTTTTATTACTGACACCAGTAAAACGGGTATGCAGCGCATCTTCCGCGCTCTTTAAATCGTACAGAATCAGATCGCAGCCCGCCGTTGCCTGATGAATAGCGTGCCAGGAAGCGTAGCCAGCGGTTTCAATGGCGGTGTGAATATCCTCCGCTTTGAGCTGTTCAATTAAAACGCGAGCAAATTCAGGCTGCATTGCCACCTCGCCGCCACTGAGCGTCACACCGCCTCCGGACTGGCGAAACCAGATTTCATCAGCCATGACCCTTTCAAATGCGTTTTGTGCGCTAACATGTTCTCCGACAATATTGAGCGCGGCGGCAGGACAACGCTCTTCACATAATTGACAGCCAACGCATCTGCGGTCACGTTCAAGAACATGCACATTTTGATTCATGCTGTGGAGCCCCGTCGGGCACAGGTCGGCGCAGTTGCCACAATGCAGACAGCGGTCGGCATGGAAAAAAACATCCTGTTCGGCAGTTTGTCCTTCCGGATTTGCGCACCAGGCACAACGCATCTGGCAGCCTTTAAAAAAGATGATGCTGCGGATACCCGGCCCGTCATGTAACGAAAACCGCTGAATGTTTGAGATCCAGCCATACGCCTGTTCAGAAATGCCGCTGCGTCGTTCTGCTGATAATCTCATCCTGCACCTCTTTGCTTAATTCAACGAAGAAAGCACTGTAGCCCGCCACCCGGATCATCAGGTTGCGATATTCAGCGGGGTGTTTTTGTGCTTTTCTCAGCGTCTCATCGTCCACGTAGCTGAACTGGAGTTGAGCATTACCCAGAATGCTCGCTGTACGCAGCAGGTGGATCAGGCTGTTCTGACCTTCAGGTGTTTCAAGCATGCCGAACATGAGCTTGATGTTATGCACCATGCCAATATCCATCTCTTCGACGTTGATCCGACTAACGGAGTTGATTATTGCAGTAGGTCCGAGGTAATCCGTTTGCTGAGCCGGGCTGATGCCATCAGCCAGCGGCTTACCCGCCAGTCGGCCAGAAGGCAGCGCACCAGTGATAAGCCCAAACGGGGTGTTGTTTGAAATAGAGAGTGTGCCGAACGCAAACGGCGCATACAGCATCCGGTACTGGCGGTGCTCCTGCTCAAGAAAACGCACCAGCTCGCGGGCGATATCATCCACCTCACGAATATCATTGCCATATTTCGGTGCTCGCTGACAGGCAGTAAGTATTTCCTGATAACCGACAAAATTATGTTCGAGTGCCTCCACGAGCTGCCGCAGCGTGAAGCGCGCGGTGTCGAAAACCAGCGTCCTGATGGCCATCAGCGAATTTACACAATCAGCAAGCCCGGTCCAGATGAGACCTGGCCCCGCGTTGAGGCGCGCGCCTCCCTGCGTGACATCTTTTGCTGTGGCAATACATCCCTCAATCAGGCATGACATCAGGGGTTTTCGGGCATGTTCTGCATGTAGCTTTTGTACGATAAGCGTCGCTTCTGCGGCTTTTCTGACGATAGCAGAGAGCTGAGTCCGAACCGCGGATTCAACGTCTTCATAACGACTGAACTGAGATACATCACCAGTGGCGGGGCCGCACTGTTTCCCATTTTGGGTTCGACCATTATGCAAAGCCAGCTCGATAGCCGCAGTACAGGTGGTATAGCCTACCGACGTCCACTGGTACATTTTCCCTGATTTTTGGGGCTCGACGCAGCCCATCAGACAGTAGTCCCGGGCATCTTCATAGCTAAACCCTTTATGAAGCATCATCCGGATATGCGCATCGTCGAAATGACAGGCTGGAAAACCCATGCCACTGCGTACCACTTCGACCACTTTGCGCATAAACGGCTGAGGGGACTGATTATGTATACGTACTGCTAAACCCGGCTGGTAAATTTTTAAACGGGCTGAACAATCCATTATCATCAGCGTCAGCGGGTTGGTCGCATCGCCACCTTCACGTTTCTGGCCGCCAACCACGAGGTTGATAAACGGCTGGTAGCCAGCAAAATACATGGCTGTAGATTCGCTACAAATCCACAGGGTTTCGGCCATTTTTATGAGCCAGCAGCAGAGGAGTTCCTCAGCCTGTTGAAGATCGAGCGTGCCGTCGTTCAGATCGCGTTCCAGCAGTGGCCAAAGATATTGGTCGACGCGGCCGAGTGATATGCCGGTCTGATTTTCTTCCAGCATAAAGAGAGAATGCACGAACCATATCGCCTGCAACGCATCATGGAAATGCTGTGGTGGCTGTTCAGGCACACGGCTGCATATCCCGGACAGTTGCAGCAGCTCATCGCGACGCAGCGGATCGCCTTCTTTTTCCGCAAGCGCATTCAGATAGTGAGCATAACGTCGGGCATAAGTCACCACCCCGTCACAGGTATGCAGCATGGCGGTATAAAAATTGAAGGCATCACAGCCCTCGGGGGTAGCAGGATCAAGCGCGAGCAGCAGTGCTGCCGCTTCTTCACGGATCCCCTTTATTCCTTTGATTAGTAAAATATTGTCATAACCCGGACAGGAATCGCCGCCACCGTTTTGCGTTTTGATCGTGACATCGCAGATGCCATCATCATGACACCACTGCCATAGGCCGTGAGTCTTTAACTGCGTTTGCGCCATTTCATCGAGGGAACGGCCCTGCCAGTATGGGAATACTTCTTCGCGAAGCAGACGCTTTGTTTTCTCATCAATCTGATAAGGATCCTGCGCTCGCGTGGGAAGGGTTTCCAGCTCTTCGGCCAGCCAGCGCCAACTGATTTCAGGCGAAACTTCTCCCCCGCGTGCGCCGCCAGCCGGATGGCTGACGATCAGTTCATTTTGCGCCACATGCAGAGGCGCAGTCTCACAGGCACGCCGAAAGGCCAGGGCCCTGAGCAGACTGTTGTTCATTCCCGGATTGTCTTTATAGACCTGGGTTACGCTCACGGCCCGATGCGCCGAGACGAAAGGTTTTGCCTGAAGATAGGATTCACGAAGCTGCACCACGCGCAAGGAAAGTATCTCTGTTGTCATGCCGTTTCTCCTGTTAAAAGGCGATGATCGCCAGCCCGGTCACGATGCAGCCAATCCCGATCTTTTCCAGAATGCTGCTTTTTAATCGATAAAATAAGCTGCTCATCACGGTAATCAGTACAATCCCCAGCCCCGCCCAGATGGAGTAAGCAATGACTGGCAAAATATACCCCATAAGCATTGATAAAGAATAAAAAGAAATAACGTAGCAAATCAGGCAATGAATTGTTAATGGAATATTTTTAAAATGTCTGGTCTCAGGGAGTAATAGCGTGCCAGTGACTTCCATGGTGACAGAAATAATCAGCCAACAAAGGCAGTTCAGTATGATATACATGTTTTATTACGGTGTTATTTGTTTTGCTTGATCGCCAGGTTGAGTGTGATTGTTCCAGCGATAACAATCCCCAAACCCAGCCATGCCCTCTGCGATACAATATAGTCAAAAAAGCGGGATTGTATAACGGTAATGCTGAATAAGCCGACCGCTGACCAGATAGCGTAGGCCACGCCGAGATGAATTCGGCGTAATGCAATCGATAAAAAATAATAACTTATGCCATAGCTTATTATCGCTGACAGTCCCACAACGGGGCGCTGAAAACTGTTTGATAGCGATAACAAGGTTGTGGCGATAACTTCAATGGATACTGCAACCATGAGTGCAGCAAAGCTTTTCGTTAACGTCATTAATAAATCTCACACTATTTAATAAAATATAAAGCGTGTTTATTAGTATAATAATGCAGAGTCGTAACCCGACTGAACAATTCCGCTCACGTTTACGCAACACATCCTTGTGCTTACAGAATAAAGACGCCTTCAATCATCAGGCACGCTTTGCCCGAAAGTTCGATACGTCCGTTATCTTTAACAAAGCAAATCAGTTCGCCTTTACGGCTCCCGCCCTGTTGCGCGTGTAATCTCTTTTTCGACAGTTTTTCACTCCAAAGCGGTGCCAGAAAGGTATGAGCCGAACCTGTCACCGGATCTTCATTTACCCCCACCTGCGGGCCGAACCAGCGGGAGCGAAAATCAAAAGTGCTTGAGGACGCAGTCACCACCACGCCGCGTGTGTTAAACCTTGCCAGCGCGTTGAAATCAGGCTTCAGGGCATCCAGCTTGTCTTCATCGTCGATGACGACAATAAGGTCGGATGCCTGCCAGACTTCTACGTCGTTTTCCTCCAGACCCAGGGCCTTAAGCAATCCTTCCGGCGCGGCAATTCGGGATGGGAGCACCTGGGGGAAATCGAGCGTATATTGCTCACCATGCGAGGTCACGGTCAGTTCGCCGCTGCGGGTGAAAAAATGCACGCTTTCGCAGGCGTCGTCACGGCTTAAGAGAACGCTCGCGGCAGCAAGCGTCGCATGGCCGCAGAGATCCACTTCCACTGCAGGGGTGAACCAGCGAAGCGCGAAGCCGCCATCCTGTTGAACCACAAATGCGGTCTCGGAAAGGTTGTTTTCCGTCGCGATATGCTGGAGCACTTTTTGTTCCGGCCAGGCGTCCAGCAGGCAGACGGCGGCGGGATTACCCGTAAAGGGGCCGTCAGAAAAGGCGTCAACCTGGTAAAACGGAATGCGCCGGGGACTGTTATTTTTCACCCATCACCTCAAGATCGTTATATACCGTATAGCGGGTTACGCCCAGGGCCTGCGCCGCGTGCTGCACGCCGCCCCGCATTTTGAAAATGCCTTTAGCGTGCATTTCAGCGACTATTTTAAGCCGCTGCGCTTTCTGTACCTTTTTGCCCGGAACCGAATGTTTATCGATGATTTCCTGGATTGACTGCTCAATGATGCCACCCAGGTTCATATCCTGCGGGTCTGAATCGGCAAGCGGGTTGCCTGTTATTGCGTCGAGGCACTTGCGCATTTGCTCATAAGGAGAGGTATCGATATTGATGCAAAAAGCCATCAACGGTACCCCTTCCTCGCTGTAGTAAATTGTCGAGGCGCTGTTCAGGATCCGTCCGGACGCCGTAGTGGTTTTATAATTTTTAACCGTAACCGGGGTGCTGTCCTTATTGTTTTTAAGCAGCAGAGCGAATCCTTTGTCTTTTTCAGGACCAGATAAAAGATTGTCGCCCGCTTTTCTGCCGCTGACGTGCCCATTAATGATTTTTACCACGGACTGCTCTGGCGTGGTGAGGTTATGCAGGACTATCTCCTGGTTCGCTGACAACGTACCTGCGAGTGCTTCCATTGCCGCTTCCAGCGGCCCGGAAATCAGTTCAATCTGTTTGGCGTAATCTGATTTCATCGTTTTTCCTTTATGTTCGGCATGGTCAAAGGTCCTGTATAAAACCTCGCTTACATTCTTTAGCTGGCCTTTTCTGCCCTGGCGAGAGTCCTGGTAGCGTTAAAGTATATTGATAATGTTTAATTATCAACAAAAAGTTGATAAAAGGGGCGGGGGCGCGTAGATTTTATGTCATGCAATGTGATTAAAAATAACGTAACAGTATAATATTTAAGGAATAAAATGAAATTTTTGACTGTGATTGTGGCTATAACACTCCTGACGGCATGCCAGCTGGTACGCCCTTTTGGCGATGCTACCACCTATAAACCATTTACCGTTTCAGCGCATCCCGGACTGGAGGGACGGTATCACTGTATGCGAAGCACGCTTGACGCTGAAGGCTACGAAGTGGAATACATCTTCCCGGAACGCGATACGCCTAACTTTTTTGATATCTCCAGAGAGCACAGGCTGATTGCCCAGGTCGATATGTATCATACCACCGGGGCAAACTTTCTGGATATTACGCTTATCTCCGGTTCGAAACAGACCAATGAAGATCTTGCCCGTGTCATAGCCCATTGTGTCAGCAGATGATCAACCAGAACGAAAAACATGCGAGGCGCAGGACAGGGGCGCCTTGATCCTGCTTGCAATCATACCCCCCTAATTTCAACAAAAAGTTGATTATCTAGCTTTGTGTTGATAGTGTAGTCCTACTGGCTGTCGTCAAGGGGGTTATATGAACGTTGATCGTAAAAAAAACACTGAATGGGGCAAGTGGACGGAGCGAGGCCTGGTCTTCACCGTCATTATGTTTTGCATCATTAACTATGCTTATCAACTCTACCGCATATTTTCTGCTTGAAGCCGTCTGTTTTCGTTGTGAAAGCTACGAAAAATACAAAGCCCTTACCCAGACAAAAATATATTAAAGATCCTGAGTGCTGAGGCTCATTTGCGTTTCTGGCATAAAACTCTAAAAAGAATAAATTTTTAGACAAAAAAAACTCACAAACTGAATGGTTATTACAATTCAACATTATCATTTATAAACTGTGGAATTATAGATGGGAGTGGTTTTTTAATTTGCATTGGTGGTCGTAAATAGTCTTTTTAACTACTTTTTTGCATTTTGTGTGGTTAAAGAGGTTGGCTTTTTCACTGATTGACACATTTATCGTTACTAAACACAATATAACCTCACATTGCCAATGGTATTAGTCCTAAAGTCATTATCAGGGAGGTGTAGGTATAGAAAAGAATAAGGAACTTGTCGCCTGTCAGGCTGCGTATAGCGGGTATATTGTGGAATTTAATAATGGATCCCGTCTCTGGATAAATCGGGAAACATTGCTGGTCGGATGGTTCGACAATCCGCAGGTGCCTCAAAAGGGAAGGATGCGCTTTCAGAAGACAAAGATGAATCTCTTTGCTTATCTTCTTGAACATGCTGTTCGAAAAGAGGTCAGCCGTGATGAATTATTACATCAGGTATGGGAAAAATATGGCCTTAAGTCATCCAGCAGACAACTTTGGCATGCAATTGGCCAGCTTAAACTGAGTCTGTTTACGCTGGGTATTCCTTACGAATTTATTCAGTCGAATAAAGGTAAGACCTATTCTCTGGAAAAAGTAAAGGTTTTCTTTATTACGCAATCCGATATTAATGATAATGCATATTAAATATTTTTAAGTTGTTAAAATTTTTTAGATGAGATATATACATATGTCTGAATATATTAAGGTATTTCTGGCGTTATGCTCTTTTGTTTTCACTGGTACGCTCGCCCATGCGGCCAGTTCAGGTACGATCACCTTTACCGGTTCGGTGAACAGTGAAACCTGTGCGGCGGTGGTAAATAATGGTAATGCCGATGCGACAGTAACATTACCCGCCGTACCGACATCAGCATTAAGTGCGGCAGGAGCGACAGCGGGGGCAACCACATTTACGATTAATTTAACGGGCTGTGATGCAGCAAATACCAAAACCCGCGCATACTTTGAAGCAGGGGGACAGGTTAACAGCACCGGACGTTTAAATAACTCGAATACTGCCGGGGCGACAAATGTTGAACTGGAGCTCCTTGATGTGGATGACAACAGCTCCGTTATTATTGCCGGTGACTATGCTTCACAGTCTACCTCCGGAACCAAAGTCGATGCCTCGTCCGGTACTGGTACGCTGAATTATGCAGTCCGTTATTATGCTACCGGTGCGGCGACATCCGGTGCAGTAGCCAGCTCAGTGACGTACAGTATTATTTATCTCTAATCTTTTTGCTCGATACGGATATAACAATAATTAAACAGGGAGAGTGTTCTTCTTGAGGTCTGTCGTCGGCCTGAGGAATCAGGCCGTTTTTTTCCAAAATGGAGCAGTATGAAATTTAAAATTTTCTGTACGTTTATATCACTCTGTTTTTTTAGCCATCTCACTGTGGCCGCTGTCTCGCTTTCCGGAACGCGAGTAATTTATCCGCAGGGTAAAAAAGAGATTTCGCTGGAGATTAAAAATCACGGTCCCCAACCGGTATTGACTCAAAACTGGATTGATGACGGAAATATTCATGCGTCACCCGATATACTGAATATACCTTTTGTCATTACGCCACCCATTGCCAGAATTAATCCTGAACAGGGGCAAACGTTGCGCATTTCTATTCTGGAGAACATGCTGCCGCGGGATAAGGAATCTGTTTTTTGGGTAAACGTGCTGGAAATTCCTGCCGTCAATAAAACGGCGGAAAATAAACTTCAGATGGCTTTCCGTACGCGCATTAAATTACTTTATCGGCCGGAAGGACTCGCAGGGCAACCGGAGTCAGCAGCGCAGCAACTCACCTGGAGACGAATATCCTCCACACAGCTTGAAGCGGTAAATAATACCCCATGGAACGTATCCCTTGCCGGGGTAGTTTCCGGCCGCTGGAAGGCTATGGGGGATTTAGTGCCCGCTTACGGTAAAAAAAATTTCACGGTTAAACGCGGATCTTCTCTGTCATCTAATGGCGACATAACCTGGACGTACATCAACGATTATGGAGCTGAACGTTCCGCAAGAGGTCGCTTGAATAATTAATTCACAGGACTGGAATGCTATGAAAAAGGGATTATCGGTATGGCCTGCGCTTTCAACCGTGGCTTATGGGGTTTTCTCTGCACTGTTTTACGCTTTCGGAGTTCATGCTGATGATGACATACAGTTTGACAGTAATTTTTTGCGCATCTCCCATCCTGAAAACGTTGATCTCTCGGCTTATATGAATAATGCGATGCCTGCCGGCAGATACCGGGCCGATATCTATCTGAACGATAAGCTTGTCATGATCGATGATATTCGCATCAGCGGAAAAGATGCCCGCTCTCAGCGCATTTTGCTATCGCAGGCGACCGTCACAGGATTGCAGTTAAAAAAAAGCAGGCTGTGCGCCAGTAATGCCGGGCAGTGGTGCGATCTCCAGGCCGTCCTGCCAGAAAGCCAGCTGAAATTTAACGGAGGCAGACAGCGCCTTGACGTCAGTATCCCCCAGGCCATGTTGCAGCATGTCGCACGCGGCAGCGTGAGCCCGGTGCTCTGGGATGCTGGGATCCCCGCGCTGCTGCTGGGGTATAACGTGAATGGCTATCGCAGCGAAAATAGCAGTGGGGAATATAACAACCTCTACGCGGCGCTGAACGGCGGGCTGAATATCGGAGCTTGGTATTTTCGACATAACGGGACGTTAAGCTGGCAGCAGCAGAATGGTACGCAGCAGAAAAAATATACGGTGCTTAACAGCTACGTTCAGCATCCGCTGGCGGGTATTGAAGGGAACCTGATTCTGGGGGAGTCAAACACCTCCGGACAGTTATTTGACTCCGTGTCATTTACCGGCGCATCGGTAGCCAGTGATGACCGGATGTTGCCCGCTTCGCGTCGGGGCTATGCGCCGGAGATCCGCGGGGTCGCGCAAACCAACGCGAAAGTGACGATCCGTCAGAACGGAAAAGTCATTTATGAAACAACAGTATCGCCCGGGGCATTTGTTATCAACGATCTCTATCCGAGCGGGTATGGCGGCGATCTGAACGTTACGGTGCTGGAGGCTGACGGCTCGCAGCATTTTTTTGACGTCCCCTATGCATCGGTTGCACAGCTGCTCCGCCCGGGAACAAGCCGTTACAGCGCGACGGCGGGCAGGCTGAGGGGAGACTATCTCAGCGAGCGCCCGGCATTTAGTGAAGTGACGTATCAGCGGGGGCTGACAAATAGCGTCACCGGTTCTGGGGGCATTCAAGCCACGTCATTTTATCAGGCTATGCAGGCAGGCCTTGCTGTGGGAACACCTGTCGGAGCAGTGTCTCTCGATACCACATGGTCGCAAACCCGGCTAAGAGAAAAAACACTCCGGGGAGAAAGCATCAGGCTGAGCTACAGCAAATATATTCCCGCAAGCCGGACGCAGTTTTCACTGGCCACCTGGCGATACTCAACGGGGAATTATCTTTCTCTGATGGATGCCACCCTACTACATCAGCAGCGGCCTGATGAGATAACAGACGGTCAAACCGGTAGAACCCGTAACCGGGTGACGCTGACCCTCAACCAGGGGCTGCCTGACAAGTGGGGACAGCTTTATGTGACGGGCATTCTTCAGGACTACTGGGGGCGGAAAGGCTATGACCAGCAGTATCAGGCGGGCTATACCCTGACAACGGGCAGGGTGAACTGGAGCCTGGGTGTCAACCGAAGCCGCTCGGCGGGGGGAGAATTTCAGAATATCTGGACGTTGAGTTTTAACATGCCTTTGGGTAGCGCCAGCACACCGCTGCTTACCGGGCAGGTGTCGCGAGACGGGCAAAGACATTTCAGCGAGCAGGTTGCGCTTTCCGGCAGCGCCGGCGAGCGACAGCAGTTCAGCTGGAATGCCGGGGCGTCACATCAGTATCAGTCGGGGGATTCCGGGCAAATAGGCGGGAGCTGGACCGGAGCAGTTTCTACCCTTACAGCAAACTATGCTCAGGGGAAAGCATGGAAGAGTGGCTCAGTGGGAGTGAGCGGCACGGCCGTCGCGCATTCCGGCGGGGTCACTTTCTCACCCTGGACAGGCAACACCTTTGCGCTGGTTGAGGCGAAGGGTGCGGAAGGTGCTGAAATTCCCGGCTATGCCGGAACGCGCGTGGATGGATCGGGCTATGCGTTGGTACCAAACCTGATGCCCTATCAGAAAAATGCCGTATCGATAGATACCACCTCGGTAGAGGATGATCTCGATCTCGACAGCACCAGCAAGCAAGTGATCCCATACGCTGGCGCCGTAGTGAAAGTGAAATATCGCGCCACTGAGGGTGTACCGGTACTGATAAAAGTACGCAGGAGTAACGGTGAGGGTGTGCCATTTTCTGCTCGTGCGACAGATGCCAGCAATAATATCGTGGGGTATGTGGGGCAGGGGGGCCGCCTGTATGCCCGTCTGGCGCAGCAAAGTGGGATACTGGAACTACGCTGGGCTGAAGGCGAAGGGTCACGCTGCAAAATGAAGTATTCACTTCCGTCCACAGCGGGAAAAAAATTGCTCATCTTCGATTCAATTTGTAATTAATACGACGTAAAAACGTCAGGAAGCTAATGAAAGTTTTAGTCTGTGTATTTACTGATAATGAGTTTTTATTTTCAGCAATGGTGGAATTGCTCTCCTCCCATCCGCTTTTAGCGGAAAAATATGGACTACGCAAAATCCGTTCAGATGAAATTGTAGCGTGGATGCGTACGGCAGATGATCGGAATATGATTATGGCCGGGCCGGATATGGAGCCTCTGGTCAGAGCTTTTTGCCTTGATAAACAGTTGGATTATTTGACGACCAGATTCAATGCCAGTGAAATCCAGGATTTTTTGGTGCACGGGATAAGCCCTCATCATGAGAGAAATACGAATCTTGTTCGGGCAAGAAAAACCATGAGGCTTTCAAAACAGGAATTAAGAGTACTGTCATGGTTTATGCTCGGGTTAACGCCTCATAGTATGTCCAGATATTATGGTTTATCGATTAAAACAATCAGTACCTATAAGAGACGCCTGATGGAAAAGCTTTGCATTACATCCGATGCCGAGCTTTTTAAGGTGGGGATCACCTATCAAACGTATCGTAATCATTTTGGCTAAATGAAAAAGAGGGCGGGCCTTCAGTGATAAGCGTAACGACGTAGGAGCAGTTTAGATATGCATTATTGTATAAAGCAAAGAGGTGGTGATATGTACAGGCTTGTATTAACTGTTTTGCTTTTGTATCCATTCTCAACCTTTGCCACATGCGTGTTAAATACGAGTGATACAAGCATGTTGCAACAGGAGCAAACAGTTCAAATTCCATTGAATCATCAGATGATATCGGTTGGGCAGGATATGCCTGTGGGTTCCGTAATATACAGTCAAACTTATCGATCAGGGTTAAGTAATTATAAAGTATCCTGTGCCAGTAGTGGTGGTTATTTTCGAGTCAGTCGACAAATAGTTTATACGCCTATGCCTGTTTCAGGATATTCTGGAGGGGCATATACAAAAGTATACGAGACGGGTATTCCTGGAGTAGGTGTTAGTATATGGAATGGTGGTATGAATATGTGGCCCAATGAGTCGATAACATGTACCGGGCTTGATGGGATTAATTGTACGATAAGTGACCCTTATAGCGTTAACGCCTTCGACATAACATTTATAAAAACGGGCGATATCACCCCAGGACTCCTCGATGCTTCGAGTTTGCCGACGGTTTCGATAAGTCTTGGAAAGCAAACAGAGAATTATGTAAAAATTGCAACTTACTCATTTATCGGCAGCATTCAGGTTAGTACTTCAACCTGCACGACACCCGATTATACCGTCCCATTGGGGAACTGGTCACAAACAAGATTTAAGAGTAAAGGATCTGCCAGCGCGTGGGTGACCGCCAGTATTGTTTTAACAAACTGTACCAGGGCCATTGGAAATACAACGACTGGAAATGTCTGGTCGGAAAATGCCTCAGTCATAGCCGTAGGAACCATACAACCTAACCCCTGGACTGTTTCTTTTTCCTCCGTCAGCGGCGTTATTGATGCTGATAACGGCATCATCGCTACGGACACGTCAGCAACAGATGCTGCACAAGGGGTAGGGATACAGCTCAGCCAGGGTCTACCTGACAGCGCAGGAACTAACCTTATAAAAATCAGTGATAGTGCAATAACCGGAACGTTACCTACAACGGGAGAAACGTCATATGTCATTCCATTATCGGCGCGTATTATTCAGACCGAAGATTCTGTTGTGGCAGGTAACATAACGGGAAAGGTGGTTTACACTTTAAATTATCTGTAGTGTTCTGATATTTCCTGCCCTTTAGCCCCCTCATTTGCGATGTGGGCTGTCGCGGATGGGGGGCATTACAGCGTTTTAAACACAACCGTACTACTGAACGCGTTTGTAGCGATCTCCGTTGTACATAAGATGATCGTCAAAAATGATGAAGTTATCCCCATTATTCGCCCACAGGAAGTTTTCCTTATCCAGCATGGCATTGATTTTTTTCGTGTTGTAATGGACGCCCGTTTCTTTATCCCATATGAGATCGGTTATTTTTACCGCATAGAAATGACGTTGCCCTGATTTCATGTCTGCTATAGAAATTTTAACCGGGATCTTTGAATTTGTTTCCTCAATCCAATTTCCAACAAAAGCCTTTCCATTTTCCGGTTTACAGCCCGTCAGTGAAGTGATGAATAGTAACGCAATAGCATATGATGCCAGACGCATTGTCGATGCCTCTTAATCTATTTTAATAATGAAATGTTTCTGCTGACGTATTTTAGAGGAGGTGAACAGGGAGGGCAATTTGTGATCTGATGGCTTTGTTTCTTTTTTATAACGAGCATTTTCAGATAAAAATAGCCATTTTGTTATTATTGTCACTATTCCATGCTGGTATATGTGGTTTGAAGAGAGAGATGCAAGGAGAGGACGGGGATTATTCTGTCGGTAATGACTGAGTTTTTTTGACTAAATATCATCGAATGACAGAGCGGTGTTCTGCCGGGGCAGTAAAGGCCTCCGATTATAGAGGCTCTTGGAATCTCATTCTCAGCGTTTACATGCGTTTCTCCGTTTCTTACCGTAAGGGCAGGTTTTGAAAATACAGCGGACGGAGGATGTACAAAATGAATTTTCAGGTTCTTTATCGCCAGGGCAGCTGGACATGTTGTGCATGACTCGCCAGAGCGTCGGGCTATACTTGTCAATTTGTATTATATTAATCTTCCGTAATTTTTCTGATATAACAATTCCGTTTTTGTTAACCTTAATGTTATCACCGGGTTTGATAAGATATTCTCCATTATACCAGAGCAGGTATTTATGGTTATATTGCGTAATTATCTTGGTGAAAAACGTTCCAGTAATAGGGCTGACAATAGTGCCTAATGAAATCCATAATTTTGTTGTTTCCACTCATCTACCTTTTTTTACAAAGAATATACTCCCTTAAAACAGTCTATCGTTCTCTGTGATAAGTACATAATAGATATTGCCTATATATAGAATAAGCACGGGTAAGCATCTAAAAGATGTTATGTCAAATACTTACACAATGCTTTACTTTAAAATGGTTAATAATACTAATATTTACGATTGAGACAGGTCGGAAGTAAATTTTACATTCTGCGCAAAAAAAAATCACCCTTAGTTTTAAGTTAAGTAAGTATTGTCTGGTTCCTCCCTTTTTATTTAATGCTCTTCCCACAGGGATAATACCTCCTCAACGTTTCTTACCCCATCACGGAAATAATTGATGTGGTGTTTTTCGATAAAAAATATTTCAAGTGAGAGAGCTAAAACGAGAAATACAATAAAAAATATGAAAAGGTTTTTGATCATGGCTTACGTCTAATTGCTTCATGTAAAAAAATAAATATATTCAATAGGTTATTTTTGTTAAAAGTAAGTTAATAACCAGCGCGCTGATAAGGATGAGTCCCATACCTGTCTATCGCCTAAATAAATAATATCAACATTTTGTTGTAAATTAAACTAATGGTGTGGTTGTTGTGATCCAGCGCACCTTCTTGTGACGCGACGTGTCTGGCAGCTGTTTGCTCTGGAAAAGGCTTTTGAGTGGAAAAACAAGAACGAGAAGCGCCAGGCGGTATGCCTGGCATGAGACAACGTGCGCGGCTCAAATATTTTTTTTGCGGGGTTATACCATTTTAAAGACGGAGAATTTTTTCGTGACGGGCAACATTCGTTCGGTATCCCCGTAAAGCGCAATGGCTATAAACTCCAGAGACTCCAGAGAGGTTTCTTTCGTCGCCTGAATCTGGGCTTCAGACGACGCGCCAAGCATCGTCGTGCTGAAGTAGTTAAACGTTATATCCGCGCCCTGACATTTTAGCAGCGCTGTTTTGAGCTGATTGCTGTTTTTTGCCTGAAGGATGACAACCGGATAATGGCTAAGATAGGCCTGTAAACCGCTTTCTTCATTCGAATAGTCATGAAAGAGCGCGTCATCCGCTTTACGCATGATCCCAGCTGCGAGGTGGGCGGTGGCATTCAAAAGTAAAGCCGGCTCCATCATACGGTTAACAACGATATAGAGTTTTTTTTGATTGTCTTCAAACATCGCGATTCCTCAATGGCAACTTACTCACCCCGCATAGCCTGCTAGCGAGATTCTCGTTTATACCGGACATGGTCAATAATGGACATGACGAAAACTATGCTGGCGGCGGGAAGCAGCCAGGCCAGCCCCTGATTATGCAGCGGCATGCTGGCGGTGAGCGAGGCCAGCCACCGTGGACCGCCTGAAGAGTTGAGCGCCTCTGCCAGACCGAACAGGAAGGTAACGAACGCGGCGGGGATAATGACCAGGGTCGTGGAATGGAATTTTTCACGAAAGAAAAATGTCAGGATGAGCACCACGAATACCGGGTAAATTGCCGTCAGGACCGGCACTGACAGATTAATCAGTTGGGTAAGCCCAATATTGGAGATCAGCATTGAGACGATGGCAAAAAACCAGATGCAGGTGCGATAGCTGAAGCGGGTGTGATCGCTAAACCAGGAGCCGCAGGCCGATGTCAGACCGATCGCGGTGACCAGGCAGGCAAGGGTCATCAGCACGCCCAGAAAAATATCTCCGGCAGCCCCGTAGCTAAAATGCACATAGGCGCTGATGACCTGTGCTCCGTTCGTTGCGCCCTCAATCAGCCCGCTGCTGCTTAGCCCCAGACGGAACAAGCCGGCATAAACGACGACCAGCCCCACACCCGCAATCAGACCGGAGTATAGCGCGTAGCGGGTGATAAGACGTGGGGAGGTCACGCCCCTGGACTGAATTGCCCTGACAATCACCAGCCCAAAGACCAGAGCCGCCAGCGTATCCATCGTCAGATAACCGTTAGTGATCCCCTGAGAAAAGGGGGAGGTTGCGTACAGTCCCTGGGGTGGCATTGGCGCTCCTGCCGGGATGAGCACGGCCGTGACCGTCAGGACCAGCAGGGCAATGATTTTCAAGGGTGATAAAAATTTCCCTACGGTATCGAGAAGACGTCCGGGATAGAGGGACACCAGAATCACCAGGCTAAAAAAGATTAAGCTCCACAGGGGCAACCCGCTTTTATTCACATGATAATGCTGCAATGCCAGTTCGTAAGAGACGGTGGCGGTACGTGGAATAGCAAAGATCGGACCGATACAAAGATAACAGGCAAGAGTCAATGCCATACCGCAGATGCGCCCGGTGGGACGGGTGATGGCCGACAGCGAACCGCCCGCTTTCGCCATGGCAATGGCGGTAATCACCGGCAATCCGACGCCCGTCAACAGAAAACCCATTGCCGCAAACCAGACGGATGTGCCTGCCTGTAGCCCGATCAACGGCGGAAAGATGATATTACCCGCCCCGACAAACAGAGCAAAGTTGAGAAAGCCCAGAATAAAAATGTCTCTGACGCGAAAAGTAGTCATGTTGTTGTCTTCATCAGTTCTTTGCCGTAAAGCGCCAGGAACGAGAGTGCGGTTAAGTATAAAGCACATTCTGAAACAGTCCGGACCGGGGCGAACGTGAGGCTCAGTGGTGCTCGTGATGGTGATCCCCATGATGATTATGCCAGCCGTGGGCATGCGAAGGTTCATGGTGCCATGGGCGATGGTCCGGATGATGATGATCGGAAGAATGATGATCTCTAATGACGCATCCGCTGAGCATGAGGCTCAGGGCAATTAGGGCAACGTTAAGGGATAACTGTCTGTTCAGCATACTGCTGTCCTCTCGGTGAAGATTTACGATCGGGAGGCAATGATATCCACTAAACAAAAAGTTGTATTTTCAACTTTTATTTGTTTTTGAAATTAACCGTAACAAAATGATTCAAAAAACGCATATTTGTATGAAAAAAAAGGGATTTCTCAAGAGAGGTCTGAGGGATTATGCTTGCACACCTGTGCGTTTTCAGCGAAGCAGTAAATTCTTATGTAAATAAAGTTTTCATTGTAACTTATTGTATATTAGCATTTTTGTTGGGTGTGTTTTACTTGTTTGTATATCATTTCACCTTGTTTATCTTTATGTAAAAAGCGTAATGATAAGTAATTGATATTGTCACGTAGTGGAATAAAAAGGATAGTGCGCCCTCAGGAAAAACCACATAAGGAAAATGGTCAATGAAAACGTTAATCTCTCTTACTGCCCTCCTCGGACTAGCCTCTGCTTCTGCCTTTGCTGCCACTGCACCAGAGTGCGTAAAAGCTGACAATCAGCAGATTGAAGCGCTCTTCGATAAATGGAATGCATCGCTTCAGACAGGCGATGCCCATAAAGTGGCGGATAATTACCTGAGCGATGCGGTATTGCTGCCGACAATATCAAACCAGGTCAGGCTGACGGATAAGGAGCGTGTGGATTACTTCGAGGATTTTCTGAAGAAGAAGCCGTTCGGTAAAATTGACAGCCGCACCATTCGTCTCGGCTGTAATAAAGCCATTGATACCGGGACATACACTTTTACTTTCGCGGATAAAACATCCGTAACCGCACGCTATACCTTTACCTACGCATGGGACGGAAAAGCGTGGAAAATCTCATCGCACCACTCTTCTGCGATGCCAGAAGGGTAAACCCTGCACCCCTCTCCTGGTTGGGGAGAGGGGTAACGTCTTAACGGCGAACCGGCGCCCCATCCGCCACATAATACGCCGCCGTGCTCTTCGCCAGCGGCTCGCGCCCGCGAATGGCGTCGGCAATCTTCTCACCAATCATGATGGTGGTGGCGTTCAGGTTGCCAGTGATAATCTGCGGCATAATCGACGCATCTACCACGCGTAACCCTTCCAGCCCGTGAACCCGGCCTTCGCCATCGACCACCGCCATTTCGTCGTAGCCCATCTTGCAGGTGCCGCACGGATGGAAGGCGGTTTCGGCGTGGTTACGCACGAACTCGTCCAGCTGTTCGTCGGTCTGGCATTCGACGCCCGGGCTGATTTCGCGCCCACGGTATTTGTCCAGCGCGGGCTGGTGCATGATCTCACGGGTGATGCGGATCGCGTCGCGGAACTCCTGCCAGTCCTGCTCGTGGGACATATAGTTGAACAGGATCGCCGGATGCTGATGCGGGTCGCGGGACTTAATCCGTACGTGCCCGCGGCTCGGCGAGCGCATGGAGCCTACGTGGCACTGGAAGCCGTGTTCTTTCACCGCGTTCGAGCCGTTATAGTTAATCGCTACCGGCAGGAAGTGATACTGAATGTTCGGCCACTCGAACTCCTCGCGGCTGCGGATAAACCCGCCCGCTTCGAAGTGGTTGCTCGCACCCACGCCGGTGCCGCCAAACAGCCACTCCGCGCCAATCTTCGGCTGGTTCCACCACTGCAGGGCAGGGTAGAGGGAAACGGGCTCTTTGCATTCATACTGAAGGTACATCTCCAGGTGATCCTGCAAGTTTTCCCCCACGCCGGGTAAATCATGTACCAGCGGGATATCAAACTGCTTCAGCAGTTCAGCGTTGCCCACGCCGGAGCGCTGGAGGATCTGCGGTGACGCAATAGCGCCCGCGCACAGCAGTACCTCTTTCTTCGCTGTCGCTTTTGACGGAATGGTGCTTTCGCCTTCCAGCCACTCGACGCCCACCGCGCGCTTGCCGTCAAAGATAATGTGATCGGTCATGGCGTGGGTGCGGATGGTCAGATTCGGGCGCGGTTTGGCCTGATCCAGATAGCCGCGCGCGGTGCTGGCGCGTCGGCCCTGCGGCGTGACCGTGCGATCCATCGGGCCAAAGCCTTCCTGCTGATAGCCGTTGAGATCGTCGGTGCGCGGGTAGCCCGCCTGCACGCCTGCCTCCACCATCGCTTCAAACAGCGGGTTCACGCCCGGCTTAGAGGTGGTGACGCTCACCGGACCGTCACCGCCGTGGTAGTCGTTCGGCCCCACGTCGCGGGTCTCTGCCTTGCGGTAGTAGGGCAGGCAGTTGAGATAGCTCCAGTGCTCCAGACCCGGTTCTTTCGCCCAGTTGTCCAGATCCATTGCGTTGCCGCGCACGTAGCACATGCCGTTGATCAGCGACGAGCCGCCCAGCCCTTTTCCGCGTCCGCACTCCATGCGGCGGTTGTTCATGAAAGGCTCTGGCTCGGTTTCATACGCCCAGTTGTAGCGCTTGCCCTGCAACGGGAAGGCCAGCGCGGCAGGCATCTGGGTGCGGAAGTCAAAGCGGTAGTCCGGCCCGCCCGCCTCAAGCAGCAGGACGGTGGTGTTCGGATCTTCAGTCAGTCGTGTTGCCAGAACGTTGCCGGCAGAGCCGGCCCCGATAATGATGTAGTCAAATTGCAAATAAACCTCCCGGTTAAAATATGGACTGGAATTTACCCATCTCAACCTGGATGGACTTCACCTGGGTGTAACTCTGAAGCGTCATGACGCCGTTCTCGCGGCCAATGCCGGAGTGTTTGTAGCCGCCCACCGGCATCTCTGCGGCGGATTCGCCCCAGGTGTTGATCCAGCAGATGCCCGCTTCGAGCTGATGAATAGCGCCGTGGGCGCGGTTCAGATCGGCGGTGACAATGCCCGCCGCCAGACCGTAGTCGGTGTCATTGGCGCGACGAATGGCCTCTTCGTCAGTGTCATAGGAAAGAATGGACATCACCGGGCCGAAGATCTCTTCGCGCACGATGGTCATTTCGTCGGTGCAGTCGGTGAACACGGTCGGGGCAACCCACGCGCCGTTATCAAAGCCGTCACCCTTCATCACGTCACCGGCGCACAGCACGCGCGCACCTTCCTCTTTGCCTTTGGCGATGTAGCGCATCACGCTGTCGCGGTGCGGGAAGCTGACCATCGGGCCGAAGTTAGTGTTTTCATCGAACAGGTCGCCCGCGCGGATGCGGCCCACGCGCTCAACGATTTTTTGCTCAAACGCGGCTTTGAACTTCGCGGGCACGAACACGCGGGTGCCGTTGGTGCACACCTGACCGGAGCTGAAGAAGTTGGCCATCATGGCGATATCTGCCGCGAGATCCAGATCCGCATCGTCAAACACTATCAGCGGGGATTTACCGCCCAGCTCCATCGTTACCTCTTTCAGGGACGAGGCCGCCGAGTTCGCCATCACCTTTTTGCCGCTGGCGACGCCGCCGGTAAAGGAGACTTTGGCGATGCCCGGATGCTCGGTCAGGTACTGGCCGGTTTCCGCGCCCACACCCGGCAGAACGTTAAACACGCCGTCCGGCACGCCCGCTTCGGTGTAGATTTCCGCCAGTTTCAGGGCGGTAAGCGGCGTTACTTCGCTCGGCTTGAAGATCATCGCGTTGCCCGCCGCCAGCGCCGGGGCGGATTTCCACAGGGCGATCTGGATCGGATAGTTCCACGCGCCGATGCCCGCCACCACGCCCAGCGGCTCGCGGCGGGTGTAGACGAAGGAGGTCTCGCGCAGCGGGATCTGGCTGCCTTCCAGTGCCGGGATCAGCCCCGCGTAGTACTCCAGCACGTCCGCGCCGGTGACGATGTCGACGGTCGAGGTTTCAGAAAACGCTTTACCGGTGTCGAGGGTTTCCAGCTTTGCCAGCTCGTCGTTGCGCTCGCGCAGGATATCGACGGCGCGACGCAGGATGCGCGAGCGCTCCATGGCGGTCATCGCCGCCCAGATTTTTTGCCCGCGCTTTGCGCTCTCTACGGCGCGGTCCACGTCTTCGCGCCCGGCGGCCTGCACGGTTGCCAGAACTTCACCGTTGGCCGGGTTGATGGTCTCGAAGGTGCGACCGCTGGTGGCCGATGTGTAACCACCATTGATATAAAGCTGCTGTTCTGCCATTCGGGACATAAATTCTCCTCGGTTAATCGGTCGGTAAATGCTGGCTGATAAAGTGGCTGGTGAGCGACTGGGCCAGGGTTTTATCCAGCGGTTTGCCGCTGAGCGCGGCGCGCAGCCACAGCCCGTCAATCAGTGCGGCGAGCCCGTAGCCAGCCTCTTCAGCCTGTTCACGCGGCAGTTCGCGGCGGAATTCGTATACCAGATTTGAGAGCAACCGGCGGCTGCTGACCTGCTGCAAACGATAGAGCATCGGCTGATGCATGCTGCTGGCCCAGAAGGCCAGCCAGGCCTTCATCGCCGCGCCGCTGACCTGGGTTTCATCAAAATTGCCGCCGACAATCGCCTGCAAACGCTGCTCTGCACTGCCGTCCGGCAGGGCGCGTAAACGGCTTAATACCGCATCGCGTAACTGACCGGTGATGTCGCGCATGGTTGCTTCCAGCAGACCGTTTTTATCTTTGAAATAGTGGCTGATGATCCCCGTGGACACGCCCGCCCGACGGGCGATTTGCGCGATGGTTGCGTCATGCATTCCCACTTCATTAATTGCTTCCAGCGTGGCATCGATGAGCTGCCTGCGCCGGATCGGCTGCATCCCCACTTTGGGCATTTTTGCCACTCCATTCATCAGCGTTGGTAATCTATTAAAGCGGTTTTTGATTGGACGTTCAATATAAAATGTGTCTTAATTGTTGCGATTTTGGATTTTAATAGTTACAAAAACAGTGGGGATACTGGATGACAGACCTTTCACAAGACAGAGAAAAAGACAAAATCAACCCGGTCGTTTTTTTTACATCCGCCGGGCTGATTTTGTTGTTTTCCCTGACGACCATCTTCTTTCGTGATTTTTCTGCCGAGTGGATTGGGCGCACCCTGAACTGGGTGTCGAAGACCTTCGGCTGGTACTACCTCCTGGCGGCGACGCTCTATATCGTGTTCGTCGTCTGCATTGCCTGCTCGCGCTTCGGTTCGGTGAAGCTTGGGCCGGAGCAGTCCAAGCCCGAGTTCAGCCTGCTGAGTTGGGCCGCGATGCTGTTTGCCGCGGGCATTGGCATCGACCTGATGTTCTTCTCCGTGGCGGAACCGGTCACGCAATATATGCAGCCGCCGGAAGGGGCAGGGCAGACGATGGAGGCCGCGCGTCAGGCGATGGTCTGGACGCTGTTCCACTACGGCCTGACGGGCTGGTCAATGTATGCCCTGATGGGCATGGCGCTCGGATACTTTAGCTATCGTTATAATTTGCCCCTTACCATCCGCTCCGCGCTGTACCCGATTTTCGGGAAAAAGATCAACGGTCCGATTGGCCACAGCGTCGATATCGCGGCGGTGATCGGCACCATCTTCGGCATCGCCACCACGCTCGGGATTGGCGTAGTGCAGCTTAACTACGGGCTGAGCGTGCTGTTTGACATCCCGGATTCGATGGCGGCGAAGGCGGCGCTAATTGCACTGTCGGTGATCATCGCTACCATCTCGGTGACCTCCGGCGTGGATAAAGGTATTCGCGTGCTCTCCGAGCTGAACGTCGCGCTGGCGCTGGGGCTGATCCTGTTCGTGCTGTTTATGGGCGACACCTCGTTCCTGCTCAACGCCCTAGTGCTCAACGTAGGTGATTACGTGAACCGCTTTATGGGCATGACGCTGAACAGCTTCGCCTTTGACCGCCCGGTGGAGTGGATGAACAACTGGACGCTCTTCTTCTGGGCGTGGTGGGTGGCCTGGTCGCCGTTTGTCGGCCTGTTCCTGGCGCGAATTTCGCGTGGGCGCACCATCCGTCAGTTCGTGATGGGCACGCTGATCATCCCGTTCACCTTTACCCTGCTGTGGCTGTCGATTTTCGGCAACAGCGCGCTGCACGAGATTATTCACGGTAACGCGACCTTTGCTCAGGAAGCGATGGTACACCCGGAGCGCGGCTTCTACAGCCTGCTGGCGCAGTATCCGGCGTTTACCTTTAGCGCCTCCGTGGCGACCATTACCGGCCTGCTGTTCTACGTCACCTCGGCGGATTCCGGCGCGCTGGTGCTGGGTAACTTCACCTCGAAGCTGAAGGATATTAACAGCGACGCCCCGAACTGGCTGCGCATCTTCTGGTCCGTCGCCATCGGCCTGCTGACGCTCGGCATGCTGATGACCAACGGGATCTCGGCGCTGCAGAACACCACGGTGATCATGGGGCTGCCGTTCAGCTTCGTCATCTTCTTCGTGATGGCCGGGCTGTATAAATCGCTCAAGGTGGAAGATTACCGCCGCGAAAGCGCCAGCCGCGACACCGCGCCGCGTCCGATGGGCGCCCAGGACCGTCTGAGCTGGAAGAAACGCCTGTCGCGCCTGATGAATTATCCCGGCACGCGCTATACCAGCCAGATGATGGAGACGGTCTGCTTCCCGGCGATGGAGGAAGTAGCCCAGGAGCTGCGCCTGCGCGGTGCCTACGTCGAGCTGAAAAACCTGCCGCCGGAAGAGGGCGAGACCCTTGGGCACCTGGATCTGCTGGTGCACATGGGCGACGAGCAGAACTTTGTCTATCAGATCTGGCCGCAGCAGTATTCCGTGCCCGGGTTTACCTACCGCGCGCGCAGCGGCAAATCGACCTACTACCGGCTGGAGACCTTCCTGCTGGAAGGCAGCCAGGGGAATGATTTGATGGACTACAGCAAGGAGCAGGTGATTACGGACATTCTGGACCAGTATGAACGACACCTGAACTTTATCCATCTCCACAGGGAAGCGCCGGGGAATAGCGTGATGTTCCCGGATGTCTAAACGGATTCTTAAAATACCTTCAGACTGTATATAAATACAGTTATTTGGCGCAGCATTACTCAAGGAAGAGTAACCATGCAGCAAGAGCCTGATGCTGAAGCATTCGGGCTTTTGCTGCGTTTAGGGAAGGAACTATGGATGAGTCATGCGATAGAGTTTATCGAAACATCACTCTTTACCCGACAGATTAAAAGCATTGCTACGGATGATGAATTAAAGGATCTGCAAAAGGAACTTATTGCCTGGCCTGATAAAGGTGACCTGATCCAGCAGACGGGGGGTTTACGTAAAATAAGGATGGCGGCAGGCTCAAAGGGAAAGAGAGGGGGGATCAGAGTGATTTACTTTCTTGCCACAGAGGAGGTGATCTATTTCATTATGGCCTATCCAAAATGCATAAAGGACAGCCTGACAGAGACAGAGAAAGCAGAACTTAAAAAGCTGACTTCCATTCTGAAAAATACTGCTTCCAGTGCCGTAAATTTGAGGTGTACTATGTACCCTAATCAGGCAGGTGGAGGCTGATAATGAGTATTTTTAATGAATTAAAATCTTCGCTTGAAGAGGCCGTTGAGATCCATAACGGAAGAAAAGCCGCTTCCCGGGTAACCCGCTATGAAGTTGCTGATGTGCGCGCCATCAGAGAGCAGCTCAATATCACGCAAAGCGAAATGGCGAAGGCGCTTGGCACGAGCGTCGATACGATAAAGAGCTGGGAGTCTAAACGTCGCAACCCAACCGGGCTGGCGGCGAAGGTACTTAATGTGATTCGGGAGAATCCTGCATTTTATAAGGCACTTGCCGGGCAGTGAGTCGCCCTTATGCCGGGTGGCGCTGCGCTTACCCGGCCTACAAAACTCCAAAACTGCTTTACCGTAGGCCTGATAAGCGAAGCGCCATCAGGCTCTCCCTCCGTTGACATAACTTTAATGATAACTATTTTCATTTAAATATAGCCTGTGCTATACCTTATAGCACGGGCTAATTTTGCTTTTAATTTAATCACCTCAGGAGACTTCTGCGATGCATCCACGGCAAGGATTGAAGCGTCTGTTGCTCGGCGCGCTGCTTATGACCGCGACCACAACCGGCGCGCTGGCGGCTGAAAAGTTCCAGGTCATCACCACTTTTACCGTTATCGCTGATATGGCGAAAAACGTAGCGGGGGATGCCGCAGAGGTCACCTCCATCACCAAACCGGGCGCGGAAATTCACGAATACCAGCCCACCCCGGGCGATATCAAACGCGCGCAGAAGGCGCAGCTGATCCTGGCGAACGGCATGAATCTGGAGCTGTGGTTCCAGCGCTTTTATCAGCATCTGAACGGCGTGCCGGAGGTGATTGTTACCAAAGGCATCACCCCGATGGGCATCAGCGAAGGGCCCTATAACGGCAAGCCCAACCCGCACGCGTGGATGTCGCCGGACAACGCCCTGATTTACGTCGATAACATCCGCGACACGCTGGTGAAGTACGATCCGGCCAACGCGCAGACCTATCAGCGTAACGCCGACGCCTACAAGCAGAAGATCACCGCCACTCTCGAACCGCTGCGCAAGCAGGTCACGGCGATCCCGGAAGACAAGCGATGGATGGTGACCAGCGAAGGGGCGTTCTCCTATCTGGCGCGGGATTTGGGCCTGAAAGAGCTGTACCTGTGGCCGATCAACGCCGATCAGCAGGGCACGCCGCAGCAGGTACGCAAGGTTATCGATCTGGTGAAAAAACATCACATTCCGGCGGTGTTCAGCGAAAGCACCGTCTCGGATAAGCCCGCCCGTCAGGTGGCGCGTGAAACCGGCGCCCATTACGGCGGCGTGCTGTACGTCGACTCTCTGAGCGCAGAAAACGGCCCGGTGCCGACCTATATCGATCTGCTGAACGTCACCACCCGCACGCTGGTGCAGGGCATCCGCGACGGGATGAAGGAGTAACCATGCAGAAGGGGATTGTTGTAACCGACGTGACCGTGACCTACCGCAACGGCCACACGGCGCTGCGCGACGCGTCGTTCAGCGTGCCGGGCGGATCGATTGCCGCCCTGGTGGGGGTGAACGGTTCCGGCAAGTCCACGCTGTTTAAGGCGGTGATGGGCTTTGTGCGGGCGGCGAGCGGCACTATCTCCATTCTTGGGCTTCCGCCTCACCGGGCGCTGCGCCTGAACCTGGTCGCCTACGTGCCGCAGTCGGAAGAGGTCGACTGGTCATTTCCGGTGCTGGTCGAGGACGTGGTGATGATGGGCCGCTACGGGCATATGGGGTTTCTGCGTCGGCCTAAAGAGCGCGACAGGCAGATTGTAACCGACGCCCTGAAGCGCGTGGATATGCTTGAGCTGCGTCATCGGCAGATTGGCGAGCTCTCCGGCGGCCAAAAGAAGCGCGTGTTTCTGGCGCGGGCGATTGCCCAGCAGGGCGAGGTGATCCTGCTCGACGAGCCGTTTACCGGCGTGGACGTCAAAACCGAAGCCAGGATCATCAGCCTGCTGCGGGAGCTGCGCGACGAGGGTAAAACGATGCTGGTTTCGACCCACAATCTGGGCTCGGTCACGGAATTCTGCGATTACACGGTGATGGTCAAAGGCACCGTGCTGGCGAGCGGCCCGACGGATATCACCTTTACCGCCGAGAATCTTGAGCGCGCCTTCAGCGGCGTGCTGCGCCACGTGGTGCTCAGCGGCTCGGAAGATCGCATTATTACCGACGACGAACGCCCCTTCGTCACGCACCGACAGGAGGCCAAATGAACGCGCTTCTCGAACCCTTCGGCTACGAGTACATGCTCAACGCGATGTGGGTCTCGGCGATGGTGGGCGGGCTGTGCGCGTTTCTCTCCTGCTATCTGATGCTCAAAGGCTGGTCGCTGATCGGCGATGCGCTGTCGCACTCCATCGTGCCGGGCGTAGCGGGCGCTTACATGCTCGGACTGCCGTTCTCGCTGGGGGCGTTTTTATCGGGCGGGCTGGCGGCGGGCAGCATGCTGTTTCTCAACCAGCGCAGCCGCCTGAAGGAGGACGCCATCATCGGGCTGATCTTCTCCTCCTTTTTCGGGCTGGGGCTGTTTATGGTCTCACTCAACCCGACCTCGGTGAACATTCAGACCATCGTCCTCGGCAATATTCTCGCCATCGCCCCGGAAGATATCGTCCAGCTGGCGATTATCGGCGTGGTGTCGATAGTTATCCTGCTGTTCAAATGGAAAGATCTGATGGTGACCTTTTTTGATGAGAACCACGCCCGCACCATCGGCCTGCGCCCGGAACGTCTGAAAATTCTCTTCTTTACGCTACTGGCGGTCTCTACCGTGGCGGCGCTGCAAACCGTCGGCGCATTTCTGGTGATCTGTCTGGTGGTTACGCCCGGTGCGACCGCCTGGCTGCTGACCGATCGCTTCCCGCGCCTGTTGATGATTGCCGTCGCCATTGGCAGCATCACCAGCTTCCTCGGTGCGTGGGCCAGCTATTACCTGGACGGCGCCACCGGCGGCATTATCGTGGTCGCCCAGACGCTGCTGTTCCTGCTGGCGTTCGTCTTTGCGCCGAAGCACGGGCTGCTTGCCAGCCGCCGTCGGGCGCGGGAGGCACATCCATGATGACGCTGATCCTCGAACCGTTCCATTTTGCGTTTATGAACAACGCGCTGCTGATTTCACTCCTGGTGGCCGTGCCCTGCGCGCTGCTGTCGGTTTTTCTGGTGCTGAAAGGCTGGGCGCTGATGGGCGACGCCATGAGCCACGCGGTGTTTCCCGGCGTCGTGCTGGCCTGGATGATGGGCCTGCCGCTGGCGCTGGGCGCATTCGTGGCTGGTCTGTTCTGCGCGGTCGCCACCGGATACCTGAAGGATAACAGCCGAATCAAGCAAGATACGGTTATGGGGATCGTCTTTTCCGGCATGTTCGGCGCCGGGCTGATCCTCTATATCGCCGTCAAACCTGAGGTGCATCTCGACCACATTCTGTTCGGCGATATGCTGGGCATTAACGGGATGGACATTCTGCAAAGCGGTCTCGTCGCGGGGTTGATTGCGCTGGTGATTGGCCTGAAGTGGCGCGATTTTCTGCTGTTCTGCTTTGACTATCAGCAGGCGCAGGCGAGCGGCCTGCGCACCCGCTGGCTGCACTACGGCTTACTGTGCATGGTTTCGCTGACCATCGTGGCGACGCTGAAAGCGGTGGGTATAATTCTGTCGATTTCGCTGCTGATTGCCCCCGGCGCGGTGGCGGTGCTGATCACCCGACGCTTTCACATGGCGCTGCTGGTGGCGGTCGCCGTTTCAGCGCTGGTGTCGGTAAGCGGCGTGTATGCCTCGTTTTATCTCGACAGCGCGCCCGCGCCGACCATTGTGGTCCTGTTCGCGTTGGTGTTTATCGTGACGTTTGTGTTGACCAGCGTGAAGGCACGTCGGCAGGAGCGTGTGACAGCAGGGTGATGACCTGTTCGCCGTGCTGCTGCCAGTGAAGGGTGAAGGCAGTGCCTTCCTCAAAGCCTGCAAGTTGACGGGTCAATGCCAGCGTAAGCGTCCTGTCGTCGAGCAGGGTAATGCGGGCGCTGTCAAAACCCATCCAGGCCTGCACCTGCGGAAAGAGGGCCTTGAACATGCTCTCTTTGGCGCTGAACGCCAGCGTGAGAGCAAGGGCGAACGGGTATCCCGAGCGGGAAAGCACAGGTTCTTCCTGCGTATCAATAATGCCGTCTTTGATTTCCCAGGCTTCGTTTTCGGAAAGGATCGTTTCACAATCGATGCCGATAAGCGCAGGGTATTGCGTGACGACGGCCATCGCCTGCGTGCCGCTGTGGGTGATGCTGCCGGAAATACCTTGCGGCCAGAGCGGTTCGCCGCTGGGGCCGATGCCGGGGATTACGCGCTCGTTTAGCGCATGCGCCGCGGCGATGCGGCCTGCCAGGTGGTCGGATTTGCGCTTGCGTCCGGCGTCAGACAGCTGTGCGTGATGGGGGAGCCAGAGGAGATCGGCGTCGGTGAAGGTGGTGGGGTCGAAAGTGATGCGGTGAAGGGTGTGGCCGGCGAGAGAAAATGTGCTGTGGGTTGTGTGCATGGTTTTCCCTTCAGTATTGTGCGGCCTGATGCCCTCACCCCGGCCCTCTCCCAAAGGGCTGAGGGTTCCCCACAAATTAATGCGAGCACTGAGCAATCCCCTCGCCCCTCCGGGGAGAGGGTTAGGGTGAGGGGAATATACGGCGGTGGTGGTCATTCCGTTCACTTTATGTTCCTTGCTACTCTGTAACGACATGACCGGTGAACGTGCCAGGGTGGCTCAGTCGCCACCACCCTGGCGACCCGGGCTCCCGGCGGTAAATCGCCGCTTCGCGGTGCCCTCGGCTTATTCCTTCCGGCTTATCGGGTACGGGCGGAGGCAACGTCCCTGTAAAGCCGCCCTCTCGGCGCATCCCTGCGCCTCGCCCCGGCCGGAAGGCAAACGCCTCAGCGATTTACAGCCGGACCAGGGCATCGCTGACAGCCCTCAGTCATTTAGAAAGCAACTTTATTGCTTCTGCATAAAAAAATTACTGGGGATCCCTCAGCCCATAGGGAGAGGGGGAAGTCACTGCCTGTATCAGAACCTCGTATTCACGCTCATATACCAGGTGCGACCCGGTTCATTATACGTATACGCACCCGCACCGTACATATACGCACCCGTCGTGGTATTACCCGTGGTCTGGGCGTTACCGGCGCGCCACTGGCGCTTGTCGAAGACGTTGTCCACGCCGCCGGTCAGGCTGACGTTTTTCGTCACATCCCAGGTCGCGCTCAGGCCAACGATGCTGTAAGGGCTGACTTCGTCTTTCTCAGACCCGGTCACCGGCTGACCTTTGTAGTTGTACTTCTTCGGCTGCTGCTTGCCGTACCAGGTGAAGGTCGACTGCAATGAGACATCCTGACGTACCTGCCAGCTCAGGGTAGAGTTCAGCGTATACTCCGGGATGATCGACAGACGATCGCCGGTCTCCTTGTTCTTGCTTTGCAGCATGTAGGTGATGTTGTTGGTCCAGTTGATGGTATCGCTGACCGGCACGTTCAGGGAGCCTTCCAGACCTTCCACTACCGCCTTCGGTACGTTTTCCCACTGGTAGATATCGGTGGTGACTTTGCCGGTGGACGTCTGGCCAATCGGCGCGTAGCCCGCTTCAATCTTGTTGCGATAGTCGTTGCGGAACCAGGTCACGCCCGCCAGCCAGCCGTCGCGTTTCCACTCCAGGCCAATCTCTTTGTTGATACTGGTTTCCGCTTTCAGATCGTCGTTACCCATCATGTAGCAGCCCACGCCGTCGGAGCTGGCGTAGCAGCCCTGGCCTTTACTGTACAGCAGGTAGTTCGGGTTGGTCTGATACAGGCTTGGCGCTTTATAGGCGCGCGCGATGCCCATCTTCAGGGTGAAGTCATCCCCCAGACCTTGCGACAGGTTCAGGGACGGGCTCCAGTTATTGCCGACAATAGTGTGGTGATCGAAGCGCAGGGCAGGGGTCAGCATGGTGCTGTCGGTCAGCTCCATGTTGTTTTCGGCGAACAGGGAGAAGATCTCCGCTGACGTGTAGGGGCTACGGTCTTCGCTCATGCCCGGGATGGTGCCGCCCTGCTGGGTTTGCGTGAAGGAGGTCGAGTCCTTCATGCGCTGCTGGTTCCACTCGGTGCCGAGCGTCAGGTTCTGGTTCACAATGAAATCAATCGGCAGGTTGATTTCGCTGTGCAGCATCACGTCGGACAGATCGGTGTCGGTGAATTTATTGCTGTTGAACAGACCTTCAGTACCGCCCGCCAGTCCTTCACCCAGACGGGAGTTGCGGGTGTGCTCGTACTGCGCCCAGTTGCTGGTGGTAATGCCGTTATCCCAGCCGCCGTTCCAGGTCACGGCGAAGTTCTGGCGATAAATACGGTTCGTCTCTTTACCGTAGTTCTTCTTCACCAGCGCGTTGTCGTTGTTGGTGTTCTGCGTGTCGCCCGCATACAGGTTGTTCTGGCGGCTGTAGCCCGCTTCAAACTCCAGCGACTGCATTGGTGCGAAGTCCCAGCGCACCACGCCGTTGATGTCTTTGTTTTCCACACCTTCACGGCCTGCGGGCAGGGTGTTGGCGTAGGCACCGGTACGTTCAGACTGGTGACCCTGGTTGATGTCCCACGCATCGGCCTGGGTTTTGTCCAGGTTACCAAACATGCGGAAGCTGAAGTCGCCGCCCAGCGGGCCGCTCAGGCTGAAGTTGGTGCGTTTAGTCGAACCTTCGTCCTTATGCTCTGGCGCGTTCAGATAGGTGTTCCAGGAGCCGTGCCACTGGTCGTCGAATTTTTTGGTGATGATGTTCACCACGCCGCCCGCCGCGCCGTTACCGTAGCGTGCAGCGGCCGGGCCACGGATCACTTCGATGCGCTCGATCATCTCTGGCGGTACCCAGCCGGTATCGCCGCGGGTGTCACGCTCGCCGCGCCAGCCCAGACGGATGGAGTTGCGGCTGGTGACCGGCTTGCCGTCGATCAGGATCAGGGTGTTTTCCGGGCCCATGCCGCGAATGTCAATCTGACGGTTGTTCCCGCGCTGGCCGCTGGTGGAGTTGCCGGTCAGGTTAACGCCCGGCATGGTGCGGATGATTTCCGCCACGTCGCGCGCGGGCGGGTTTTTGCGGATCTCATCGGCGGTGATGGTTGACACGCCCGGCGCCTGCAAATTCTGCTCGGCGGCGGTGATCACCATGGTGTCTTCGTGCTGCGCGGAGGCGGTGTTGTCGTCTGCCATGGCGGGCAGCGCGACACCATAAATCCCTAAATTGACCAGCAAGGCCAGAGAGTGAATCTTCTTATTCATTGTACGTCCCGCTTTTATGGTTATTTAATGAGCGCGCTTCCCACAGCGCGGGCATTACGCTATTGCAAATGCAAATAGTTATCAATAATATTATCAATAAAATTTGCTCTGAAACAAAAAAGACTGTTAAACATGGGGTTATAAGGGTGACGGCGTTAACAACCGGAAGTGAAGCGTGGTGGCAGGCGAAAAACGGGCCGGAACGGGAACGTCATCAGGAAAACTATCGCGTGACATTCTGGTGGCGGGACCCGGCGGGAACGCAGCAGACGTCGACGATTAAACGCGTCTGGCTCTACGTCACCGGCGTGACCGATCACCATCAAAATGCCCGTCCGCAGTCCCTTGAACGTATCCCGGATACCGACGTCTGGCAGTGGCAGGGCGAGTTCAGCCCCGAATGGCGCGGCAGCTACTGTTTTATCCCCTCCGACAATGAAGATGATTTTGCCAGCGCAGTGTTTGAAGGCGAGCAGCCGGACCGCATGGCGCTGCGCGAAGGCTGGCGCAAACTGCTGCCGCACGCGGTTTCCGATCCGCTGAATGCGCAGAGCTGGCGCGGCGGGCGCGGGCACGCCGTCTCGGCGCTGGAGATGCCGGAGGCGCCCGTACAGCCCGGCTGGAATCATCCCGATACGCCCTATAAAAAGCCTGTCTGCATTGAGTGGCACAGCGCGCGTCTGAAGAACCATCGCCGCGTGTGGATTTTTACCACCGGGGATGAAAGCCCGGAGCGCCCGCTGGCGGTGCTGCTTGACGGGCAGTTCTGGGCCGAAAGCATGCCCGTCTGGCCTGCGCTGGCGTCGCTCACCCATGAAGGCAAACTGCCGCCTGCGGTTTATGTCTTAATCGACGTCATTGACACCGCACACCGCAGCCGCGAGCTGCCGTGCAACCCTGATTTCTGGCTGGCGGTGCAGGACGAACTCCTCCCGCAGGTGAAAAGCATGGCCCCGTTCAGCGACCGCGCCGACCATACCGTGGTGGCGGGCCAAAGCTTCGGCGGGCTCTCTTCCCTCTATGCGGGCCTCAACTGGCCGCAGCGTTTTGGCTGCATCCTCAGCCAGTCCGGATCCTACTGGTGGCCGCACCGCGGCGCGCAGCAGGACGGGCTGCTCATTGAACAACTCAAAGCGGGTGAAAAAACCGCTCGCGGGCTGCGCATCGTCCTTGAGGCCGGGCGCAACGAGCCGCTTATCTTACGCGCAAACCAGGCGATCCTCGCCGAACTACACACTCAGCAACCGGTTTTCTGGCGTCAGGTTGACGGCGGACACGATGCGCTTTGCTGGCGCGGTGGGCTGACACAGGGGCTGATGACCCTCTGGCAGCCGCTTAATCAATAACGGAGTCTGTATGGAATTCAGCAATCCTTTCGATAATCCGCAGGGACAGTTCGCCATTTTGCAAAATGACCAGGGGCAGTACAGCCTGTGGCCGCAGGAGTGCGAGTTGCCCGCGGGCTGGCGCGTGGTGTGCGAACCGCAATCTCAGGAGGCGTGCCAGCAGTGGCTGGCGGAACAGTGGCAGACGCTTGAGCCGTCTTATTTTGCGGGGGAGCGCGCATGAACCGTCTCCCTCTTGTCGCCGCCCAGCCGGGGATCTGGATGGCAGAGCAGCTTTCCTCCCTGCCAAACGCCTGGAGCGTGGCGCACTACACCGAACTGAAAGGCGCTATCGACGCGCCGTTGCTGGCAAAAGCCATCGCTGAAGGCATGATGCAGGCCGACACCCTGCGGATGCGTTTCACTGAGGATAACGGCGAGGTGTGGCAGTGGGTCGATGAGGCCATGATCCTGCCGGAGCCGTCCATTGTGCGCGTTAACTCCCACGACGCCGCCGTGGCGCTGATGGAGGCCGATCTCAACCAGAACCTGCGCGTCGACAGCGGTCAGCCGCTGGCGTTTCACCAGCTGATTCAGGTGGGAGAAAACCACTGGTACTGGTATCAGCGGTATCATCATCTGGTGGTAGATGGCTTCAGTTTCCCGGCCATTACCCGTCAAATCGCCGCCATTTACGCTGCGTGGCAGAAAGGTGAACCTGCGCCCGCCTCCCCGTTTACTCCGTTCGCCGAGGTGGTGGAGGAGTATCAGCGCTATCGCGACAGCGAGGCGTATCAGCGCGACGGTGCTTTCTGGACCGAACAGCGCAAACAGCTTCCTTCTCCGGTCTCGCTCTCTTCCGCGCCCCTGCCGGGACGTGCCGCCACCACCGACATCCTGCGCCTGAAAATGGCGATGGACGGCCGTGCGTTCAGCCAGCTTGCACAGGCGGCCGGACAAACGCAGCGAACCGATCTGGCGCTTGCGCTGGTGGCGCTGTGGCTGGGCCGCCTGACCGGGCGGCTGGACTACGCCGCCGGGTTTATCTTTATGCGCCGCATGGGCTCCGCCGCGCTGACCGCGACCGGACCGGTGCTCAACGTCCTGCCGCTGGCGGTGAATATTCGCCCGCACGAGAGCTTGCCAGCGCTGGCGCTGCGCCTGGCGAACCAGCTGAAAAAGATGCGCCGCCATCAGCGCTACGATGCCGAGCAGATCGTGCGCGACAGCGGGCAGGCCGCAGGGGACGAACCCTTGTTTGGTCCGGTGCTGAACGTCAAGGTGTTCGATTATCAGCTGGATATCGACGGCGTGGAGGCCATTACCCACACGCTGGCGACCGGCCCGGTGAACGATCTGGAGCTGGCGCTGTTCCCGGACGAGCAGGGCGGACTAAGCATTGAGATCCTCGCCAACAGGCAGCGTTACGACGAGGCGACGCTGAAGGGGCACGCGGCGCGGCTGAACGCAATGCTGACGCAGTTTGCCGCCAACCCGGACCTGCGCTGTTGCGACGTGGAAACCGTATCAGAGCAGGAATACGCCCGGCTGGCGCGAATCAACGATACCGGGCTGGCGCTGCCGTCCATCACGCTGGCGGACCTTGTCGCGGAGCAGGCGAGCAAAACGCCGGACGCCCCGGCGCTGGCGGATGCCCATACTGAGCTGAACTACCGCCAGATGCGCGAGCAGGTGGTCGCGCTGGCAAATCTGCTGCGCGCGCGCGGCGTGAAGCCGGGCGACAGCGTGGCGGTGGCGCTCCCGCGCTCGGTGTTCCTGACCCTGGCGCTGCACGGGATTGTTGAAGCTGGCGCCGCCTGGCTGCCGCTGGATACCGGTTACCCGGACGACCGTCTGCGGATGATGCTGGAGGACGCGAAGCCGTCGCTGCTCATTACCACCGACGAGCAGCTTCCGCGCTTTAACGATCTGCCGATCGCCACCTTTAGTTACAACACACTATTACCGGCCACCGATGCTGAACCTCTGCGCCTGGCGAAGCCGGAGCAGACCGCGTACATCATCTTTACCTCCGGTTCGACGGGACGACCAAAAGGCGTGATGGTCGGCCATACCGCCATCGTTAACCGCCTGAAGTGGATGCAGGATCATTATCCACTGGCGGCGCATGACGTGGTGGCGCAGAAAACGCCGTGCAGCTTTGACGTGTCGGTGTGGGAGTTCTGGTGGCCGTTTATCGCCGGGGCGAAGCTGGTGATGGCCGAGCCGGACGCGCACCGTGATCCGCAGGCGATGCAGAGCTTCTTCGCACAATATGGCGTAACCACCACCCACTTCGTGCCGTCGATGCTGGCGGCGTTCATCGCCTCGCTGACGCCGGAAAACGTCAACTGTTGCAGGACGCTGAAGCAGGTGTTCTGTAGCGGCGAGGCGTTGCCGACTGCGCTGTGCCGCGAGTGGGAACAGCTCACCCATGCGCCGCTGCACAACCTCTATGGCCCGACCGAAGCGGCGGTGGACGTCAGCTGGTATCCGGCGTACGGCCCCGAGCTGGCGGCGGTGGAAGGGAACAGCGTGCCGATCGGCTTCCCGGTGTGGAATACGGGGCTGCGCATTCTGGACGCGATGATGCGCCCGGTGCCGTTCGGCGTGGCGGGGGATCTGTATCTCACCGGCATCCAGCTGGCGCAGGGGTATCTGGGACGCCCCGACCTTACCGCCAGCCGCTTTATCGCCGATCCGTTTGCCCCCGGCGAGCGGATGTACCGCACCGGGGACGTTGCCCGCTGGCTGGACAACGGCGCGGTAGAATATCTGGGCCGCAGCGATGACCAGTTAAAAATTCGCGGTCAGCGCATTGAGCTGGGCGAAATCGACCGGGCCATGCTTGCGCTGCCGGATGTGGCCCAGGCCGTGGCGCACGCCTGCGTGTTCAACCAGGCAGCGGCGACAGGTGGCGATGCCCGCCAGCTGGTGGGGTACGTTGTCTCCGAATCCGGCTTACCGCTGGATCGCGACGCGCTGCTAGCATCACTCAAAGCCCAGCTGCCGCCACATATGGTGCCGGTGGTGCTGCTGCAAATCAGCGCGCTGCCGTTAAGCGCCAACGGCAAGCTGGATCGCAAGGCGTTGCCGCTGCCGGAGCTGACCAGCAAAACCTCTGGTCGCGCGCCTGAGACACAAACCGAAGTCGCCGTGGCGCAGGCGTTTTCTGCCCTGCTGGGCTGCGCGGTGAACGATATCGAAGCCGATTTCTTTGCCCTCGGCGGCCACTCGCTGCTGGCGATGCGCCTCGCGGCTCAGCTCAGCCGTGCGTTCAGCCGTAAGGTCACGCCGGGCCAGATTATGGTCGCCTCGACGGTGAGTAAGCTTAGCGGCCTGCTGGACTCGCAGATGAGCGACGAGCAGGCGCAGCGTCTGGGGTATGAAACTGTTCTCCCGCTGCGTGAAAGCAACGGCCCGACGCTGTTCTGCTTCCATCCGGCATCCGGCTTTGCCTGGCAGTTTAGCGTCCTGGCGCGCTACCTCAGCCCGCGCTGGTCAATCGTCGGTATTCAGTCTCCCCGGCCTGAGGGGCCGATGGAGCAGTGTGCGGATCTCGATGCGGTGATCGAACATCATCTGAACACGTTGCGTAAGCAGCAGCCGCAGGGGCCGTATTATCTGTTCGGCTATTCCCTCGGCGGCACGCTGGCGCAGGGCATTGCGGCGCGTCTGCGCGAGCAGGGTGAAAACGTAGCGTTCCTCGGCCTGCTGGATACCTGGCCGCCGGAAACCCAGAACTGGGCGGAGAAAGAGGCCAATGGCCTCGATCCTGAGGTGCTGGCGGAAATTGAGCGCGAGCGTCAGGCGTTTATCGCCGCCCAGCAGGGGCAAGGTTCCAGCGAGCTGTTTAACGCTATTGAAGGCAACTACGCCGATGCGGTGCGGCTGCTCACCACCGCGCATAGTTCACGGTTCGACGGTAAAGCGACGCTGTTTGTCGCCGAACGCACGCGAACCATGGATCCGCAGGCCGCATGGGCGCCGTGGGTGAGTGCGCTGGAGGTGTACAGCCAGGACTGCGCCCACGTGGATATTATTTCACCGCAGGCGTTTGAAAAGATTGGGCCGGTACTGAAGGAAATTTTAGGATAGTGCAAATGCCCCTCACCCTAACCCTCTCCCACGGGGAGAGGGGATGGTTTGCTCCCTCTCCCTGTGGGAGAGGGCCGGGGTGAGGGCATCAGACCGCACGCTTGCCCAACGGCACCACCAGCGGCGTACCCGCCACCGGATCGTCAATAATCATGCAGCGCATGCCGTAGATCCGCGCGATCAGATCCGGCGTCACAATCTCCTTCGGCGCGCCCTGCGCCACAATCTCGCCGTCGCGCAGCGCAATCAGATGCGTCGCGTAGCGGCACGCCTGATTTAAGTCGTGCAGCACTGCCGCCAGGGTGTACCCCTGCGTGCGGTTCAGTTCGCTCAGCAGCTCCAGCAGATCAATCTGATGGCTGATATCGAGCCAGGTTGTCGGCTCGTCCAGCAGCATAATCGAGGTTTCCTGCGCCAGTACCATTGCAATCCAGGCGCGCTGGCGCTGTCCGCCGGAGAGAGTATCGACGCTTTGTTGGGCCAGATTGGTGATGCCCGTAGCCTGCATCGCGCGCTTCACCGCCTCGTCGTCCTCTTTGCGCCAGCGGGTAAACAGTGGCTGGTGCGGGTAGCGCCCGCGGGAGACCAGCTCCTGCACGGTAATATCCCCCGGCGTGGTGGCGTTTTGCGCCAGCAGGCCAATTCGGCGCGCCACCTCTTTGCTGGCGAAGCGCTGGATCTGCTCCCCGTCGAGGAACACGCTACCCTCAACCGGCGACATCAGGCGGCTCAGCGTGCGCAGCAGGGTCGATTTGCCGCAACCGTTCGGGCCGATAATGGCGGTGAAGTGGCCGTCCGGAATGGACACGGATAAATCCCGGACAATGATTTTTTTGCCGTAGCCGAGGGTCAAGTTTTCGCCGCGCAAGCGGAATGTTGAATCTGTCATTTCTTGCGTGACTCCTGAACGAGCAAGACGATGAGGTAAATCCCGCCGAGGCTGACGGTCACCACGCCCACCGGCAGTTGATAAGGCATAAACAGCTGCTGAGCGCAGAGATCGGCGGCCAGCAGTAACAATGCGCCGCACAGCGCCGCCTGGGTTAATCCCCAGCGCGCGGTACCGCTAAGACGCCGCGCGATATGCGGGGCTACGAGGGCAATAAACGAGATCGGCCCGGCGATGGCGGTAGACGCTGCGGTCAGCAAGACCGCCACCAGCATCAGCATCAGTCGCGAGCGCTCTACGCTCACGCCCAGCGCGCAGGCGCTGTCGTCGCCCATCTCCAGCAGCCGCATGCGCCTGACCAGCAGCAAAGCGCCAATAAACATCAGCAAAATCAGCGGCGCGGCGGGCCAGGTTTTTCCCCACGTCAGACCGTTGAGGGAGCCGGCGTACCACAGCCCGGCGGAGAGCGCGGTTTCCAGCGATGCCTGTAGCAGAAGCCAGGTGTTGAACGCCATCAGCATCGCACGGATGCCGATCCCGATGATGATCAGACGGAAGGTGTCGATGCCGTTGCGCCAGGCCAGGGCCCAGATAAGCAGGGAGGTGAGAATGCCGCCCGCCATCGCCGTAAAGGTAATGGCCGTAAGATGCTGCCCGAACAGCACCATCGCCACCAGCACGCCGCTCCACGCGCCGGTATTCAGGCCCATCACGTCCGGGCTCCCGAGGGGGTTACGCATCAGCGACTGGAATATCGCGCCGCTGACGCCAAGCGCCGCGCCCACCAGGATCGCCATCGCCACGCGCGGCAGTCGCCATTCGGTGACCACCATGGTGATGTTACGCGGCGCGCTGCCGCTGAGAGCGTGAAAGACCTGCGCGAAATCAAGCGTTACGGCACCGCTTTGCAGGCTCCAGACCGCCAGCAGCAGACTGGCGACGACCAGCAGGGCGACGCTGGTAAGTAAACGACGGGACGGGGCCATCATGCGCCACCCCCGCGTCTGCGTCGAACCAGGAAGATCAGAACCGGCGCGCCGATAAAGGCGCTGACCACCGAGACGCGCAGTTCACCCGGCACCAGCAGGCGGCCCAGTACGTCGGCAAAGAGCAGCAGGGCAGGGGTCGCCAGCAGCGTGACCGGCAGCGACCAGCGGTGATCCGCCCCCACCAGCCAGCGCGCCATGTGCGGCATCATCAGGCCGATAAAGGCAATCGGCCCGACCACGGCGGTCGCGCTGCCGCAGAGCACGGTAATGGCGAGTAGCCCCGTCAGCTGCGTGCGCGCCACGCGGTTGCCGAGGGCGGTCGCGGTATCGCTGCCGAGGCTCAGGCTGTTCAGCGCCCGGCTTAAACAGAGCGCCACGGCGGCAGCGACGATCGTCGGGATCACCACCACCTTTAAGGTTTCAAGGGTACGAATATCCAGCGAACCCGCCTGCCAGAAGCGCAGCTGGTCATACACGTCCGGGTTGAGCAGGGCGATGCCGTTGGACAAGCCTTCCAGCACCGCCGCGAGCGCTACGCCCGCCAGCGTTAAGCGTACCGGGCTGAGCTGGCCGCCGCCCTGGCTGCAGGTAAACGCCACCACCAGCGAGGCCGCCAGCGCGCCGCAAAAAGCCATCACCAGCTGTTCAGAGGGGGACGTAAATCCAAACAGCGCTGCGCCGAGCACGATGGCAAAGCTGGCGCCGGAGTTAACGCCGAGAATGCCGGGGTCCGCCAGCGGGTTGCGGGTGAGGGTTTGCATCAGGGCACCGGCAAGGCCGAGCGCACCGCCAGCCAGCAATCCGGCAAGGGTGCGGGGCAGGCGAGCGTCGAGCACGATGGTGCAGTCGGCACTCTGACAGGTACCGGATAGCGCATCGACAATAACGGACGCGGGCAGCGGTTTTGCGCCGACCAGCAGGCTGAGTGCAATCGCAAGGATTAGCAGTAGCAATAAAACGGGCACGGCAAGGGCGCGCACCGCAGAAGAGGAAAACGACATAGCAACATCCATGATTTGATAATGATAGTGATTATCGTTATCTATCTTATTTGGCTATGTTAGCATGTGCGCCCATGGAATGGGTAGAAATAGACTCAAGGCTTTGTCATGAATCAAAAATCCTGGCTGCTTAACCTCAGCCTGCTCAAAACACACCCGGCGTATCGCGCCGTTTTTATCGCTCGCTTTATCTCCATTTTGTCCCTCGGTCTGCTTGGTGTGGCCGTACCGGTGCAAATCCAGACCATGACTCACTCCAGCTGGCTGGTGGGGTTATCCGTCACCTTAACCGGCGGGGCGATGTTTATCGGCCTGATGGTGGGCGGCGTGCTGGCGGACCGCTACGAGCGTAAAAAGCTGATCCTGCTGGCGCGCGGCACCTGCGGGGTGGGCTTTGTCGGGCTGTGTCTGAACGCCATGCTGCCGGAGCCGTCGCTGGTGGCCATCTACGTGCTGGGATTGTGGGACGGCTTTTTTGCTTCGTTAGGCGTGACGGCGCTGCTGGCGGCCACGCCCGCGCTGGTCGGGCGCGAGAACCTGATGCAGGCGGGGGCGATCACCATGCTCACCGTACGGCTCGGCTCGGTGATTTCGCCGATGGTGGGCGGTCTGTTGCTGGCGACCGGCAACGTGGCGTGGAACTACGGCCTTGCCGCGGCGGGGACGTTTATTACCACCCTGACGCTACTGCGTCTGCCGCTCCTGCCACCCCCGCCGCAGCCGCGCGAGCATCCGCTGAAGTCCCTGATGGCCGCGATTCGTTTCCTGTTCAGCAACCCATTGATTGGCGGCATTGCGCTGCTCGGCGGCCTGCTGACGATGGCGAGCGCCGTGCGCGTGCTGTATCCGGCGCTGGCGGGTGAGTGGCAGATGAGCGCCTCAGAGATTGGTGTGCTGTACGCCGCCATTCCGCTCGGTGCGGCCTTCGGGGCGCTGACCAGCGGCAACCTGGCGCAGAGCGCGAGACCGGGGTTGATCATGCTGGTGGCGACGCTGGCCTCGTTTATCGCCATTGGTTTCTTTAGCCTGATGCCGGTGTGGGCGCTGGGCGTGATGTGTCTGGTGATTTTCGGCTGGCTGAGCGCGGTCAGCTCTCTTTTACAGTACACCCTGATCCAGACCCAGACGCCGGAAGGGATGCTCGGGCGCATTAACGGCCTGTGGACGGCGCAGAACGTCACGGGCGATGCGATTGGCGCGGCGATCCTCGGCGGGCTGGGGGCGATAATGACCCCGGTGGCGTCGGCGAGCAGCAGCGGGTTTGTGTTAGCCGTTGTTGGCGTGATTTTACTGGCGGTTCTGGTGGAGTTGCGTCGGTTCAGGCAGACCCTGTAGGTCGGGTAAGGCGTAGCCGCCACCCGACAAAACGCCCGGTGGCGCTGCGCTTACCGGGCCTACGGGGAACGTGCCACTTATTTAAAAATTGAATTCAAACGCTGCAACACCAACATCGCGCTGTAATAATCCAGGCGGAACGTCTCGGTTCCTAATGCCCAGACGCGCTTGTTCTTCACCGACGGCAGATGCGCCAGCAGCGGGTTGGCGTAAATCGCGTCCACGTCTTTCTGATCGCCGGCAAACACGAACAGCCCTTCGCCGTTCAGCCCCGTCGCCAGGTTTTCACCCCCTAACTGGATAATGTCGTGGCGTTTGCCCTGACTTTTTGAGGTGTGCAACCCGGCAGGTACGTCGGCCAGCGTAAAGCCCAACTGGTGCAAAAGCTTGCCCTGCGCGGAGTCTGTCGTCCACAGGTTCGCCGTGTGCGCCGCGGCGGTGTAGACGATGGCGTTCACCGGCTGTGGCGGCAGCTTCATCTGCTGTTTCACCTTGGCGAGCTGTTTGTCGAAGGCAGCGATGCGCTCTGCGGCCTGTGTCTCCTGCCCGGTGATCGTCCCCAGTTGGGTCAGCAGTTCCTGCCAGCTTTTGTCGTCGTAGTTAATGATAAGCGTCGGCGCGATGGCGGAAAGCTGATCGTAGAGCGCCAGCGCGGAATCCCCGCCGGTGGCGCTGATCAAAATCAGGTCCGGCATCTGGGCCGCGACGGCTTCGGCGCTCGGCTCGCCGATGTACAGCCGGGCAACCTTACGCTGTTTGGCGATATCGCCCCACTGACGCAGGAAGCCCTGCGCATCCGCCACGCGGTTGTTTGGCGTGGTCGCGCCGCTGGCAATGACCGGCGCATCAATGGCCAGCAGGGAGCCGGTTAAGGTCACGCTGGTGGAGACAATGCGCGTCGGTTTGCTCTCAAGCGTGTGAACGCCGCGGCTGTCGGTGACCTGGCGCGGCCAGTCGGCGGCGAGGGCTGAGGTTAGTCCTAAAACAAAAAGTCCTGTTAAAAGAAGGGCATTGCGGCAAACGGCAGCGATTTTCACAGAGCGGCATCCTGATTTTATTGAAGATAATGCTTCTCATTTTCAGGGCTGTAGGGAAGGGATGCAAGCGTTTGTCGCACAAGTTATTTGCCCGACGGTTGACAGCGGGGCGATGTGGGATTAGGTTAGCCGACGAAAATATAAATGATAATCATTATTGCTTCTTTTATCATTTTAAGGAGGATGATATGGACACGTCCCTGGCTGAGGAAGTTCAGCACACCGCGACAACGCTGCAATCAGACAGCTTTTTCTTTATGTCGCCTTACCGCAGTTTTACCACGTCCGGCTGTTTTGCCCGTTTTTCTGAACCCGCCGTCGGCGGTGACGATCCGGCGGGTCCCTTTCAGCAGAAATTAGCTCAGGCTTTCCGGAATGCGAAAAACAGCGGCATTGCCCATCCGGTGATGGTAGGGGCGATCCCCTTCGATACCCGCAAACCGTCATCGCTGTTTATTCCACAACGCTGGCAAACCTTCTCCCGCCCGGCGCGTCAGCAGTCCGCACGTTATGCCTCCGGCGCGCAGACGCTGAACGTGCAACAGCGCACCGAGATCCCGTCGCAGCCGGTTTTCGAGGAGATGGTTGCTCGCGCCGCGTCGCTCACCGCTACGCCGCAGGTGAATAAGGTGGTGCTGTCGCGCCTGATTGATATCGCTACCGACAAACAGATCGATAGCAGCGCGCTGATGGAGCGTCTTATCGCCCAGAACCCGGCGAGCTTTAACTTCCACGTACCGCTGGAAGACGGCGGCGTGCTGCTGGGCGCCAGCCCGGAACTGCTGCTGCGCAAAGAGGGCGCGCACTTTAGCTCGCTGCCGCTGGCAGGCTCTGCGCGCCGTCAGCCGGACGATGTGCTGGATCGCGAAGCGGGCACTAAGCTGCTGGCCTCCGAAAAAGACCGCCACGAGCACGATCTGGTCACGCAGGCGATGAAAACCATTCTGGAACCGCGTAGCCATCATCTGAGCATGCCGGCTTCCCCGCAGCTCATCACCACCCCGACGCTGTGGCATCTGGCCACGCCGGTAGAAGGTGAGGCACGTGAAAACGAGAACGCCCTGACGCTGGCCTGCCTGCTGCACCCGACGCCCGCGCTGAGCGGCTTCCCGCATCAGGCGGCAAAAGAGCTGATTGCCGAGCTGGAGCCGTTCGACCGCGAGCTGTTCGGCGGCATCGTCGGCTGGTGCGACAGCGAAGGTAACGGCGAGTGGGTGGTAACTATCCGCTGCGCGCGGCTGCATCAAAATACCGTTCGCCTGTTTGCCGGCGCGGGCATTGTGCCTGCCTCCTCCCCGGTCGGCGAGTGGCGCGAGACGGGCGTGAAGCTCTCCACCATGCTCAACGTGTTTGGTTTGCACTAAGGAATACTCATGACCATCCCTTTTACCCGCTGGCCTGAGGAGTTTGCCCGCCGCTACCGTGAAAAAGGCTACTGGCAGGATCTGCCGCTGACCCACATCCTGACGGACCATGCGGACAGCGATACGGTCGCGATAATTGACGGCGAACGCCGCATCACCTACCGCGCGTTTAATCAGGCGGTGACGAATCTGGCGTCCTCCCTTCAGGCGCAGGGGCTGCATCGCGGTGAGACCGCGCTGGTGCAGCTTGGCAACGTGGCCGAGTTCTACATCACCTTCTTCGCGCTACTGCAAATCGGCGTCGCGCCGGTCAACGCGCTCTTTAGCCATCAGCGCAGTGAACTCAACGCCTACGCGGAGCAGATCAAACCCGCCGTGCTGATTGCCGATCGCGACCACGCGCTGTTCTCGGGCGACGATTTTCTCAACACCTTTGTGGATGCGCATCGCTCGGTACGCGTTGTGCTGCTGCGTGGCGATAAGGGCGAACATGCGCTGGAGGCGGCGATTGCGCGCCCGGCGGACAATTTCATCCCGAACCCGACGCCCGCCGACGAAGTGGCGTTCTTCCAGCTCTCCGGCGGCAGCACCGGCACGCCGAAGCTGATCCCGCGCACGCATAACGATTACGACTACAGCATCCGTCGCAGCAACGAAATCTGCGGTATCACTGCGCACACCCGCTATCTGAACGCGCTTCCCGCGGCGCACAACTACGCCATGAGCTCGCCAGGATCGTTAGGCGTTTTCACGGCGGGTGGCTGCGTGGTGCTGGCGAACGATCCGAGCGCCACGCTCTGCTTCCCGCTGATTGAGCAGCATCAGATAAACGTCACCTCGCTGGTGCCGCCCGCGGTCAGCCTGTGGTTGCAGGCGATTGCCGACGGCGCGGGGAACGCCCAGCTGAAATCCCTCAGGCTGCTCCAGGTGGGCGGCGCACGCCTCTCCGCCACGCTTGCGGCGCGCATTCCGGCGGAAATTGGCTGCCAGCTTCAGCAGGTATTTGGCATGGCGGAAGGGCTGGTGAACTATACCGCCCTCGACGATGCGCCGGAGCGCATCATCAATACCCAGGGCCGCCCGATGTGCCCGGACGATGAAGTGTGGGTGGCGGACGAGGACGGTAACCCGCTGCCGCGCGGGGAGGTCGGGCGTCTGATGACGCGCGGCCCTTACACCTTCCGCGGCTATTTCAACAGCCCGGACCACAACGCCAGCGCCTTCGATGCCAACGGCTTCTACTGCTCGGGCGATCTGATCGCCATCGACGAGCAGGGTTACATCACCGTGCAGGGGCGCGAGAAAGATCAGATCAACCGCGGTGGCGAGAAAATCGCCGCCGAAGAGATCGAAAACCTGCTGCTGCGCCACGACGCGGTGATCCACGCCGCGCTGGTGAGCATGGAGGACAGCCTGCTGGGCGAAAAAAGCTGCGCGTACCTGGTGGTGAAACAGCCGCTGCGCGCGGTGGAGGTGCGCCGCTTCCTGCGCGAGCAGGGCGTTGCCGAATTTAAGCTGCCGGACCGCGTGGAGAGCGTGGATGCGCTTCCGCTCACGCCGGTCGGCAAAGTTGATAAGAAACAGTTGCGCCTGTGGCTTGCTGAACGCGCCCGGGGCTGAGGAACAGAGAATGGCTATTCCAAAATTAACCGCATATGCGCTGCCAACCGCCGCCGAACTGCCGACCAGTAAAGTAAGCTGGGCGTTTGAACCGGAACGCGCCGCGCTGCTGATCCACGATATGCAGGAGTACTTCCTGAATTTCTGGGGCGAAAATAGCGATATGATGCAGCAGGTAGTGGCGAACATCGCTAAACTGCGCGCGTACTGCAAAGAGCACAATATTCCGGTGTATTACACCGCGCAGCCGAAAGATCAGAGCGATGAAGACCGCGCCCTGCTGAACGATATGTGGGGGCCGGGTCTGACTCGCTCACCGGAGCAGCAGCGCATCGTCGCTGAGCTGACCCCGGACGAAGCGGACACCGTGCTGGTGAAGTGGCGCTACAGCGCGTTTCACCGCTCCCCGCTGGAGCAGATGCTGAAAGAGACCGGCCGCAACCAGCTTTTGATCACCGGCGTGTACGCCCACATCGGCTGCATGACCACCGCCACCGACGCCTTTATGCGCGACATCAAACCGTTCTTTATCGCCGACGCGCTGGCGGATTTCACCCGCGACGAGCACCTGATGTCGCTGAAATACGTGGCCGGACGTTCGGGCCGCGTGGTGATGACCGACGAGTTGCTGCCGTCTGTTCCGGCAACGAAAGCCGCGCTGCGTGAGCTGATCCTGCCGCTGCTGGACGAGTCCGACGAGCCGATGGATGACGAAAACCTGATCGACTACGGTCTGGATTCAGTACGGATGATGGCGCTGGCCGCCCGCTGGCGCAAAGTGCACGGCGACATTGATTTCGTGATGCTGGCAAAAAATCCGACCCTCGATGCCTGGTGGGCGCTGCTCTCCCGCGAGGTGAAGTGATGGCTTTTGATTTTACCGGTAAAACCGTCTGGGTGACGGGCGCGGGTAAGGGCATTGGCTATGCGACCGCGCTGGCATTTGTGGAGGCCGGGGCGCAGGTGACCGGGTTCGATCTGGCTTTCCCTCACGGCGAATATCCGTTTGCCACCGAAACGCTGGACGTGGCGGATGCGGCGCAGGCGAGTGATGTCTGCAGGCGTTTGCTCAGCAGCCTTGAGCGGCTCGACGTGCTGGTTAACGCGGCGGGCATTCTGCGTATGGGCGCGACGGATCAGCTTTCGCAGGAGGACTGGCAGCAGACCTTTGCGGTCAACGTCGGCGGCGCGTTCAACCTGTTCCAGCAGACGATGGGCCAGTTCCGTCATCAGCAGGGCGGGGCGATTGTGACCGTAGCCTCTGACGCGGCGCACACGCCGCGCATCGGCATGAGCGCCTACGGCGCGTCGAAAGCGGCGCTGAAAAGCCTGGCGCTGACTGTCGGGCTGGAGCTGGCGGGCAGCGGCGTACGCTGTAACCTGGTGTCGCCGGGTTCTACGGATACCGACATGCAGCGCACGTTGTGGACCAGCGATGATGCGGAACAGCGGCGCATTCGCGGCTTCGGCGAGCAGTTCAAACTCGGCATTCCGCTCGGTAAAATTGCCCGTCCGCAGGAGATTGCCGCGACCGTGCTGTTCCTGGCATCCGATGCCGCCAGCCATATCACCTTGCAGGATATCGTGGTGGACGGCGGCTCCACGCTGGGGGCGTAATGATCTGGAAACGTCATTTATCCCTCGACGAGCTGAATGCCACTAGCCAGAACACGATGGTGGAACACCTTGGCATCGTCTATACCCGCCTCGGGGACGATACGCTGGAAGCGGAGATGCCGGTGGATGCGCGCACCCACCAGCCGTTTGGCCTGCTGCACGGCGGTGCGTCGGCGGCGCTGGCGGAAACGCTGGGGTCGATGGCCGGTTTTCTGATGACCCGCGACGGGCAGAATGTGGTGGGCACGGAACTGAACGCTACGCACCACCGCGCGGTCTCTCACGGTAAGGTGCGCGGCGTATGTCAGCCGCTGCATCTGGGCCGCTCCAGTCAGAGCTGGGAGATTGTGGTGTTCGACGAGCAGGGGCGGCGGTGCTGTACGTGTCGGTTGAGTACGATGGTGCTGGGTTAGATTGTGCGGCGTGAGTGCCGGGTGGCGGCTTCGCCTTACCCGGCCTACGAAACATGCAGGCCCGGTAAGCGAAGCGCCACGCGGCGGTTGTTACAACATCGATACCACCCGCTTCAACAGCCGAACTCGCGGCGCAATGGACGCTTTATCCAGCCATTCCGCCGGGCTGTGGAACCCGGCGCCAACCGGCCCGAAGCCGTCAAGCGTGGGGATGCCGAGCGCGGCGGTGTGGTTGGCGTCGCTGCCGCCGCCGACTGCCTGCCAGGTAATGTCGATGCCTTCCGCTTTACCCGCCGCTTCAACCTGCTGCATCAGCGCCTGCGTCGCGTCGCTCGCGGCCATCGCCGGTTTGTGATTAACCCGCGTCAGCGTGGTGGTCACGCCGTCTAAAAAGCCTTGTTCACATAACAACTCCAGCGCCTGGTTCACCCGGTCATACTCGTCGTTTTCCCAGAAGCGAACGTCCAGTTCTGCCACAGCGCTGTCCGCGACCACGTTCGCCGCGCTGCCGCCCTGAATCACGCCGACGTTAAGTGTAGTGCCGCGATCCCAGTCCGTCAGCGCATTGATGGCGATAACGCTCTTTGCCAGCGCGGTGATCGCCGAGCGGCCTTTTTCCGGGTCATTGCCCGCGTGTGCCGCCACGCCGCTAAAGGTGAGGTGATAGCCCGCCATCCCTTTACGCGCTTTCACCAGCGAACCGTCGGCGCGGGCGGCTTCGCACACCAGCACGCAGCGGGAACGCTTAGCCAGCTCGCCAATCCACTCATGGGAATGGACAGATCCGGTCTCTTCGTCCGGGTTCATCGCAACGGCAATCGCGAGACGATCGTTGTCTGCGGCGTCAAGCGCGCGCATTGCCCACAAAATATTCAGAAGTCCGCTCTTCATATCCGAGACGCCGGGGCCGTACAGGCGGGTTTCATCCTCGCTCAGCGGACGCGCGGCTACGGTGCCGGCGGGAAATACGGTATCCAGATGCCCGACCAGCAGCACGTCGAACCGTTCCGCCTGCGGCTTGTTACTGACGAAGACGCCGGGGCCCACCTTGTCGCCCAGGTTCACCTGCTCCGTATGCCAGCCTTCGCGCTGCCACAGTTGCTGCATGATGCCTGCAACAGCGGCGACGCCGTCAATCGTCTGGGTGCCGCAGTCTACGTTCACCAGGGTTTTCAGCTCTTCGATATAATGGTCAAGGTTCATGTTCACGTCCTGTTCAGAGAATAATGCGCATCAGCAGCATGGCTAAGAAAGCGTTGACCACCGAGAGGGCGATCATCAGCGGAATACGTTTGGCGCGGGTGCCAATCACCCCCAGAATGCGGCCCAGGTACTGCACCTGCGAGCCCATCAGGTAGATGGCGGGCGCCAGGATCGCCAGGTGCTCGCCGGTGAGGATGCCTTTATCAAACAGGCCGATGGCAACGCCGATCCCGCCGCCCATCGACATCCAGCCGCCAATCAGCACGGCGGCCGCTTCGCCCGGCAGGCCAAACAGGCCCATCAGCGGGGAGAAGATCGTGCCCAGCCCTTTCAGCGCGCCGGTAATTTCCAGCGCCTTGATGATGATAAAGGCCATCACCACGTTGGGCAGCGTGCTGCTGGTGGCAATGCTCCAGCCTTTGCGCGCGCCTTCGATAAACACATCGGTAATGACGGGATTGGACTGTGGGGCACTCATGCGGCGTCTCCTTTATGGGTAAACGTCAGGATCAGGCGCAGCAGATTGGCGCCGACAATTTTCATGATAAACATCACCGCGATACAGGCCCCGATGGAGGTGGGCACCGCCGCCGTGCCGTCAACGGCGAGCAGCGTGAAGAGGATCGCCCCGGAAGAGAAAAAGTTGGTGATCATCGCCCCGGCGGAGAACTGGAACATGGCGAAAACGTCTTTCTCTTTTTCGCTGATTTGCCCTTCATCAGAGAGATTACGGGTAAGCGACGCGCCCACGTCGGTACTTTGCAGGCTGCCAATCAGCGCCAGCCCGGTGGTGCCAGGGATCCCCAATAGCGGGCGCAGCAGAGGAGTTAAGAGTTTTCGCGCGGCACGCAGGGCGCCATAGTGCTCCAGCACGTTGATCATCCCCAGGGCGAACATCACCGCGGGAATTAAACCGAGCGCGAAGATAAACCCGTCCATCGCGCCGCTGCCGCCGGTGCCGCGAAAGGCGCTGCTGGCTGTGGTTAACGTACCGTCATCCAGACTGGCTTTGCTGACCACTTTGCCAAATGCGCCGTTGAGGGTGGTGAAATCAAAGACGCCGTACCACTCTTGTCCACCTAACAGACCCGAGAAGAAAACGGCTGCAAACGCCAGCGCGAAGTACGCGCCCGGCCCGACCTGACTATCCTGAGGTACTGAACTGTTCATATCCTTTTCCTTGTATGCACGCGATTGCGCAGGATCATTCTGGCGAGGTTATGGCCAAAAAAAATGATACAAATCATTCCGTAAGGCGGTGTCTGGCCGAAAAAGGTAAAAGTGTGAACGGTGACGCTACGAAAGTGATCGGCTTAACAATGTGGTGTAAATGTCTGGTTTGACCACGCATTATTGCGTTTCAAAGTTGTTAAATTTTATCCGTTGTTCTAGAAACAAAATGTAACATCTCACTGTTTCACAACAACGGATAACCATTATGAACAACTCAGGGAAATACCTTATATGGGCAGGGCTCTCCGTTGTGGGAGCCTTTGCCCTGGGCTACATCGCCCTCAACCGGGGGGAGCAGATCAATGCGCTCTGGATCGTGGTCGCCTCCGTCTGCATTTATCTGATCGCATACCGTTTTTATGGCCGTTATATCGCGAAGACGGTACTGGGCGTAGACGGCACGCGCATGACGCCGGCCGTGCGTCATAACGATGGTCTGGACTACGTGCCGACCGATAAAAAAGTGCTGTTCGGTCACCATTTCGCGGCGATTGCCGGGGCAGGCCCGCTGGTGGGGCCGGTACTGGCCGCGCAGATGGGCTACCTGCCGGGGATGATCTGGATCCTCGCGGGGGTGGTGCTGGCGGGCGCGGTGCAGGACTTCATGGTGCTGTTCGTCTCCACCCGTCGCGACGGTCGTTCGCTGGGTGAGCTGGTGAAAGAGGAGATGGGGGCAACTGCCGGGGTGATTGCGCTGGTGGCGACCTTTATGATCATGGTCATCATCCTCGCGGTATTGGCGATGATTGTGGTGAAAGCCTTGACCCACAGCCCGTGGGGAACCTATACCGTCGCCTTCACCATTCCGCTGGCGCTGTTCATGGGGATCTACATTCGCTATCTGCGTCCGGGACGCATTGGTGAAGTTTCAGTCATTGGCCTGGTGTTCCTGGTGTTTGCTATTATCTCCGGCGGCTGGGTGGCGGAAAGCCCGACCTGGGCACCGTTCTTCGACTTCACCGGCGTGCAGCTGACCTGGATGCTGGTGGGTTACGGCTTCGTGGCGGCGGTGCTGCCGGTATGGCTCCTGCTGGCCCCGCGTGACTACCTCTCTACGTTCCTGAAAATTGGTACCATCGTCGGGCTGGCGATCGGCATTCTGATTATGCGCCCGACCCTGACCATGCCTGCCCTGACCAAATTCATTGACGGTACCGGCCCGGTCTGGACCGGCAATCTGTTCCCGTTCCTGTTTATCACCATCGCCTGTGGGGCAGTGTCTGGCTTCCATGCGCTTATCGCCTCCGGGACCACGCCGAAGATGCTGGCGAATGAAAATCAGGCCTGCCTGATTGGCTATGGCGGCATGCTGATGGAATCCTTCGTGGCGATTATGGCGCTGGTCTCGGCCTGTATTATCGACCCGGGCGTGTACTTCGCGATGAACAGCCCGATGGCGGTACTGGCCCCGGCCGGCACTGTTGACGTGGTCGCCTCTGCCGCGCAGGTGGTGAGCGGCTGGGGCTTTGCGATTACCCCTGAAACGTTGACGCATATCGCTAACGAGGTCGGCGAGCAGTCGATTATCTCCCGTGCGGGCGGGGCGCCGACGCTGGCGGTGGGCATGGCCTACATCCTGCACGGTGCGCTGGGCGGGCTGATGGATGTCTCGTTCTGGTATCACTTCGCCATTCTGTTCGAGGCGCTGTTTATCCTGACGGCGGTGGATGCCGGTACGCGCGCGGCGCGCTTTATGTTGCAGGATCTGCTGGGGGTGATCTCCCCGAATCTGAAACGTACCGATTCACTCCCGGCTAACCTGCTGGCGACGGCACTGTGCGTGCTGGCGTGGGGCTACTTCCTGCATCAGGGCGTGGTCGATCCGTTGGGCGGGATTAACACCCTGTGGCCGCTGTTCGGTATCGCCAACCAGATGCTGGCGGGCATGGCGCTGATGCTTTGTGCCGTAGTCCTGTTCAAGATGAAGCGCCAGCGTTACGCATGGGTGGCGCTGGTGCCAACGGCGTGGCTGCTGATCTGTACCCTGACAGCAGGCTGGCAGAAAGCCTTCAGCCCGGACAACAAGGTGGGCTTCCTGGCCATTGCCAACAAGTTCCAGGCGATGATCGACAGCGGCAAGATCCCGGCGCAGTACACCGAATCTCAGCTGTCCCAGCTGGTGTTTAACAACCGTCTGGACGCCGGGCTGACCATCTTCTTTATGGTGGTGGTTGTGGTGCTGGCGTTGTATTCTCTGAAAACCGCGCTGGCGGCGTTGAAAGTCGACACGCCAACGGCGAAAGAGACGCCGTATGAGCCAATGCCTGAGAACCTGGACGAGATTGTCACCCAGGCGAAAGGGGCGCATTAACCCGTGTGCCGGGTGGCGGCTTCGCCTTACCCGGCCTACATTTCTTATCCTCCCTCTCCCTCCGGGAGAGGGCCGGGGTGAGGGAAACAAACGAGAAACTGACTATGTTCGACACCCTTTCCAAAGCAGGTAAATACCTGGGCCAGGCCGCTAAAATGATGATTGGCGTGCCGGATTACGACAACTACGTCGAGCATATGCGCGTCAACCACCCGGATCAGACGCCAATGACCTACGAAGAATTTTTCCGCGACCGCCAGGACGCCCGCTACGGCGGTAAGGGCGGGGCGAAGTGCTGTTAACCCTCTTTCGGTAAATAGAGGCTGATTTGCTCCTGCTTGCAGCCATAAATTGCCGCCAGCTTTTCGCGTGTGCGCTTTTGCGGACGGGAGTCCAGCGCTTCCAGCTGTGACACGGCGGACTGGCTGATGCCGAGTTTTTCCGCCACCTCCTGCTGGGATAGCCCGCGCAGGATACGCCACGCGGCCTGCAGGCTGACGTTCTCGCTATGCATGATGTCGCACACTTCACCCGGTAAACCTACGTTATCGTAGATATCTGATTCGTAAGGGATGTCTTCCCAGTCGTTTTCATCATCGTCATCATACTCAAGCATGGCTAAACGCATGCGAAAATATTCATCGTAGGGAATGACAACATACTGTTTTTTTCCTTCTTCATCCTCGATGAACTGAACAGTCATATTCCGTATGCTCCTCATGAAGGTAGGTGGTGGTTGTCCGGCGTTTTACCGCCACTACGTAGCAGATATCACCCGGCGGATCCCCGAAGGTGTAAATGACCCTGTAATCACCTAATCGCAACCTGTAGTGGTTTTCGGGAGAAGATAATTTCTTGATATCCGAGACAGGTGATGTTTAATCATCCATCTTCTCCAGCCTGAATTTAATGCGGTTCTGATATCGCGTATCGATTTTAGAAAATTGCTTCTCTGCTGTTTTTGACCACACGATCTTCATCCGTACCTCCACTGTACGCCCACACAAAATATAAGGAAATAATAAGACTATTAGATAAATTCCGAATTTCTTATGGGGTACTGTAGAGCGGAAAAAAAGCGCAGGTAAGAGGCAAAACGCAAACCGTCGAGGCGGCTCGAAAAGGCCTCTGCTGGGCGACAGAGGCTTGCAGGAAAATTGCGATAAGGCGTTCAAACCGCCATCCACGTCCAGACCGGTGCCTGAGATCTGCCCGGCTGCCGGGCTGGCAAGGAAGGTGACCGCCGCCGCGACGTCTTCCGGTTGGCCGTAATGGCCCAGGGCAATAAGCTGACGCTGTGAGTCAGCCTGTTCACCGTCCTCCGGGTTCATATCGCTGTTGGTCGGGCCGGGATGAACCAGGTTGACGGTAATGCCGCGCGGGCCTAAATCGCGGGCCAGACCCCGGGTAAGGGAGTTTAGGGCCGATTTGGTCATCGAGTAGACGGCGATCCCCGGCTGCGCCACGCGGTTCGCCAGACAGCTGCCGATGTTGATGATGCGTCCGCCGTCAGACATATGCACCAGCGCTTCCTGAATGGCGATCACCACGCCGCGGATATTGACGTTGATCAGAGCGTCGATGTCCGCCAGGGTCATGGACTCCAGCGGGCCGCCGCGTGCAATCCCGGCGTTATTGACAAGAATATCCAGCCCGCCGAGGGAGCGCGCCGCCTGCGTGACCGCATCCTGAATCGCCTGCGCGCTGGCGCTGTCGGCCTGAATCGCCTCGCCGTGTCGCCCCAGCGCGTTGATTTCATCGACGACCTGCTGGGCTTTATCGACGGATTTTTCGTAGGTGATAACCACATCGGCACCGGCGCGTGCCAGCGACAGCGCAATTGCCCGACCCAGCCCACGACTGGCGCCGGTGACCAGCGCCTTTTTACCTGTTAAATCGATCTGCATGATGACCTCGTTGCAAGAGTGGAGAGAATCATCATTAGGTATAGCCCGTCGGCGCGATTAACGGCTGAAGGATTCCACCTTCTCAAACGCGGCGCGCAGAACGTCAGGGCTTAACGTAATCGGTAAAAAGTGAATCGACTCCACCGGGCGCAGGGTGTGAGCAATGACCTTGTCCAGCTCGTCGCGGTTATGGATATCGACCTCCAGCGCGCGAAGCGTGGTCGGCAGGTTAAAACGCTGGTATGCCGCCACCAGCTGCGCCAGCACGTCCTCCTGACCGAGCAGGGCGCTCTGCACCAGAATGCCGTAGGCCACCTTGGTGCCGTGGAGGTATTTTTCCGTCTGCGGCAGCACGGTTAAGCCGTTGTGCACCGCATGTGCCGCCGCCACGCGGGTATAGCGTTCGCCCAGACCGCCGACCATACCGCCACCGGCGATAACGGCGTCCACCACGTCCCGAAACGCCTGCGTCTGGTCGCCGCGCTGCTGGTCGGCCAGCGCCTCTTCGCTGCGCTCCAGCAGCACGTCGCGGATCGCCAGCGCACCGTTCAGGCCAAGACGCACGGTCAGCGGCAGGTTTTCCGGTTCAGGGGCGAGTACCGCCGCTTCGTACCACTTCGCCAGCGTATCGCCGATGCCTGCCAACAGGTATTCCGCCGGGGCGTTAAGGATGATTTGCGGCTCCACCAGCACCAGATAGTTGGCGTCGTCAAAAATCTCAAACTGTAGCGCCTGCCCTGCATCGTTGTACCACACGGAGAGCGGGGTCCACGCCGCGCAGGTGGCGGCGATGGTGGGAATGCCCACGAACGGCACGCCCAGACGACGCGCCACGGCCTTGACGGTATCCATTACCGCACCGCCGCCCACGCCAATCACCACGCTGGCTTCACCACCCGACGCGTTCACCAGATGAGTGACGTCACGCTCGCTGCAATGGCCCTTAAACAGCAGATGTTTTGCCCCCGTCGCGTTAAAACTCTCCGGCAGATAAGGGCGTGCGCCCTCGATAGCCCGCTCGCCGTAGATCCACACCGCGCGGGAAAGCTGTTCCGGAGTAAAGAAATCATCCAGGTGCGCAAGGCTTCCCGGATGAGAGAAGTAGTTCGCCGGGCCGGGCACGACGCGGATATCGGTGTTGCTCATGAAGTTGTCCTTTTTTAGCAAGCGCTAACCCGATGTTATGTCTGGACATCCGGATGGCTAATAATATTTCGCTTTATCTTATGCCTTTTCCGTCGTTGTCAGTCAACCGGAGCTGTGAAAAATTCGCTAAATCAGAAGAGTAATGAAGGATTTACGCGGATGGTTTCCAGTCGCCTTGAGATGCGCGGTATCAGCCTGGCCTTTTCCGGCTTTCAGGCCCTGTCGCGCGTGGATTTCACCCTGAATGGCGGGTCGGTGCATGCGCTGACCGGCGCCAACGGCGCGGGAAAATCGACGTTGATGGCGGTGCTGTGCGGCACGCACGATCGTTATGAAGGCGAAATCTGCATTAACAACCAGCCGGTAAGCATCCGCGAGCCGCTGGACGCCAAACGGCTGGGTATCCACCTTGTGCAGCAGGAGGTGGACGTGGCGCTGATCCCCGGGCTGAGCATTGCGGAGAACATTATGCTCGACCAGCTGGCGCAGCCGGGACACCGCTACAGCTGGCGCGCGATTCGTCAGCAGGCGCGGCAGGCGCTGGCGCAGCTGGATGTTTCGCTGGACGTTCGCCGTTCCATCGACAGCTGCACGCTGGCTGAAAAGCAGCAGATTTTGCTGGCGCGGGCGCTCTCGCACCACTGCCGTTTTCTCATTCTCGATGAGCCCACCGCGCCGCTGGACGCGCAAGAAAGCGAGCGTCTGTTTGCGGTAGTAAGACGTCTGCAACAGCAGGGCATTGGCGTGGTGTTTATTTCTCACCGCATTCACGAGCTGAAGGCCATCTGCGACACCCTGACGGTGCTGCGCGACGGCAGGCTGATTGAGTCCGGCCCGATGGCGGATCTGAGTGGAGAGGAGATCGTCGAGAAGATGCTCGGCCACGAGCTGAGCGATATCTATCCGCCCCCGCGACCGCCGCACGGTGAAGAGATGCTGCTGCGGGTGGAAGGCCTGCACGACGACGCGCTGCTGAAAGATATCTCCCTGCAACTGCGCAAAGGTGAAATCCTCGGCATTGCCGGGCTGGCGGGGGCGGGGAAAACGGAACTCTGCAAGGCGCTGTTTGGCGCCAGCAAAAGCCGCGTGGCGCGCGGCGAGCTGAACCATCAGGCCTGGAAACCGCGCGATCCGGCAGACTCGGTGCTACGCGGTCTGGCGCTGGTGCCGGAGGAGCGGCGCAAAGAGGGCATTTTTATCGACGAGCCGGTGAGCATGAACCTTGCCGTGTGCGCCGATAACAGTTTCTCGCGCTGGAGCCTGTTTGGTCATCGTCAGGCGTGGCGCTGGGCGGAAGAGGTGATTGCCCGCGTCGGCGTGCGCACGCGCGGGCCGGGGCAGGTGCTGCGTCGGCTTTCCGGCGGTAACCAGCAGAAGGTCGCCATCGGGAAATGGCTGCGCAATGACGCCAGCGTGCTGATATTCGACGAGCCGACCAAAGGCGTGGACGTGAAGGCCAAAACCGATCTGTTTCAACTGATCGACGGCCTGGCGCGCGAGGGCAAAGGGGTGATTTACGCCTCGGGTGAATTTGCCGAGCTGGTCGGTCTGTGCGACCGCATCTGCGTGCTGTGGGACGGGCGCATCGTGGCGGAAATCGCCGGGGCAGAGGCCCGGGAAGAAACACTACTTTATTATTCAACCGGAGGAACGGCGTCGTGAGCAAGGCCCTTTCAGTGACCACGGCGGCGTCTGGCCGTCAGCAGATTTTCGATTTTCTTTATAAGTGGGGCATGCTGCTGACCGTCGTCGCGCTGGTGGCGGTGTTTGGCCTGGCGTCGGACAGCTTCCTCGACCCGAACAACATCATTAACATTCTGCGCTCGATTGCCATCGTGACGGTGATTGCCGTTGGCGTCTCTATTTCGCTGACCGTCGGCGGGTTCGATCTCTCCGTGGGATCTACCGCGTCGCTGGCGAACGCGCTGGTGATTTCGCTTTTCGTCTGGCACGGCTTTGGCACCACCGAGTCGATTCTGCTGACCCTCGCGCTCTGTACGCTGGTCGGCCTGTTTAACGCCTTTCTGATCGTCATCCTGCGCATTCCGGACATGCTCGCGACCCTTGCCAGCCTGTTTGTCATTCAGGGTGTGGCGATGACCTACAGCTACGGCGGGTCGATTACCGAGAACATGGTACTGCCGAGCGGCGACATGGCGGAAGGGACCATTCCGGCGGCGTTTGGCCTGCTGGGGCAGGTGCCGACCATTGTGATCGTCATGCTGGTGGTGACGATTCTGGCACAGCTGGGCCTGTCGCTGACCACCCATGGACGCCGGATGTACGCCATTGGCGGCAACCCCGAAGCCGCGCGCCTCTCCGGCATTCGCACCACCCGCTACAAAGTGGCAGCCTACGTGATTGCCTCTCTGCTGGCGGGGCTGGGCGGCATTCTGCTGGCCTCGCGTATTGGTTCATCGCAGGTGAATGCGGGCGGCGGCTACCTGATGGACGCGGTGGCGGCGGCGTGGATCGGCTTCTCGCTGGCCGGATCCGGCAAGCCGAACGCGCTGGGTACGCTGGTGGGGGCGGTGATCCTCGGCGTGCTGTCGAACGGGCTGGTGATGCTCTCCGTGCCGTATTACGCCATGGACATTATAAAAGGGCTGGTGCTCGCGGTAGCGCTGGCGATTACCTACATACAAAAACGCTGACAACACAACGGGATAATAAATGAAAAAGATTGCGCTCTCTTTGGTAGCTCTTGGGCTACTCACTTCTCTGCCGGGCCTGGCGGCTACCCCCGCGCCGGTTCCGACCGCCATTGCCAGCCATGACGGCCCGATCCGCATCGCGGTGATCCGCAACCTGGGCTCGGACGACAACACCACGCAGTTTGTTGCCGGGGCGATTCAGGAAGGGAAAAAGCTCGGCTTTAAGGTCAGCACCTTTTTAAGTAACGGGGACGACGCCAAATTCCAGGATTTCGTTAACCAGGCCATCAGCCAGAAATACGACGGGATTATTCTCTCTCAGGGGCGCGATCCGTACTCCACCGCGCTGGTGAAGAAGGCGGTGGATGCCGGGATCAAAGTTTCGGTGTTTGATACCGCTGTGAACGGCGAGATCCCGGGCGTAACCGTTACCCAGCAGGACGATGCCTCCCTGACCAACCTCTCTTTCGGCCAGCTGGCGAAAGATTTCAACGGCAAGGCCAATATCGTCAAGCTATGGGTCGCGGGCTTCCCGCCGATGGAGCGCCGTCAGGCGGCCTACAAAGAACTGCAAAAGCAGTACCCGGAGATTAAAGAGCTGGAGTCCATCGGCGCGGTCTCCTCTGACGTGCAGGGCGACACTGCCAACAAGGTGGGCGCGATCCTCGCGAAATACCCGAAAGGTAAAATCGATGCCATCTGGGGTACCTGGGATGCCTTCAGCCAGGGCGCGTATAAGGCGCTGAAAGAGAACGGCCGAACCGAGATCAAACTCTACAGCATCGACATCTCCAACCAGGATTTACAGCTGATGCGCGAGCCGGGTAGCCCATGGGCAGTGAGCGTGGCGGTGGATCCGAAGCTGATTGGCGCGACCAACGTACGCCTGATTGCCAATAAGATTGCCGGAGAAGCGACGCCTGCCACTTACGATTTCAAGGCGGCGGCCATTCCGCAGGCGCTGCTGACCGCCCAGCCGGGCGCGGTGAACGTGGCGTCTCTGGGGAAAATCATTCCGGGCTGGGGCCAGACGGAAGATTTTGTTGCGCCGTGGTTTGCGACGCTGGAAGCCAGGTCAAAATAATGGCCGGTGGCGCTTCGCTTACCGGGCCTACGGTGTTGTAGGCCGGATAAGGCGCAGCCGCCATCCGGCGAAAGGACTTATACATGTCTGCATTACCTCAACCCGAATACAGCCGCAATATGCGGCTGATTGGCCATAGCGATCAGGGCGGTCGCCCGGACGGCGTGCAGCTGATGGTACACCGCGGTTTCGCCTATATCGGCCATATGGTGTCGCAGGGCTTTTCGATAGTGGACGTGCGCGACCCGAAAAAACCAAAAGCCGCAGGATACGTGCCTGCGCCGCCGGGTACCTGGAATGTGCATCTCCAGGCGCATGACGACCTGCTGCTGGTGATCAACGCCCGGGATCTGTTTGCCGATGCGCGTTTTGCCGACGAGAAGGTCTACTACACCCGCCAGGTGGGGGAGACCGTCAGTGACGTGCAGGATAAAGGCTGGAGCGCCGGGCTTCGCGTCTTTGATATCTCCACACCGGACAGGCCACGCGAGATAGGCTTTTTATCGCTGAGCGGCATCGGCATTCACCGCATCTGGTACGTCGGTGGCCGCTGGGCGTATGTCTCAGCGCTGATAGACGGCTTTACCGACTACATCTTTCTGACCATCGATCTGGCGGACCCGCGCAAGCCTGAAGTGGCGGGACGCTGGTGGCTGCCGGGGATGAATCAGGCCGAAGGCGAACAGCCGAACTGGCCGGAAGGCAAACGCTACGCCCTGCACCATGCGATTATTGCAGGCGATACCGCGTACGGCAGCTGGCGCGACGGTGGCCTGACGCTGCTGGACGTGAAGGACCGCACCCGGCCTAAGCTCATTAGCCACCGTAACTGGAGCCCGCCGTTTGGCGGCGGGACGCACACCGCGCTTCCGCTGCCGGATCGCGACCTGCTGGTGGTGCTGGACGAGGCGGTGCTGGATAACCAGCAGGACGGCGAGAAGCTGATCTGGCTGTTTGATATCCGCGAGCCGTCGAACCCGGTGAGCATTTCTACCTTCCCGCAGCCGGATGAAACCGACTACGTGGCGAAAGGGGCGCATTTCGGCCCGCACAACCTGCACGAGAACCGGCCGGGGAGCTTTGTCAGCTCAACGCTGATCTTCGCGACGTACCAGAACGCGGGCGTGCGCGCGTATGACATTTCCAATCCGTATCGCCCGGTAGAAACGGGGGCGCTGGTGCCCGCGGCGCCGGAAAAGATGATGGATACGCGGCCCAATCGCCCGCAGGTGATCCAGTCGTGCGACGTGTTTGTGGATGCGCAGGGGATTATTTACAGCACGGATTATAACGGTGGGATGTCAGTGATTGAGTATCTGGGGTGAGTTTTTGCCGGGTGGCGGCTTCGCCTTACCCGGCCTACATTTTGCACCCGTAGGCCCGGTAAGCGCAGCGCCACCGGGCAAACGTTCTCAACTGTACTGCCGCACCCGCGCGACCAGCTCTTCCGCGCTGTCGATGCGGTCGGCAATCACAATCAGCGCCTTGCCGAGGGATATCGCGTGGCGCAGGCATTCGTGACGCATCGCTTCATCCTGAATGGTGTTGATATCCGCCACATGGGAAAGCCCGACGCTGCGGCGAATCAGCTCGGTGCCGCAGAATCCGATGGCGTCATGCCAGACCTTTTTCAGGAACGCAGAGGCATAGCCCGGCGCGCTCAGCGCGGCGTCGCGCGTTTTCTCATTCGCCAGCGCCTGGAAGCGCTCCGCGAAGGTGTTCCACAGTTCCTGAATATCGGTCAGGCGCTGCTCGCGCGCGGCGGCGGCATCGCGAATGCCCAGATGCCCCGGCAGGCCGCAGAAATTCAGCAGCAGGTTGCCGATGGCAGTGCCAACGTCAAAGCCAATCGGCCCGAAATAGCCGAACTCAGCGTCGATGGCCTTCAGGCTGCCGTCGGCCACAAAAATCGAACCGCTGTGAATGTCTCCGTGCAGCAGGGCTTCGGCGTGCGAGAAAAAGCGGTGCTTGAGGGAGGCCACGGCGATTTTAAGCTGGGCGTCGTCGCGCAGGGCGGCAACATCGTTTTCCAGCTCGGCCGGGTAGCTGTTGCGCGCGTGGATCTGGTACGGATCGTTGAAGAAAAGATCTTCGGTGATCTCGCACATCTCCGGGTTGATGAATTTCGCTACCTGCGCTTTTTTCTCGTGCGGATGCAGATAAAAATCGCTGGTGTGGAACAGGGTGTGAGCCAGATATTCCCCCAGCTGACGCGCCGCCTGTGGGTAATAATTATTTCTGATCAGCTCGCCGCGCCAGATGCGATGGCTGGAGAGATCTTCCATCACCATCACCGCCAGTTCCGGGTCAAAGTGGTGGATTTTCACCGTGTGCTGCGGGCTGTGCTGGTAATGCTCGACCAGAGTTTGCGCTTCAAGACGGGCGCGATCCAGCGTCAGCGGCCAGGATTCGCCGACGCAGCGTACGTAGGGCAGCGCCTGCTTAACGACGATGCGGCTCACGCCCGCGCGGTCGAAAACTTTAAAGACCAGATTGAGGTTACCGTCGCCGATTTCCTGCGCCTCCACCAGCGATGACGGATCGTCAAGTCCGCCAAACTGCCTGGCATACTCCACGGCGTCCTGAGCGGTAAAGGTACGGTATTGCGACATGGCCTGCTCCTCAGTTTTGCTAATTAAGACATGTAGACGTCTATACATCTGGATTTCATCCTGACACAATGTGCTACAACAACGCAACAGGGAATTAACGACATGCAGACATTACAGACGACCAGCCTGCGGGTGGCGAATAATCAGCTCTATATTCTCGACCAGCAGGCGCTTCCGCAGGAGAAACGCTGGCTGGATGCCTCGACGGTGGAGGCGCTGGTTGGGCATATCCACGCTCTGCGCGTGCGTGGCGCGCCGTTGATTGGTCTCTCTGCAAGCCTGCTGCTGGCGCTGTTAGCGGAAAGCGGTAAAAGCCGCGACGAGCTGGCGGCGGCGCTGGAGACCCTGCGTGCCTCCCGCCCGACGGCGGTGAACCTGATGAACAATCTCGACCGCATGAAGATTGCGCTTTGGCAGGAAGCGTTCGTTCCGGCGCTGGTGGCTGAAGCGCTGCGCCTGATTAATGAAGACAAACGGCTTTGCGACGCGATTGCGAAAGCGGGTAGCGCGCTGGTGAAGCCCGGCAGCCGCCTGCTGACCCACTGCAATACCGGCGGGCTGGCAACGGCGGGCGTCGGGACGGCGCTAGGGGTGATTGCCCGCTCGCATCAGGCAGGCAACGTCAGCAACGTCTGGGTGGATGAAACCCGTCCGCTGTTGCAGGGCGGCAGGCTGACCGCATGGGAGCTGGGCGAGCTGGGCGTGCCGTATCAGCTGATTACTGACTCCATGGCCGCCAGCCTGATGGCAAAAGGGCAGGTGGATGCCGTGTGGGTGGGGGCAGACCGCATTGCCGCCAACGGCGACGTGGCGAACAAAATCGGCACCTATTCCCTGGCGGTGCTGGCGAAGTTCCACGGTATTCCGTTCTACGTCGCCGCCCCGCAAACGACCCTCGACCGGGACTGCCCGAACGGTGACGCGATCCCGATTGAGCAGCGCGCGGCCAGCGAAGTGACGGGCGTGGCGGGAAGCTTTGGCGCGGTGCAGTGGGCGCCGCAAGAGGCGCAGGTCTATAACCCGGCGTTTGACGTTACCCCCGCCTCGCTGATTAGCGGCTGGGTGCTGGATACGGGCGTGGTCACCCCTGAAGAGGTAGCGAAAGGGAAATTCGCCTGAGTGGGACTATCCTTGTAAGGGGTTCCCTTTAGAGGACGTTATCGTGACGCTCGATCCTGAAACAGACTTAAAACTTGAACGCGTGGTGGACGCACCGCGCGACCTGCTGTGGCTCTGCTGGACCACACCGGAGCACATCAAAAACTTCTTCATTCCTGCTCCCCATAAGGTGACTGAATGCGACCTCGATCTGCGTGTGGGTGGGCGGTTCAATACCGTGTTTGAGGTGGACGGGCAGCGGATGGATAACCGGGGCGTATTTCTTGAAATCGATCCGGGGAACAAGCTGGTCTTTACCGATGGCTATACTGAGGGCTGGAAGCCGGCTGAAAAGCCGTTTATGACAGCGATCCTGCTGCTGGAAGATGTGGGGGAGGGCAAGACCCGCTACACGGCGATTGCGCGTCACCCAACGAAGGAAATCCGCGAGCAGCATGAACAGATGGGCTTCCACGAAGGGTGGGGCGTGGTGTTGGATCAGCTGGTGGGGTATGTGAAAGGGCTGAAACGGTAGTGCCCTTAGACCCCCTCTCCCTTGAGGGAGAGGGCTGGGGTGAGGGGGGAGAATTCATTGATTATGTTGAAGACAGATTTCTCTTTTTGGTATTCCTCATCTGACGAAATACTCGCTCTCCCTTTTCATCAAAGTATCTTTCCGGCCATATCACATCGGGTGGAATGTCTGGCGCCTGAGCGATAAGCAATTCACCTTTAGGCCATGGTCGGGTAAGCGCATTTGCCAGTGTGGATGAGGAAAGGCCAGCCTTTCTGGACAACGCAGCCAGGCTTGTTCCATGTTTCTTTAGTGCAGCGATAATATCGGCCGGGTGCCAGTTCTGATGTTGCATTGTGTCCTCCTTACATGTGTTCGTTACGTGCTCAATTATCCTATTTTGGGATAAAAAGGCAACGGGAGGATATTCGATTTCAGGATATTTGTATGGAATCGGAACAATGGCTTCAGTTTACTCGGATGAATACCAGCGTGTTATCAATGCGTTGAAGAAAGCGCGTAAAGAGAAGGGGATGACTCAGGCGCAGCTTGCGGAGGCACTGGGAAAACCACAATCGTTTATTGCTAAAGTGGAAAACGGTGAGCGTAGGTTGGACGTGGTGGAGTTTGTGCATCTGGCGAGGCTGGTTGGCGCAGATGTGCAGAGGATTATCGCCAGTATTTAATTAATGCCTGAGTATGGAACTGACCACCTGAGCCGTATGTTCCCCTCACCCTAACCCTCTCCCCAGAGGGGCGAGGGGATAGCACGGTGCTCGCATTACTTTGCGGGGTAGGGAGAAAAGATCAGGCCAGGCGTGGATACGCATCCGCGATTGCATCGCCCGTAAACTGGGCAACCCAGCCTTCCGGATTGTCGAAAATACGAATGGCGGTAAAGTTCGGCTCTGAACCCATGTCAAACCAGTGCGGCGTGCCTGCGGGTACGGAAATCAGGTCGTTTTTCTCGCACAGCACCTGATACACCTCATCGCCGATGTGCAGGCAGAATAGTCCCGCCCCTTCCACGAAAAAGCGCACTTCGTCTTCGCCGTGAGTGTGCTCGTTGAGAAACTTCGCGCGCAGCGCCTCTTTCTGCGGATTGTCGGCGCGAAGGCTAATCACGTCCCAGCTCTGATAACCTTTCTCTGCCACCAGCTTGTCGATTGCATGCTGATACGCTTCGATCACGGCTTCGGGCGCGGGATCCTGCCCTAAATCACGGTCTGCCGCCCAGCGTTCAAACCGCACGCCTTTGGCGTTGAGCTGTTGGGCAATCTCGGCGGCGTTGGTGCTGTGCCACAGGTGCTTACTGGCGTCTTTATCGGAATAAATGGTCAATGCGCTCATGAAGGGATCTGCTCCGGGTTAATCTCGTCAAACTGGTGGATCTGATGGTGATGGCTTGCGCCGTCATCTTCACCGCGTATCAGTTGCAGGGTGCGAAAACCCGCCTGTTCAGCCGCGTCCAGCTCCTGATGAATATCCGACAGGAACAGGATCTGCGACGGGGCGATGCCCGTTTGCGCCGCAATATTTTGATAAGACTGCACCTCACGCTTGGCACCGATGCGGGTATCAAAATAGCCGCTGAACAGATGAGTAATATCACCTTCGTCGCTGTAGCCAAATAACAGTTTCTGCGCGGCGACGGAGCCAGAGGAATAAACATAGAGATCAATCCCTTGTGCCTTCCATTTTTCCAGCGCGGGCAGTACATCAGGGTAGAGATGGCCGGTAAAGTCACCGTTGACGTAACCGTCCTGCCAGATGATGCCTTGCAGGGCTTTGAGCGCCGTCGATTTGCGGTCTTCATCCATAAAGGTAAACAGCACGTTGATGAGATCGCTGACGCTGGCATGCGGAGTGCTGATTTCATCGCGCAGGTTGTCCAGAATCGATTTGACCGGCTCGGCGTACTGCTGCGCGGTCACAAAGGCCGCCAGCCGCTCACGCGCGTAAGGGAACAAAACATCATGGACAAAACGGATATCGCTGGTGGTCCCTTCAATATCCGTCACAATCGCGCGAATCATACTCTCTCCCATTGTCGTAAACGCATTTCGCATTCAAATAAGAATTCTAAACCTTCCAGATGACGGCGGGCTTCGGCCACGTCGCGTCCCCAGCAGGTTAAGCCATGACCGCGCAGAAGAAAACCATAATTAAGCGGGCGTTCCTGCGCGTAATGGGCGATGCGAGAGGCGAGGGCGTCGATGTCCTGGTCATTATCAAACACCGGGATGGCCACCGTATCCCGATGCGTGGTCTGCCCGGTAAGGGATTTTTGCATCTCGAAGCCGGAGATCTTCAGCTCGGTCTCGTTGACCAGCCGCGACAGCACCGTGGCATTGACGGTGTGAACGTGCAGGACGGCGTTAGCCTCCGGGAACAGGCGATAGATGAGGGTATGCAGCCCGGTCTCTGCCGACGGTTTACGGCCAGAAGGCGCACGGTTGGTGGCGATTTCAACCTGTAGAAAATCGGCGGTGGTCAGGCTGCCTTTGTCTTTTCCGGATTCGCTCAGCCAGCACAGATGTTCATCCTGACGCACGGACATATTGCCGCCGGTAGCGGGCGCCCAGCCTTTAGCGCCAATCCAGCGGCAGGCCTCGACCAGGTGTGTGAGTTGCAGGTTGTCTGTCATTTCCTTTTACCCTCTCGGTCAGGAATATTTATATCATTTAGACGTCTAAGCGTCTTGATTGCCAAAGACTAACATCGTGTTATAGTGTCAGCAACATAAGTATTACAGGCAGGCACACTACAATGAGCAATAACCCGTTGATCCCGCAGAGTAAACTTCCGAATCTCGGCACGACGATTTTTACGCAGATGAGCGCCCTGGCGCAGCAGCACAACGCCATTAACCTCTCACAAGGTTTCCCGGATTTTGACGGGCCGAAATATTTGCAGGAGCGTCTGGCGTACCACGTTGCGCAGGGAGCCAACCAGTATGCGCCGATGACCGGCGTGCAGGCGTTGCGTGAAGCCATTGCGGATAAAACGGCGGAGTTATACGGCCATAAGCCTGACGCGAACAGCGATATCACGGTAACCGCAGGGGCCACCGAAGCGCTGTATGCGGCGATAACCGCCCTAGTGCGTACGGGCGATGAGGTGATTTGTTTTGACCCGAGCTACGATAGCTACGCCCCGGCGATTGAACTGGCCGGTGGCGTGGTGAAACGCGTGGCGCTCCAGCCGCCGCATTTTCGTCCGGACTGGCAGGCGTTTGCCGCGCTGCTGAGCGATAAAACCCGGCTGGTGATCCTGAATACGCCACACAACCCATCGGCGACGGTGTGGCAGAAAAGCGATTTTGCCGCCCTGTGGCAGGCCATCGCCGAACGTGAAATCTATGTTCTGAGCGACGAGGTGTATGAGCACATCTGCTTTGCCGAAGAGGGTCATGCCAGCGTGCTGGCGCATCCAAAGCTTCGCGAGCGCGCAATCGCGGTATCATCATTTGGGAAAACCTACCATATGACCGGCTGGAAGGTAGGGTACTGCGTGGCGCCCGCCGCCATCAGTGCTGAGCTGCGTAAAGTGCACCAGTATTTGACGTTTGCCGTAAACACACCCGCCCAGCTGGCGCTGGCGGATATGCTGCGCGCTGAACCTGAACATTACCGGGACCTGCCAGCTTTTTACCGTGCGCGGCGGGATCGGTTTGTGACTGCCTTGAGCGAGAGTCGGCTGGAGATCCTGCCATGCGAAGGCACCTACTTCCTGCTGGCGGACTACAGCGCGATTTCCGATCTGGATGATGTCAGTTTTTGCCAGTGGCTGACGAAAGAGGTGGGCGTGGCGGCCATTCCGCTGTCGGTGTTCTGCGCCGATCCCTTCCCGCATAAATTGATTCGTCTTTGCTTTGCGAAGCAGGAGGCGACGCTGCTGGCAGCGGCTGCGCGCTTAAATTCGCTCTGACTATTCAACCGTCCAGGCTTCTGAAAAACGACGGTCCGCGAAGAGTTCCAGCAGACCGTTGATTTGCTTCAGTCGCAGCACTTCATCGCTGTCCATACCCAACTCCAGGCCAATTTTCTGCTCACTCCAGCCCATAAGCACCAGTTCTCGCACGATTTCTGACATGGCATTGATCTGGTGGCGTCCACGCGCGCGGTTGTGACGAATGGTTGTAGCCATGCGATCGAACTTTTCCTGACGTGCTTTACGCAGGCAGGTAACAGGGAGGTAACCTTTAAGTTGACGCTTCAGAATAGCCCGATGACTGCCAAGCTCATGGCGATGGAATCCATCGACAATTTCATAGCTCTCAGGCGCATTTTCCGTCACAACGATAGGTTGTGTGAATCCATCCAGCTCCAGTGATTTGCTGAGCAACCGCTTCTCCGCCGGAGCGACATTATTTGGGTTGTAGTCATTGGCGGTGATGTCAGTCTGTTTTATCCACAATACGCAGTCGACGGGTTGATTATTAAAAGGGCTGATTTCGTGTAATGCCTGGCGAAAGGCATTAATAGCGCCGATTTTCTCTTCTTCAGAAAGGGCCTGCAGGTACGTCTGCATTTCTCTGATTATTTGCTGCTGCATAAAATCCCCCATTCCTTGCGTTTGGCTTTCACTCTTTCGCTGTAGCGTTGATAGTGTTTAGGTTTGTTTGGACTAAATGAGAGAGCCCGGCACCAGTAGTCATTGTTGAGTAAAACCTTGCAAATGCGTCGCCAGGAAGGGATATCTTTTGCGCCAATGTCACCCTCCTGCGTATCGGGAATATCGTCCAGGCCTCGCTTTTGATACCAGTGGAGATAAATTGCGATTTTATTTCGGTAATGTTCCGCCGTATTTTGCGGCATGCTGTCGAGTAGCAGCATGGCGTATTCGCGCCAGCCGAGATGGTCAGGTTTCAGGATCTTCCGGTGGCCATAAAAATGGTTATCGTGCCCGGCATAAATACCTCCACTTCGCACGCCGCAGGCGCGTTCACACATAGCCGCCCAGCGTTCGGGTTCAATGACATGATAGAGCCATAAGCCCTGACGCTGTTCCGGACCAAACGGTTCGCAGATGCGCATATAACGCGGCGGCACCCCCGCCTTGTACATCAGGTCGTATAACGGGTTATAGCAACATTTTGATTTCGCGAACCACGTCCAGATGTCGGCGGTTTTCCAGTCGTACAGTGGGTAGATATACCAGGCGTGCCCACCCGGGGCGACGGTCGTCCAGGGTTTATCGTCAGAAAAGCGCTGCTTACGCGCCGACGCTATAGCCAGAAAGCGGTTGTAAGATTCATCGGCGCGGATCCCCACCATGACTGCGGCAGGACGTCTTTGCGCATACCATTCGGCAAACTCGCGCACGAAGGCTTCAAACGTCATTCCCTGCTGATAAAAATCGAAATAGTGATAATCGGTAATGGCATCTTCTGGTGGCTGGCGAACCCAGTTTGTCCCGGGTTCCCAGCACTGCCATTCAGGTTGAAACTGTGACAGGGCGTTCTGGGTCGTGAGCGGAAGCGCTACCCACCAGAACTGGTGGATAACATCCCGATAGAGCGTTTTCATAGCGTCAACATGCTGAATGGTCGACGAGAATTGCGCTTCCCAGTCCAGAAAGATGACGTCTATTTTTCGCTTTAATTGCCGTGCTTTCTGGGCAACAAGATGCAGCATCACGGTAGAATCTTTTCCACCGGAAAAGGAAACGCATACCTTGGGGAAATTGTTAAGCGTCCAGTGTATGCGTTCCGCAGAAGCGTCTAAAACATTTTCCTGTAAAGGGATTTTATAGTTCGACATGATTAATCGCGTCCTGCGTGTTAAATGTCTTGGGAAAATCAAAACGATATTATGGAATTATTTATCCTTAATTTCACGGAGTCATTTTTTTCGGTTCGCTTTAATTATATTCACCATGCAAATGTATTTTACGCAGACGGCGGAGAAACGCAGAGCTTATGCATTTTTTCAATGAATGTTGAAAAAACAGAGCTATTCAGTGATGAACGGCCGTAGAGCATATAGATCTTTAATTCAGGCAGCGCAAACGGTGGCTCAAGCCTTTTTAATTTCAAAGATTCTTTAAATGTTTCATAGATCGACACGGGGATATAGCCTAACAAATCAGATGAACTGACCATAGAGATGAGAGAGCTAAGGGAGTCGGTGCGAAAAGCAATATTTCTTTCCGGAAAAGCGTCATTGGCCCGACTCTGGAACTCTTTTACACCCGGATGAGCACTCTGGTAAAAAGTGAATTTCTCCTGGTATAGCGCGTCCACCGTGGCTGTGTCAGCGAGCCTTGGGTGGTCTGCTCTACAGATTAAGGCTATCGGCACCGTAGTGAAGTGGGTGCAGACCACAGAGCGATTGTGGATAGGTGCGATAGAGAAGATGAGATCGGCTTTACGATAGGCCAACAAATCTTCCGCTGATTCGGAGGAAATAAGCATATCTCTTTGTTCTATCTCATAATTTTCCTCAGATATTAAAAGCTTCAACGGTTCCAGCATCGAACCAGGAGACACCATTTGAGTGCAATAGATAACGAACTTTTTCTTGATGTCCGAGTGATGCATCATGTTGATCGTCTGCTCAAGCTGATTGAGATTTTTTTCCAGATGATGATGCAAGTTGGTACCTACCGTGGTGGGCGTGATTCCCTTCCCTGAACGGATAAACAGGGGGTCATCAAGCTGACCGCGCAGGCGTTGCAGCGACTGGCTGACGGCGGATGGTGTGATATAAAGCGTCTCGGCAGCCCTACTGATACTGAGATGTTGGTAAATGCATTCGAAGATAACTAACAGATTGAGATCGAATTTTTTTAGGTCGTAGAGGTTTGCCATGTTTCGTCCTGAGTGAGTTGAGTTTGCTGTCGTTATCACACCATGGAGTACGACAGAGTGTAGTTACCCTTTACAATCCGTGTGAATAACTCGCTTAATTTAAAATTTAAGTGATCTTAATATATCACGGCTTTGGATTATTGAAACATATCTTCAAGAGTTATTAAGATAATTTTATCTTTAAAGTGTGATTGAATTATTTGAATGACAAATGGCGTTTATATATAGCGTGAAACCCATAATGAAATTAAATTTATAATGTTTCAATGACCTGTTCGAATCTGCCTATCACAGCCATAGGCAGGACTATCCCTCTTATGCATTGCTCATTGCGCGCAGGGGTGCTGTAATCAAACCGCTGTTACGGCCTTGATACAAGGTATGTAGAGCGCAACGCAACGCCAGCTTCGGCTGGCACTGAATGTACCTGCGGGGAATTCAGGTATCAGGGCCGCCCGTTGAGGCGGCCTTTTTACTTTCAGGCTTTCCTGTAAAAGGTTCACCTTGCTGTCTTGTTGCTGTTGTAAGGTTTGGCTGATTGATTTGATAAAGCATACGCATTAGCCCCGATGAACAAAGTTGGTTACCTTACACCTCAACGAAAACACGGAGGAAGTACAGATGTCCTTGATTAACACCAAAATTAAACCTTTCAAAAACCAGGCGTTCAAAAACGGTGAGTTCATCGAAGTTACTGAGAAAGATACCGAAGGCCGCTGGAGCGTGTTCTTCTTCTATCCGGCTGACTTCACCTTCGTTTGCCCGACCGAACTGGGCGACGTTGCAGACCACTACGAAGAACTGCAAAAGCTGGGCGTAGACGTTTACTCTGTTTCTACCGATACCCACTTCACCCACAAAGCGTGGCACAGCAGCTCTGAAACTATCGCGAAAATCAAATACGCGATGATCGGCGACCCGACTGGCGCCCTGACCCGTAACTTCGACAATATGCGTGAAGATGAAGGCCTGGCTGACCGTGCGACCTTCGTTGTTGACCCGCAGGGCATTATCCAGGCTATCGAAGTTACCGCTGAAGGTATCGGCCGTGATGCATCTGACCTGCTGCGCAAAGTGAAGGCGGCTCAGTACGTTGCTTCTCACCCAGGCGAAGTGTGCCCGGCGAAATGGAAAGAAGGCGAAGCGACGCTGGCGCCATCTCTGGACCTGGTCGGCAAGATCTAAGTCTGTAAAGCCTGGCGGCGCTACGCTTGCACAGGCCTACAGTATCGTAGGCCGGGTAAACGAAGTGCCACCCGGCAATCAATGGGCGCACCCGCGCCCATTTCATTCCAGCACCATGATGCAAGTTGCATTCAGGCAGCCCGTATAAGGCGGCTTGCATGATGACGTTTTAAGAGAGGGAAGAATAATGCTCGACACTAACATGAAAACCCAGCTCAAGGCCTACCTTGAGAAACTGACCAAACCTGTTGAGCTGATTGCCACGCTGGACGACAGCGCGAAATCGGCAGAAATCAAAGCGCTGCTGACAGATATTGCTGAGCTGTCGCCGAAAGTGACCTTCAAAGAAGACAACACGCTGGCAGTCCGTAAGCCTTCTTTCCTGATCGCCAACCCAGGGTCTGACCAGGGGCCGCGTTTCGCGGGTTCTCCGCTGGGGCACGAATTTACGTCCCTGGTGCTGGCGCTGCTGTGGACCGGTGGTCATCCGTCAAAAGAAGCGCAGGCGCTGCTGGAGCAGATCCGCGATATCGACGGTGATTTTGAGTTTGAAACCTATTACTCGCTCTCCTGCCACAACTGCCCGGACGTGGTGCAGGCGCTGAACCTGATGTCAGTGCTCAACCCACGCATTAAGCACACGGCGATTGACGGTGGTACGTTCCAGAACGAAATCACCGAGCGCAACGTGATGGGCGTTCCGGCGGTTTACCTGAATGGTCAGGAGTTCGGCCAGGGGCGTATGACGCTGACCGAAATCATCGCCAAAGTGGATACCGGCGCAGAAAAACGTGCGGCGGAAGAGTTGAACCAACGTGATGCGTACGACGTGCTGATTGTTGGCTCCGGTCCGGCGGGCGCGGCGGCAGCGGTTTACTCCGCACGTAAAGGGATCCGTACCGGTCTGATGGGCGAGCGTTTCGGTGGTCAGGTTCTGGATACCGTAGACATTGAAAACTACATTTCCGTGCCGAAAACCGAAGGCCAGAAGCTGGCCGGGGCGTTGAAAGCGCACGTCAGCGACTACGACGTGGATGTCATTGACAGCCAGAGCGCCAGCAAGCTGGTTCCGGCCGCGGTCGAGGGTGGTTTGCACCAGATTGAAACGGCGTCCGGCGCGGTGCTGAAGGCGCGCAGCGTGATCATTGCCACTGGCGCGAAATGGCGCAACATGAACGTGCCGGGCGAAGATCAGTATCGCACCAAAGGCGTGACCTATTGCCCGCACTGTGACGGCCCGCTGTTCAAAGGTAAACGCGTAGCGGTGATCGGCGGCGGTAACTCCGGTGTGGAAGCGGCTATCGATCTGGCGGGAATTGTTGAACACGTTACCCTGCTGGAGTTTGCCCCTGAGATGAAAGCGGACCAGGTGCTGCAGGATAAAGTGCGTAGCCTGAATAACGTCGACATTGTGCTCAATGCCCAGACGACAGAAGTGAAAGGCGACGGCAGCAAAGTGACCGGTCTGGAATACCGTGACCGCGTGAGTGGCGATATCCACAGCGTAGCGCTGGCGGGGATCTTCGTTCAGATTGGCCTGCTGCCAAACACCACCTGGCTGGAAGGCGCAATCGAGCGCAACCGCATGGGCGAGATCATCATCGATGCGAAATGCGAAACCAGCGTGAAGGGCGTATTTGCGGCGGGCGACTGCACCACCGTCCCGTACAAGCAGATCATCATCGCTACCGGTGAAGGTGCGAAAGCGTCGCTGAGCTCGTTTGATTACCTGATCCGCACCAAAACTGCATAATAAAAGAAAGCAAGACGACACCTGCAATACAAGAGGCCACCAAAAGGTGGCCTCTTTTTTTATCTGACGACCATCACCGGAATGTGGGTGTGGCGGATCACGCTGGAGGCGTTCGACCCCAGCAGGTGAGTGGTGATAGACGGGTTGCGCGAACCAATCACCACCACGTCTGCGTTCAGCTCCGCGGCCAGCTCATTAACGGTGTCACGCACGCTACCGAACCGGACGTGGGTTTTGATGCGGGAAGGATCGATGCTGAAGTGCCCGACCATGGTTTGCAGGCGTGTCTCGGCTTCATGCTGTAAATGCTCTTCAAAACGACGCACATCAGCAGCGAAACGATGCAGGCTCAGGCTGGCAGTGCCCGGTAAAACATGCAGAAGATGAATAACTCCGTCCTGCTGCGCGAGAAATTCCGCATGACGTACAGCTTTATCACTCAGTTCCATTTCGAAAACATCAACCGGCATAATGATTGTTTGATACATACCCGTTTCTCCTTGTTTATAAACGCTGCAATCATTCAACCACAAAATATAAATGGTTTCTGTAATCCCGACAGCACTTTTATCTCGCCAGGATAAATCTCAAAACAGCCGGATTCCGGGGCATATCCCGAGAGGTAGCTACCCTTTTATAAGCTTACCCACACCCTTTCGGAGGTTGCATGAAAGCTCTCACCTATCACGGTCCACATCATGTTCGGGTCGATAATGTCCCCGATCCGGGCATCGAACAGCCTGACGATATCATCCTGCGCGTAACGGCCACGGCGATCTGTGGTTCTGATTTGCATCTTTATCGCGGAAAAATTCCCAAGGTCCAGCACGGCGATATCTTTGGTCATGAATTTATGGGCGAGGTGGTGGAGTGCGGGAGCGAAGTGAAGAACGTGCAGAAAGGTGACCGGGTGGTGATCCCGTTTGTGATTGCCTGCGGTGACTGTTTCTTTTGCCAGATGCAACAGTACGCGGCCTGCGAAAACACGAACCGCGGGCAGGGCGCGGCGCTGAACAAAAAGCAAATTCCCGCCCCTGCCGCGCTGTTTGGCTACAGCCATCTTTACGGCGGCGTGCCGGGCGGACAGGCGGAGTATGTGCGCGTGCCGAAAGGCAACGTAGGGCCGTTTAAAGTGCCTCAGCTGCTGTCAGACGACAAAGCGCTTTTCCTGTCAGATATTCTGCCTACCGCCTGGCAGGCGGCGAAAAATGCGCAGATCCAGAAAGGCTCCAGCGTCGCCGTATTCGGGGCCGGGCCGGTGGGGTTACTGACCATTGCCTGCGCGCGGCTTCTCGGCGCAGAGCAGATTTTTGTGGTTGACCATCATCCCTATCGTCTGCGGTTTGCCCAGGAGCGCTACGGCGCGATCCCGATTAACTTTGATGATGATAACGACGCGGCGGAGAAAATCATTGAGCAAACGGCCGGGCAGCGCGGGGTGGATGCGGTGATTGATGCCGTCGGGTTTGAGGCCAAAGGCAGCACGACGGAAACGATCCTCAGTAACCTGAAAATTGAAGGCAGCAGCGGCAAAGCCCTGCGCCAATGCATTGCTGCGGTGCGACGCGGCGGCGTGGTCAGCGTGCCGGGCGTGTACGCCGGTTTTATTCACGGCTTCCTGTTTGGCGATGCCTTCGATAAAGGGCTGAGCTTTAAGATGGGGCAGACCCACGTCCATGCCTGGCTGGGAGAGCTGCTGCCGCTCATCGAAAAGGGGCTGCTTACCCCAGAAGATATTGTGACCCACTATCTTCCGCTGGCTGATGCGGAACGCGCCTATAAGATCTTCGAAAAACGGGAGGAGGAGTGCCGCAAGGTGATCCTGGTGCCTGGCGCAGATACCCCGGAGGCAGCGCAGCAGAAAGTGAAGGGACTGGTGAATGCCTTCCCCAGCGGCGTTGTGTGAGGTTTCGTCCCCACGGCACTACAACAGAGTAAGCGTGGATTAAGCGGTTTTTGTCCGATATAAGACAATCGGTGAATTTGCGGAAAGAGGATGCAGGTGCATCCTCTGTGCAAAGCGGGGTCGCTTGTTCAGAAGGGATTAACGCAGGTAATCGCCAGCGGCTTCGGGCTGGTAGAGCAGCTCAAGCACTTCCAGATGGGCTGAGGCGCCGCCCGGGAGTTCCCAGTGGATAGTATCGCCCGTGCGCAGTCCAAGCAGCGCCGCGCCCACGGGTGCCAGCACCGAAAGCTGCATGCTGCTGTCGGTCATCTGCGCCGGATAGACCAGCGTACGGGTGAGTTCCTCCCCGGTGGTCAGGTTGCGGAACTTCACCTGGCTGTTCATGGTGACCACATCATGCGGCATGGTCTCAGGCGTACACATTTGCGCCCGGTCTAGCTCTTCGTTCAGCGCATCGGCAACCGGCAGCGAGGCGAATTCTGGTTTCTCCAACAGTCGGTCAATACGTTCTGCGTCGAGTTCATTGATGATAATCGTAGGTCTGGACATTTTTACTCCATGTCGTTAATGCTGCGTGTAACGCAGAAACCAATCCAAAAGAAAACCCTCGCCGTCTGGCAGCGAGGGTTTAACTTATCTGATGATACTGTCTGAAACCCTAAGTTTGAAGTGATGAAGGTCACATTCGTGCGCCATATGAATTTTTGGCAATAAACCCGGCATCCCGATTCACGCTGAACGGAAATTTCGTTACGCTGGTAAAACTTAAACCGGGCAATGCGCGTTGCAGCCCCAGCGTAGAGAGAGCGATATGTACTTTTACCAACCGTCTCAGGGGCACGGCCTGCCGCACGACCCGCTGAACGCCATTATCGGTCCACGTCCGATTGGCTGGATTTCATCCTGTGATAAGGCCGGTCAACTGAACCTTGCCCCGTACAGCTTCTTTAACTGCTTTAACTATCGCCCACCGATCATTGGTTTTTCCAGCAACGGCTGGAAGGATAGCGTGCGGAATATTACCGAAACGGAAGAGTTTGTCTGGAACCTCGCAACGCGCGATCTGGCTGAGGCGATGAATGAAACCTCCGCCACACTCCCTCATGGCGAGGATGAATTTACCTTTGCCGGCCTGACGCCCGTAGCCAGCCAGCTTGTGAGCTCGCCGCGCGTGGCGGAAAGCCCGGTGAATTTCGAGTGTCGATTGTCACAGTGCATTCAGTTGACCGGCGCGGATGGGACACCGATTGATACCTGGCTGGTGCTCGGCGAAGTGGTGGGCGTCCATATCGCTGAGAGTTTGCTGGAAGAGGGGATTTACCAGACCGCGAAAGCGCAGCCCATTCTGCGTGCGGGTGGACCGTCCGCCTACTACGGCATCAGCGACAGCCATCGCTTCGATCTGGTACGCCCGGATGCGCGCAGGAACAATCAGTAACCAGCTTTATCGATAACAAACTGTTTGCCGCAGTTGCCCGGATGCGGCTGTGGCGCAAAGGTGCTGGCTGAGAGCGAGTTGTTAATGGTGCTGGATTTTAGCGAGATCTGCATCTCGGTCAGATAAGCCGGATTGCCATGGCAGGTAAGCTTGAACGCTTTTACGTTCTGTTTCCCCCAGCTTTTGGCCACGGCTGCATCAAAATCGCTACGGCGGACGGTCTTGCCATAGTTTTCCGCCAGAAATTCCCCAACCGCACTATTTTTCACTTCCTGGTTCATGCGCACCATGGTGCCGAAGTAAGCGTCGGGATCAAAACCAAAGCAGACGCCGTGTTTCGCGTATTCATAACGTTCAAGGCAGGAGTTGCCGCCCGCGCCGGGCATCACGCTGTTCAGCTTCGCCGCGCCCGTTAGCGATAGTCCGGTCTCTGCGGCGTCACATTTGCGGCTGGCTTTTGCTTCCGGCAAATTCGGAACCGGACGAGTGGCACAGCCGAAGCGCATCCAGCGGCGTTCATCCACTCCGCGAGCGGCAATAGATTTCGGCAGCGCTGGCCATAAGCCGTGGACGGTCAGAAAATCGGTTTTGTTGCTGCTCTCTTTTTGCAGGCGACACTCTTCCGGTTCGTCACGGTTGCGTTCGACCATACTCTGGCAAAATCCCGTTTGCCAGGAAAGAGCCAGAACGTAGCGATCGAAATCGCCGTACTGGGTTGGCTTAAGCGGATCTGCCTGAATTGAGAAGACACAGAGTGCAAGCGCTACTGCGCCAGACGGGATAACGATATCCTTCCTGAACATTTGCTTTCCTGATTGGTTGGGCGCGATTAATTTCTGGAGGTTATTAAAGCACAAAAAGCGCCCGCAGGCGCTTTTTGGAAAGCAGGAATTTCGCTTAGGCAGCGCCGGGAACCAGCACTTCGGTGGCGATAATAACGATAATCAGGCCAACCAGCACCGGTACTGACGTGCGTTTTACCACTTCAAACGGAGAGATTTTTGCCATCCCTGCAACCGCAACCACCACGCCCGATACCGGAGAAATGGTACGACCCAGGTTGGAGGCCTGGAGCATCGGAATGGACAGGTAAGCTGGGTTGATGCCGGAGGAGTGTGCCAGCTTAGGGATCATCTCAACAAACGCATAGAACGGCGCGTTACCGGAGCCGGTAGTCATCGCCGCCAGCATGGTCAGTACCACCAGCACCAGCATCAGGATAATGCTGGCCGAGCCGAACGAGGTGGCGATAGAGATCAGGCTCTGGATAAAGCCGATTGTGCTCAGCCCCTGAGCAAACACCCCTGCGGCAACCAGCAGCATCACCACGCCCGCGAAGGCATCCGCCATGCCGCGGAAGGCGACTTCAAGACCCGTGAACACCTTCTGGGTATTAAAGCCACGAACAAATTCCAGGATGGCCGCCAGCAGCATACAGATCACCAGGATAGTGATGATGTGCAGCTGAGGGCCCCATTTGCCGTCAAAAATAAGCACGCCAATAATCGGCGTGAAGGGCAGGATGGAATAAAACGCCGGGGCGGTAGTGGTGATTTCACTGACGTCCATCATCTCATGGCTGACGTTCTCTTTCTTATCGAGGTAGCGTTGCCAGAAGAAATGCGCCACGCCCATGCCGAGAATAGCGGTGATGGAGATTGGCAGTGTAGTTTTGAAGGCGAAGTCAATCAGCGACATTTCCGCGGCTTTCGCGGCCAGCACCACGTCACCGGAAGTAGGGGAGAGAATAATCGCCGCCGGAGAGGCGCAAATAGCCGCCGCTGCGCCACGGCTGATCCCGACGTTAACCATTACCGGGAATAACGTCGCCATTAACAGCACGCCAAGGCCCGTTGCTGAGGAAACGGCTAATGACATCAGACAGGCCAGGAAATAAGCCGCGACCATCAGCAGATAGGGGGAGTTAATATATTGCAGCGGCTTAGAAGCCAGCTTCACCACCATATCATTCGCACCGATATGGGTCATATAGGCAGCAAATCCGCAGAGCATCATGATCATCATGCCCAGGTCGCCGCCGCGGCTCATCAGCAGAATTTTTATATATTCCACAATATCGGTAGCGGTATATCCGGTGCTGGCTTCGCTGGCGGGTAAAACCTGATGACCCATTAGCGCGCTAATGATCAGCAGCGTCAGGCCGCCGACAAATAGCACGCCGGTGGCTGAGTAACCTTTAATGATGTAGCGTGCTACACCGACAATGACCACGACTCCAATGAGGAGTTCGAGAAAAGTAAGCATGATTTCCCCTGTATCCTTGCTGCCCGAGAGACAAATAATCAATAAAAAAGAAGCCTGAAATGTGCCGAATAAATGGCCAGTCCTTGCTGATTAAAATCAAGAAAGAGACTACTAAAGGCAATGATGACGATATTTTTGCTAACCCTGCGTCATTTATATTAAGACGTTATTGACCTGATGAATAGATATTATATGTCATTAAATTGATGGTGAAGTGTTAAGGTTTTGAGTATTACTTGCCGACAATCGATTTAAAAACGTAAATCTCTTTAAAACTACTTCTCTTTCATTCTTTTGCCTGCTTATACTCGGTTCACTTTTACCCTATCCGACGATCTGAATATGCACGCCAGCTGGACGTATCGCCTGCGCTTTATCAAAAAACATCTGCTGATGTTTTTGCTGGCGTTTGGCTGGCTGTTAATCCAGAGTCAGGTGGCCGTCGCCTCCCATCAATGTTCAATGGATTTGCGCGGTGAGGTGGCCACCATCCAGCATATGGATATGATGGCGGAACCGGGGCCGCATTATGCTGCCGGTGCTTCACCGCTGTGTGAAAAACATTGTGTGCCGGATCAGGTACAAAAAGATCCTGCCCAGCCGCATCTGGTGGCGCTGCCTGCCGCCATGACGCTGACCTTAACGACGCCAGAGTGTTCATCTGCAAGCCATTCTGCGTGGTCTGTTACCCCTCCTGCTGTGGGGCCGCCGGCAACGATCCGCTATTGCCGGTTTCGGGAGTAAAAACCTGTTAATTCGTTGATTTTATTTACTTAACGTTTAACAGGAGTTTTATCATGCGTACCCTATTCCTTTCCGCGCTGGTTGGCGCGTCCATCTCTTTCGCTTCTTATACCGTTCAGGCAAACCAGACCTGGCAGGGCCGCGGCGTGGTTCAGTCGATCTCTGACAATGCCGTCATGCTCCGTCACGAGGCCATACCGGAACTAAAATGGCCAGCGATGACCATGCCGTTTACTTTATCTGCCGGCGCCACGCTGAATGGCGCCAAACCGGGGGATGAGGTGACCTTCACGCTTGAGCGTGCGGGTGACGGTTTCCAGATTATCTCGCTGACGCCAGCGCGCTAAGCGAGGTCACCATGAAACAACACTCACTGAGCCTGTGGCTCGGTGGGGTGTTGTTCGGCCTGTTAACCTCCGCCGCGCAGGCGGAGCCGTGGACGCTCGAACACACCCTGACCGAAGCCCAGCGCTACTCGGCAGAACTCTCCGCCAGCCGTAACGAAGCGCAGGCGCTGGATGCGATGGCGGATTCCGCCACGCAATTACCTGATCCAAAACTGAAATTCGGTATTGAAAACGTGCCGGTACAGGGCAGCAACGATCGGCGGCTTACGCGCGAAGGGATGACCATGCAGAAGGTTGGCATCATGCAAAGCTACGTCAGCTCAGAGAAGCGGGAACGTAAAGCACAGACTTTTCAGGCGCAGGCGCGAAGCGTGCTGGCAAAATCCGAGGCCGTACGTGCCGCGCTTCAGCGTGATACCGCCCAGGCCTGGCTGGATCTGGCGCTGGCACAGCAGGCGCTGAAAACGGCCAGAACGCTGGTCCGTGAAACGGAACGCCAGCGGGGCGTGCAGAAGGCGAGCGTCGGGGCGGGAGGCGCAACGCCGGACAGCGTACTGGCCCTGCAAATGATCCTCAGCGCCATGCGCGACAAAGAGACGCTGGCGCAGCGGGATGTGCAGCTGGCGCAAAGCCGTCTGCTGGAGCTAACAGGGCACGCTATTACGGCGGTTCGCGGTCCGCTGCCGCGCTATCAGCGCCTTCCTGCCGATGAAAAAACGTTGCAGGAGGGGATTGCCAGACACCCGGAAGTAGAGGCCGCGCGACGTGAAGCAGAGACCGCGAAAGCGCGTTCAGCGCAATCTGCCGTGGCAGCGATACCCGATGTGGATGTGGAGGTCTATTACGCCCACCGCGCCGAAGGCTATGACGATATGGCTGGCGTGATGTTCAGCGTGGATCTGCCTTTGTTCCAGTCAAAACGTCAGGACAAGGATTACGCCGCCGATGTTTCCCGCTCAATGCAGGCGGTGGATCAACTGACGCTGCTCAAACGCGAACACATTGCCCAGGTGCAAACGCTGGTGGCGCAGTATCAGGCTGCGCAAACGGTGTGGCAGCGTCAGCGGGATGAGGTACTACCGTTGCAGCGACAACGGCTGGCGGTGCTGACGGCGCAATATCGTTCTGGACAGTCGGCGCTTCCGGCCCTGCTGGAGGCGCGTCGTGGCGTACTGGATACGGAACTGGCGGTGAACCAGGCGGAGCGCGAAATGGCGCGAACCTGGGCTGCCGTGAACTGGCTGATCCCGCAGGAGCTGGCGCAATGAAAAAAACAACGTTAATGGCGATTGCCATCGCGATAGCTGCCGTTGGCGGCTATTTTGTCGGACAGAAGCAGACGCATCAGCCGGATGCGGCTTCACAACCCTCAGAACGCAAGGTGCTTTACTGGTACGACCCCATGGTGCCCGGTCAGCGCTTCGATAAGCCGGGTAAATCCCCCTTTATGGATATGGATCTGGTCCCACGCTACGCCGATGAAGCGCAGGCGGCGTCAGGCGTGGCCATCAGCACTCAACAGCAGCAAAACCTGGGGATGAAAACCGCCAACGTTGAGATGCGCCAGCTGGTTTCGCCGTTCTCGGCCTTTGCCACGGTTGCAACGGATGAACGTAACGTCTCGGTGTTGTCAGCCCCGGCCAATGGCGTGGTGTCAAAATTGTTTGTTAATGCGCCGCAGCAGCAGGTAAAAGCCGGAGAGGCGCTGGCGCAACTGTGGATCCCGCAGTGGACCGCCGCCCAGCAGGAGTATCTCGCGGTTCGTCAGCTTGGCGATGCCGCATTGACCCGCGCCGCACGCGAGCGGCTGGCGTTGCAGTTTATGCCAGAAGAGGTCATTCGTTTGCTGGAGCGTAGCGGTAAGCCGCAGACCACGCTCATTCTGCGCACCAACCGGGCGGGCTATGTGGTGAAGCTGGACGTGCGGGAAGGGGCGCAAATCACCGCAACGGCGCCGCTGTTTGAGATCGCCAGCCTCGATCCGGTCTGGCTGGTGGTCGACTACCCGCAAACGCAGGCGCAGTCTCTGGCGGTGGGCAGCAAGGTGGTAGCAACCTCAGAAAGCTGGCCGGGGGAGCAGTTCCACGGCACGGTCAGCGAATTGCTGCCGCAGATGGAGGCGGCCACGCGAACCCTGAAAGCCCGTATCGTGCTGGAAAATTCCGCACATAAGCTGAAGCCGGGCATGTACCTCTCCGTCAGGCGTGCGGAAGAGCTGAAAGGCCCGCCGGTGCTGGCGGTGCCGGAAGAAGCGGTGATTAACAGCGGAGAGTCTGCGCGTCTGCTGCTGGCTACCGGGGACGGTTATTTCCAGCCTGTGACGGTGAAAACCGGCCTGACGGCGCAGGGCTGGACGGCGATCCTGTCCGGGGTCAAAGAGGGCGATAAGGTGGTGACGTCCGGGCAATTCCTGATTGATTCCGAAGCCAGCCTGCGTAGCGTGATGCCGGAGGTGACGCCATGATTGCCGCTGTGATTCGCGCCTCGTTGCGTAACCGCCTGCTGGTGATCCTGGCCGCGCTGATGATGGCCAGCTGGGGCTGGTGGGCGGTGCAGCGCGCGCCGCTGGACGCGTTGCCCGATCTGTCTGATGTGCAGGTCATTATCAAAGCGAGTTACCCCGGGAAAGCGCCGCAGGTGATTGAAGATCAGGTGACCTGGCCGCTGACAACCTCCATGTTGTCTGTGCCGGGCGCCAAAACCGTGCGCGGTTTTTCAATGTTTGGTGACGCTTATGTGTATGTGCTGTTTGAGGATGGTACCGATCTTTACTGGGCGCGATCCCGGGTGCTGGAATATTTAAGCCAGGTACAGGCGCAGTTTCCGCCGGGCGTGAAGGTGTCGCTGGGGCCGGATGCGACGGGCGTGGGCTGGATCTACGAATATGCGCTGATCGACCGTAGTGGAAAACACAGCCTGGCAGATCTGCAGGCCCTACAGGACTGGACGCTTAAGTTCGAGCTTAAGACGGTACCGAATGTATCAGAAGTGGCAAGCATTGGCGGAATGGTGCGTCAGTATCAGATCGTGGCGGACCCGGCGAAAATGCGCGCGCTGAATATTACCCACAGCCAGCTATCCGGCGCGGTGCAGGCCGCCAATAAAGAGAGCGGCGGCGCCCTGCTGGAGATGGGCGAAGCGGAGTATATGGTGCGGACAACGGGCTATTTGCGCTCGCTGGAGGATTTTCGCAATGTGGTGATCGCCACCCGCGATGGCGTACCTGTCCTGCTGAAAGATGTCGCCACCATTGGCATTGGCCCGGAGATCCGCCGGGGCGTGGCGGAGCTTAACGGTGAAGGGGAGGTTGCTGGCGGCGTAATCGTGATGCGCTACGGGCAGAACGCGCTGGAAACCCTTCGCGCGGTAAAAGCGAAACTGAGCGAGCTGCAAAAAACGCTGCCGCAGGGCGTCGAGATTGTTCCGGTCTACGATCGCTCCACGCTGATTGAGGAGTCGGTCAAAACGCTGACGCACAAGCTGCTCGAAGAGTTTGCCGTGGTGGTACTGGTGTGCGCGCTGTTCCTGTTCCACCTGCGTTCCGCGCTGGTGGCGATGGTTTCTCTGCCGCTGGGGATCCTCGGGGCTTTTGTGGTGATGCACTATCAGGGCATTAACGCGAATATGATGTCGCTCGGCGGGATCGCCATTGCCATCGGAGCGATGGTGGATGCGGCAATTGTCATGATTGAAAACATGCACAAGGTGCTGGAGCAGTGGCGGCATGATAATCCGGGCAAGGAGCCTGCGTCGGGAGAGTACTGGCGTCTGGCGGAAAAGGCGGCGGTTGAAGTGGGACCGGCGCTGTTTTGCAGCCTGTTAATCATCACGCTGTCATTTATACCGGTATTTTCGCTGGAAGCGCAGGAGGGGCGAATGTTCTCGCCGCTGGCGTTCACCAAAACCTGGTCGATGGCCGTGGCCGCCGGGCTTGGGATCACTCTGGTGCCGGTGCTAATGGGCTTCTTTATCCGCGGGAAAATCCCGGATGAGAAGGCAAACCCGATAAACCGCCTCCTGATCCGCCTGTATGAGCCGCTGCTTGATAAGGTACTGACCTTCCCGAAAACGACGCTGGCACTGGCATGTCTGCTGCTGATCGCCACGCTCTGGCCGCTGAGCCGCCTGGGGAGTGAGTTTATGCCGCCGCTGGATGAAGGGGATTTACTCTATATGCCCTCCACGCTGCCGGGGATCTCTGCTCGCGAGGCATCGCGGCTGCTTCAGCAGACGGACCGCTTGATCAAAAGCGTACCGGAGGTGGCGAGCGTGTTTGGCAAAGCTGGTCGGGCGGAGTCGGCAACCGATCCCGCGCCATTAACCATGCTGGAAACAACTATCCACTTTAAGCCCCGCGAGCAGTGGCGGCCTGGAATGACGCCGCAAAAGCTGGTGGAGGAGCTCGATAAAACCGTGTCGCTGCCGGGCATTGCCAATGTGTGGGTGCCCCCTGTCCGTAACCGTCTGGACATGCTGGCAACCGGGATCAAAAGCCCGGTCGGCATTAAGGTGAACGGCAATAATATTGCCGACATTGAGCGCGTGGCCCGGCAGATTGAGCAGGTGGTGAAGGACGTTCCTGGCGTCTCCTCGGCGCTGGCGGAGCGACTGGAAGGCGGGCGCTACGTGGATATTCGTATCGACCGGCAAAAAGCCGCGCGCTACGGCGTTTCCGTCGATGAACTGCAAAGCCTGGTCTCCACGCTGGTCGGGGGCGATAACATTGGTGAGGTGATCCAGGGACGCGAGCGGTACCCCATCAACCTGCGTTATCCCCGCGATTTGCGTGATAACGTCGACACGTTGCGGGTGTTGCCGGTAGTAACCGCCAGCGGTAGCCAGGTGGCGCTGGGGGAACTGGCCGATATCGTCGTGACGGAAGGCCCACCGATGCTAAAAAGTGAAAACGCGCGCCTTTCCAGCTGGATCTACGTGGACTTACGCGGGCGCGATCTGAAGTCCGCCGTAGATGAAATGCAAAAACGGGTGGAGGAGAAGGTGCTATTGCCGCAGGGCGTATCTCTCTCCTGGTCCGGGCAGTTTGAATATCTGGAACGGGCGACCGCGACGCTTAAAATAGTCTTACCTGTCACGCTGATGATTATATTCATCCTTTTATGGTTAACCTTCAGGCGGATATCAAATGTCCTGATAATAATGGGGACATTGCCTTTCGCGCTTATTGGTGGGGTGTGGTTATTATGGCTGCTTGAATATAATTTGTCTGTGGCGGGGGCCGTTGGCTTTATCGCCCTTTCCGGGGTGGCAGCAGAATTCGGCGTAATTATGGTTCTATATTTGAATCATGCGCTTGATAAATATCACAGGCTTGAGCCAGAAGGGGGAAATACGGTGCTATTGCGGGCGATCCACGAAGGTGCCGTGCTGCGCGTGCGTCCGAAGGTGATGACGGTCGCCACGATTATGGCGGGACTGCTGCCCATCATGTGGGGCAATGGGAGTGGCTCGGAGGTGATGCAACGTATTGCTGCACCGATGATTGGTGGCATGGTTACTGCACCGTTATTGTCGATGTTAGTTATTCCCGCACTCTACAAATTGTTACATCAACGTTAAAAATGTCAACTGCATGTGCTTATTCAGGCATGCAGTTTATGTATCGTCAGACTATTCTCAGGAGCGGGATGGTAATTAGGAATAACACCCATGCTGTTAAGCGTTCATTCAAGTATTCTGTGCTAAGGTCTGCACCGAATACTAAATATGGTAATGGCATTGTGATTGTACGAATTAAATTCCCCCTGATTTTATTGTTTATTATTGCGCAGTTATCATTTGCGTCTGCTGTTAATGCACAGAGCAATACAGCGGATAAAAGCTGGTTCACCACCTTCACGGATAACGTTGCGCAAACATGGAACGAACCTGAACATTACGATCTCTATATTCCGGCCATTACGTGGCATGCACGTTTTGCCTACGATAAAGAAAAAACAGACCGTTATAACGAGCGTCCGTGGGGGGCTGGTTTCGGTCAGTCTCGCTGGGATGAAAAAGGTAACTGGCATGGCCTGTACCTGATGGCGTTTAAGGACTCCTACAATAAATGGGAGCCTATTGGTGGCTACGGCTGGGAAAAAACCTGGCGTCCGTTATCAGACGACAACTTCCGTCTTGGGCTGGGCTATACGGCAGGGTTCACGGCGCGTGATAACTGGAAATACATTCCTGTTCCGGTACTGTTGCCGCTTGCCTCCATCGGCTATGGTCCTGCAACGTTTCAGATGACCTACATACCGGGTACGTATAACAACGGTAACGTTTACTTTGCCTGGATGCGGTTTCAGTTTTAACTGAATTTGTCTGGTAAATCGGCCAAAAAACGCACAGACATTGAAATGTAAAGGATAAAAATCGGACAGCGAAAATTAACGCGACTTTTGTCACTTTTTATCAAAGATCCGCTGGACAAAACGCCTCACAATTGTTGTACTGATACCCGACACAGCATTTGTGTCGTTTTTTAATGTAAAGGTAATTTTGATGTCTAAGATTAAAGGTAACGTTAAGTGGTTTAATGAGTCCAAAGGATTCGGTTTCATTACTCCTGAAGATGGCAGCAAAGACGTGTTCGTACACTTCTCTGCAATCCAGTCTAATGGTTTCAAAACTCTGGCTGAAGGTCAGCGCGTAGAGTTCGAAATCACTAACGGTGCCAAAGGCCCTTCTGCTGCTAACGTAATCGCTCTGTAATTCAGACGCGTCAGCAAGAATTTCAAAACCCGCTCAATGAGCGGGTTTTTTTCGTTATGAATCAACCAAAAAGATAGATCTTCAGAAAGCTGGCGACGATCGCGACGCTTAGCAATACCATACCCACGCCTGACAGATTCTCTCTCATGCTATCACCCTCGTTCAATATTGAGCCAAGAATGACAGACAAAAATTAAGCCAACATTAAGGTTGTCGCGCTTAATGTCCGCTGGCGGAGGAAAATAACCAGAATGCGATCGCAGTCATCGCAAACGAGCCAAGCATGTTAACGGCAATGTTCGTCAGCGCCCAGCCCATCCGGCCTTCCTGAAACAGAAACACCACCTCCGCAGAGAAGGTAGAAAACGTCGTTAAACCGCCGCAGAAACCGGTCGTAATCAATACCTTCCACATAGGGTCGATGTTGGTCATGCGATTAAACCACGCCAGCCCCATCCCGATGATAAATGCCCCGATCAGGTTTGCCGCCAGTGTCCCCATCGGAATGGCCTGATGCAGCGGGTTAAACCGCATGCTTAAGAGCCAGCGCGCAACGCTACCCGTGCCCCCACCAATAAAAACGGCTATAAGTAGTTGTAACACTGTCAATACCTGCTATTTGCTGTGTAAGTGCGTCGAGTGTAACGCTGTTTTTAACCGGGAGACAATTATGTATGTAGCAGTAGGGCAGTTTGCGGTGACGCCGGACTGGAATGAAAACGCGGACAAGTGCATCTCCCTGATGAACCAGGCGAAGCAAAAAGGGGCGGCGCTGCTGGTGCTTCCTGAAGCGTTACTGGCGCGCGATGATGGCGATCCGGACCTGTCGGTAAAGTCTGCGCAAATGCTGGAAGGGGCGTTTCTGAAACGACTGCTGGCCGAAAGCGTCGGTAACGCGCTCACCACCATTTTGACTATCCATGTTCCCTCCACGCCGGGGCGGGCGGTGAACACGCTGGTGGCGATACGTGAAGGCGCTATTGTCGCAAGCTACGCCAAACTTCATCTGTATGATGCGTTCAGCGTCCAGGAGTCGCGACTGGTCGATCCGGGGAGTGTAATTCCGCCGCTGATTGAGGTGGAGGGTTTTAAGGTTGGCCTGATGACCTGCTACGATATCCGTTTTCCGGAGCTGGCGCTGAACCTGGCACTACAGGGGGCCGAGGTGCTGGTTCTGCCCGCCGCGTGGGTCAGAGGACCGCTTAAGGAGCATCACTGGGTAACGCTACTGGCCGCACGCGCGCTGGACACCACCTGCTATGTAGTGGCTGCGGGTGAATGTGGCAATAAAAATATCGGACAGAGCAGGGTTGTCGATCCGCTGGGAGTGACCGTAGCCGCGGCGGCGGAAGCGCCTGCTTTACTGCTGACGGAGATAACGTCAGCACGAATAACGCTTGCGCGTCAGCAATTACCTGTTCTGCGCAACCGCAGGTTTGCGCCACCGCAATTAATATGATGTTTTTTTCAACAATGCTTGATTCACCTTGTTACAGATTGCTATTGTGTGCGCGCGCCTGATGACCGTTAATACGTTCAGGTTTCTTTGGCGCTGAATGCAGCCTGTTTCATGTAAAGAAGGTATTTATGGGTGAGATTAGTATTACCAAACTGCTGGTGGTTGCCGCACTGGTCGTCCTGCTGTTCGGTACCAAGAAGTTACGCACGCTGGGTGGAGACCTGGGTGCTGCCATTAAGGGCTTTAAGAAAGCAATGAACGATGACGACGCGGCAGCGAAGAAAAGTGCCGAAGATGACATCGCAGCACAGAAGCTTTCACACAAAGAGTAATGGCAATGCTGCAAGGCTTGCATAAAAAAACCGGCTCACGAGGCCGGTTTTTTGTTTTACTGTAAATAAGTTTTACAGCTTTATTTCACTTCTTCGCCCTTCGCCTGCATATCGGCGTGATAAGAGGAGCGAACAAACGGACCGCACGCAGCGTGGGTAAAGCCCATCGCCATCGCTTCGGCTTTCATTTCATCGAACTCATCCGGACTCACGTAACGCTGTACAGGCAGGTGGTGACGGCTTGGCTGTAGGTACTGGCCCAGCGTCAGCATGGTGACGCCGTGGCGACGCAGATCGCGCATCACTTCAATGATCTCAGCGTTGGTTTCACCCAGTCCCACCATCAGGCCAGACTTGGTAGGAATATGCGGATGGGCTTCTTTAAAGCGCTCCAGCAGCTTCAGCGACCAGTTGTAATCTGCACCTGGACGCACCTGACGGTAGATACGCGGTACGTTCTCCAGGTTGTGGTTGAACACGTCTGGTGGCGTCGCGGTCAGGATATCGAGCGCGCGGTCCATACGGCCACGGAAGTCCGGCACCAGCGTCTCAATCTTAATGTTCGGGCTTTTTTCGCGGATGGCGGTAATGCAGTCAGCGAAATGCTGAGCACCGCCATCGCGCAGATCGTCACGGTCAACGGAGGTGATAACAACATAACGCAGCGCCATATCGGCAATGGTCTGCGCCAGTTTTTGCGGTTCGTTAGCGTCAGGCGCAACAGGACGGCCATGGGCAACGTCACAGAACGGACAGCGGCGGGTGCAGATGGCACCCAGAATCATAAACGTCGCGGTACCGTGATTGAAACATTCAGCAAGGTTAGGGCAGGAGGCCTCTTCACAGACAGAGTGGAGGCCATTTTTGCGCATCGCCGCTTTGATCCCCTGAATACGCGAAGAGTCAGCCGGAAGTTTAATTTTCATCCATTCCGGTTTTCTTAACAGCGCCTCGCGCTCTGTAGCCACGTTTTTAACCGGGATAAGGGCCATTTTATCGGCATCGCGGTATTTAACACCGCGTTCCATCACAATGGGTTTACTCATAGCGTGCGTGTTCCAGTTGCGAATATCGAAGGAAAGCGTTTCAATTCAAGGGAATGTTGTAATTATCAACTATTTTTGAACGAACGACAGGCAGTATATCATTTAAAGGGGCGGTAAAGCAGCCTGCCAGGTCGCCAATTTGTAAAATAGTTGTTGTTTTGTGCCTTTTGCCCCGCATGCGGCAGGGCCTTACGCTGAAAGGCGGATCAAAAAGTCTGGCGGATCACATTGATGACGTTTTCCAGCACCGGATCGCGCAGGCTTAGCTTGTTGTAATGCAGTGAGATTTCAATAGATTCCGTCGTAAGTTGACTTAATGGAATGCTCTCCAGTGGCCAGCACTTTTGAAGCAAAGTGAAGAGACGCACAGGCATGATACAGAGCAAGTCGCTGCTGCCAATCAGGGCCGCGAGGGTAAACATATTGTAACTGCTAAAGCTGATCGGACGGTCCGGGAACAGTTCGTCAATACGTTGTCGCAGCGGATCCTGACCCTGTCCTTCGGACATAAATGTCGCATGTTCGTAATGGCGCAAATTTTCTGGCGTCAAAGGTGCGCTCAACGCAGGGTGAGCCTGACGACAAACGAGCGCCAGAGTGTCGGTATAAAGTACGTTATGCCCTAACGCTCTGGCCGTAAAGCTATTGCCGTCGATGATCAGGTCCGTCTGGAATTGCGCCAGCTGTGTTTCCGGATCGGTGACGGGCACGTTGCGGATAAGCAACTGTGGCGCATGCTGTTTCACCGCCTGATAGATGGCCGGCATGACCAGAACGCCCACTGAGGGAGAGGTGCCTATGGTGATAGTTCGTTGCTTATCATAACTGCCGGTGAGATCCAGCGCGCCCAGTATTGATTCCAGACCCTGGCTGATGTACTCATGCAGATGGGTGGCGTACGCGGTTGGGGTTACGCCCTGGCCTTTACGAATAAATAACGGATCGGGAAATATCGCGCGCAATTTTTGAATTGACTGGCTAATAGCAGTGGGCGTGAGATTAAGAATTTTCGCAGCATTAACGATACCTTTATGGACATATACCGCCTCAAAAATAGTCAATAAATTGAGATCAATATTACGTAAAGTCCGAAAAATTTGCGGCTTATCTTCGCCGCTGGTTTCATTCAGGCGTTTGGCTGGTAAATTAGTAGGCTCCACGCTCTTACTCCGTATCCATTCACAATATGAATGATAGTTGAATTTATTTATTATGCTTGCAGAGATTCGTAAAGTGTTTAGTAAGTTTCCATTATTTATCGAAAACAAGCAGTTGGGTGATTGTCACGCACGTTACACGAAACCCGGCGATGGTTCTATTAAGGTTCTAATTAATATGTGACGCTAATATATGGGCGACTCGAAAATATAGAATATGCGGTTTATTGTAAAGCGTAAATGCGGTAATTAAGCAGTGGCTGGTCAAATAATTGAGCCACTGCCCGAGGTAAGTTAAGCAGCAATATATTCGTAGGTGGGATTGTTAAGCAGTGCTAAAAAGTTCTTCAGAAGCACGGGCCGGATATTGTCAGGCGTGGCGGTATCGACCCACTGGCGCATTTGCGTCATTTCCATACCGGCATACCCACATGGGTTGATGCGCTGGAAGGGGGCCAAATCCATATTGATATTCAGCGCCAGCCCGTGGAACGAGCAGCCTTTGCGGATACGCAGCCCCAGCGAACAGATCTTCATCTCTCCCACATAAACGCCCGGGGCATCGGCGCGAGGGTGAGCGTCAATATCGTACTCAGCCAGCGTATTGACCACGGTTTGCTCCAGTAAGGTCACGAGCTCACGCACGCCCAGCTTTCTGCGTTTCAGGTTAAGCAGAACATACATCACCTGCTGGCCCGGGCCGTGGTAGGTCACCTGTCCACCGCGATCGCTCTGGATCACCGGGATATCGCCCGTCATCAATAAATGTTCGGCTTTTCCTGCCTGGCCTTGAGTGAACACCGGCAGGTGTTCAACCAGCCAGATTTCATCAGGCGTGGTGTCATCGCGCCTGTCGGTAAAGTCATGCATAGCCTGAGAGACAGGCTCGTAAGGCTGTAGCCCAAGATGGCGGACAAGAATTTTATCCTGGTACAAAAGGATGTCTCCGAAGACAAGGGAGAATAGGTACGGGGAGTATATCACAGCGGGGAAGTGGGTTACCCGGCAAACCGGGTAACCGCAGAAGGACTACAGCACCATACGAACAATTTCAATATTGCCGAGCTCTTCGTACAGCGTCTCAACCTGCTCAATGTGTGTCGCAGTGATGGTGATTGAGACCGAGTGGTAGTTACCTTTGCTGCTCGGTTTGACTGATGGAGAGTAGTCGCCCGGCGCATGGCGCTGTACCACTTCAACCACCTGATCAACCAGCTCAGGTTTCGCCAGACCCATTACTTTGTAAGTAAAAGGGGTAGGGAATTCAAGCAGTTCGTTAAGTTTGGTTTTCATGTCAGCTCCGGCGTGTGTATAAAAAATAATAACTCCCGCCACGGGGCGGGAGTTTTACTGATACGTAGTATATGGGGATCAAAATCACACTTTCAAGTGTTCAATTTTTAACCAAACCAGTGATGGAACATCAGCTTAATGTAATCAATGATTTTGCCGAAGAAATTGCCTTCAGGAATTTCCTCCAGCACCACCAGCGGGCGCTGATCGATGGTTTTGCCATCCAGCTGGAAGTTGATAGTACCCACGACCTGATTCTTTTGCAGCGGGGCGTGCAGCTCGGTGGTATTCAGCACGTAGCTGGCTTTCAGATCTTTCATACGACCGCGTGGGATCGTCAGATAGAGATCTTTGTCCACACCCAGGGAAGCACGGTCGTTATCGCCAAACCAGACAGGTTCAGAGGCAAATTCTTTACCGGCTTTCAGCGGATTCACGGTTTCGAAGAAGCGGAAGCCCCAGGTCAGCAGTTTTTTACTTTCCGTTTCGCGTCCTTTAAACGTGCGGCCTCCCATCACGGCAGAGATCAGACGCATCTGGCCTTCAGTGGCAGAAGCCACCAGGTTATAGCCGGCTTTGTCGGTGTGACCAGTTTTGATGCCGTCGACGTTCAGGCTATTGTCCCACAGCAGGCCGTTACGGTTGGTCTGACGAATGCCGTTGAAGGTGAACTCTTTCTCTTTGTAGATAGAGTACTCGTTTGGCACATCGCGGATCAGCGCCTGACCGATCAGCGCCATGTCACGCGCGGAGCTGTACTGACCTTCGGCGTCCAGGCCGTGAACGGTCTGGAAGTGGCTGTTTTTCAGGCCCAGCGCAGAGACGTAGCTGTTCATCAGGCCCACAAACGCGTCCTGGCTGCCCGCTGCAAAATCGGCCATTGCCACGCAGGCGTCGTTACCGGACTGCAAGTTGATGCCACGGATAAGCTGAGAGACCGGAACCTGCATGCCTGGCTTCAGGAACATCAGCGATGAACCTTTGAACACCGGGTTGCCGGTTGCCCACGCATCGTTACCGATAGTCACCAGATCGGTTTCTTTAAATTTACCCGCTTTCATGGCCTGGCCGATAACATAGCTGGTCATCATTTTGGTCAGGCTGGCCGGATCGCGGCGGGCATCGGCGTTCTGTTCTGCCAGAACTTTGCCGGAGTTGTAATCAATCAGGATGTAGGATTCCGCGTCGATCTGCGGAACGCCAGGGATCATGGTCTTGATGTTCAGGTCATCCGCGTGAGCTGCGGAGAACGCAGCAGCGCAAAGGGCCGTGGTCAGCGCCATGCGCTGCACAAAACGAGCAGAAAAAGTGGTCTTCATGGTCAGAACTACGACATCCGTGATGGAATTAAAAAAAGTGCCTTACTATAGCAAATGCTATACGGGCAGGCATCCGACTTTCATCATGAGAGTGTTAACGTGGTTTACACAAACTGACATTTCGGATACCACCAATTAATTACTTCGCAACAGCGATAAACGACTGGAGCTGCGCCTCGCTCTGCAAACGCTGTTGCAGGGACGCTGCCTGCGATTTGCTGGCAAACGGACCCATCTGGATACGCCATACCGCACCGTTTTGCTCAACGCGGCCTGGCACGCCAAACTGCTGGCTTAAACGCTGCTGATACTGCTCTGCACGGGCCCGATCGCTGACGGCGCCAACCTGAACCACGTAGCTGCCGCTCGCCGTCGCAGGCGCCGCAGTCTGCGTAGCAGCCGGTGCGGTCACCGGGGCGGGTTGTGTAGCGGGTGCAGCAACAACGGGCGCAGGCGCTGGGGCAGGTTCATTTGATTCAATCACGCCCGGCGCTAACGTGGTGGGTGCACCAAGGAAACCACTGCTTTTCACCGGGGCGCCTGTCGCATCTTCACTTTGTAGCGTATCGTTGCTGATGGCGTGCACTTCACCCTGCGGCTGCGCGGGCTCTGCTGGCATTGAAGCGCCCCCCATACCACCGCTTAGATCCGGGCGTGCGGGCAGGGCGTAGGTCTGTTTCGCGACCGTGGTACAGGCCGTGCCCGGGCCAGACAGCGAACCATCCTGCGCCACGATAATCGGGTCGATACGCACTTTTGTATTATTTGAGGTATTCAGACGGTCGGCTGCCGCGCGTGACAGGGAGATCACGCGATCGTTGCCGTAAGGGCCACGATCGTTGATACGTACCACGATCATCCGGCCATTCGCCAGGTTAGTGATGCGCGCATAGCTTGGAATAGGCAGTGTCGGGTGTGCCGCCGTGATCTGCATCGGATCGAAGGTTTCACCTGACGCGGTCAGATTGCTGCCTGGCTCAGCGTCATAGATGGCAGCAAAGCCGGCCTGGCTGAAACGGGAAGGATCCTGAACGATTTTATAGCTTTTACCGTCGCGCTGATAATCCTGATTCACGCTGGCGTTCAGCGGTTCATAAACGGGATCGGCACCGCTAATTTCAACAATCGGACCATTACAGACCGCAGGCTGCGGCGGCGCGACGGTTGCCTGTTGCTGACCATCATCACTTGTACAGGCGGCAAGTAAACTTGCTGCGATGCAGATCCCCAGCCACTGCTTACGCATTGCGATCCCCTTATTTTTATACGCTTTTGGACAACATTTTCCTGTGGGTATGGATCGACATGACGATACCAAACCCGGCCATCAACACGATCAGTGCCGAGCCCCCGTAACTCACCAGCGGCAGCGGTACGCCAACAACCGGCAGAATACCACTCACCATACCAATATTTACGAAGACATAAACGAACAAAATCAACATTAATCCACCCGCCATAACCCGGCCAAAGGTGGTCTGCGCGCGTGCGGCAATGTAGAGCCCACGCATGATCAACAGCACGTAGAGTGCAAGCAGCACCAGAATGCCAACCAGCCCTAACTCCTCAGCCAGAACGGCAAAGATAAAGTCGGTGTGGCGTTCCGGTAAAAATTCGAGCTGCGACTGTGTCCCGTGCAGCCAGCCTTTTCCGCGCAGGCCGCCGGAGCCAATCGCAATCTTCGACTGAATAATATGATAGCCTGCGCCCAGCGGATCGGTCTCGGGATCGAGCAGCATCATCACGCGCTGGCGCTGGTAATCATGCATCAGGAAGAACCAGAGAATAGGAATAAAGGCAGCCAGCAGGACCACCGCGATGCCGATCAGACGCCAGCTCAGGCCTGACAGGAACAGGACGAACAGGCCGGAGAGGGCGATGAGAATCGAGGTACCGAGGTCAGGCTGTGCGGCCACGAGCAGCGTCGGCAGGAAAATTAGCACCAGCGCAATGGCGGTATTCTTCAACGACGGCGGGCAGACGTCGCGGTTAATGAAGCGCGCCACCATCAGCGGAACGGCGATTTTGGCGATTTCTGACGGCTGGAAGCGGACAATCCCCAGATCCAGCCAGCGTTGCGCCCCCTTCGAGATAGCACCGAACGCATCTACTGCCACCAGCAAAATGATACAGAAAATATAGAGATAGGGCGCCCAGCCCTCATACACGCGCGGTGGTATTTGCGCCATCACCACCATAATGACCAGACCCATGGCGATCTGGCCAACTTTACGCTCCATCATGCCGATATCCTGGCCGCTGGCGCTCCAGATAACGAGGGCGCTGTACACCAGCAGAGCCAGCAGGATCAGCAGCATGGCAGGGTCGATGTGGATCTTGTCCCACAGCGATTTTTTATTCGGATTATCCGTCATGATTATTGGTCCTCCGCCGCAGCGGCTGCCGGGTTTTCAGCTGGCAGTTCGGTGTTGTTATCACCCAGCATGATGTGGTCGAGGATTTGACGCATGATGGTACCCACCGCCGGGCCTGCGCCGCCGTTCTCAAGAATCATCGCCACCGCAACTTGCGGGTTATCATAAGGGGCAAACGCCGTCATGAGCTTGTGGTCACGCAGACGTTCAGCAATTTTATGTGCGTTATAGGTTTCATTCGCTTTCAGACCGAAGACCTGAGCCGTACCTGATTTCGCGGCAACCTTATACGGTGCGCCAGCGAAATATTTGTGCGCCGTCCCGTTAGGGCGGTTGGCTACGCCATACATCCCGTCTTTGGCGATTTCCCAGTACCCGGAATGAATGTCACCCACCGGCGGCTCGTGCGGCTGTATCCATGGCACTTTTTTGCCGTCTTCTACGGTGCTTTGCAGCAGGTGCGGTACTTTCACAACGCCATCGTTGATGAGGATCATCATCGCCTTGTTCATTTGCAGCGGCGTTGCCGTCCAGTAGCCCTGGCCGATCCCCACCGGAATGGTATCACCCTGATACCAGGGTTTTTTAAAGCGCTTCAGCTTCCATTCGCGGGTTGGCATGTTGCCGGAACGTTCTTCCGCCAAATCTATACCGGTGTAATGTCCGTAGCCGAATTTGCTCATCCATTCAGACAGACGATCAATACCCATGTCGTAGGCGACCTGATAGAAGAAGGTATCCGCCGACTCCTCCAGTGATTTGGTCACGTTCAGATGGCCGTGACCCCATTTTTTCCAGTCACGGTAGCGTTTTTCAGAGCCAGGTAACTGCCACCAGCCAGGGTCAAACAGACTGGTATTACGGGTAATGACGCCCGCGCTCAGCGCAGAAACGGCGACATACGGTTTTACCGTTGAGGCTGGAGGATAAACCCCCTGCGTGGCGCGGTTCACCAGCGGGGTGTTTGGATCGTTGAGCAGGCCGGAGTAATCCTTGCTGGAGATGCCATCCACGAAGAGGTTCGGATCGTAGCTTGGCATAGAAACCATCGCCAGAATACCGCCGGTACGCGGGTCGGTCACGATTACGGCGGCCCGGCTACCCGCCAGCAGCGTTTCGATATACTGCTGTAGCTTCAGGTCGAGCGTCAGATAAACGTCATGTCCCGCCTGTGGGGGAACCTCTTTGAGCTGACGGATCACGCGGCCACGGTTGTTAACTTCAACCTCTTCATACCCGGTCTGACCGTGCAGGACATCTTCGTAATAACGTTCAATCCCAAGCTTGCCGATATCATGGGTTGCGGCGTAGTTAGCCAGCTTGCCGTCTTTATCAAGGCGTTCGACGTCTTTATCGTTAATTTTGGAGACGTAGCCAATGACGTGCGTCAGCGCGGAGCCGTAAGGATAGTAGCGGCGTTTATAGCCTTTGACTTCCACACCGGGGAAACGGTACTGGTTAACGGCAAAACGGGCGACCTGCACTTCCGTCAGGTTGGTTTTTACCGGAATAGAGGTGAAGCGGTGAGAACGTGCGCGCTCTTTTTTGAACGCAGCGATGTCGTCATCAGTCAGGTCGACAACGCTTCTCAGCGCGTTCAGCGTATCCTGCACGTTATCCACTTTCTCTGGCATCATCTCTATCTGGTAGATGTTGCGGTTTAGCGCCAGCGGGGTGCCGTTACGATCGTAGATAATGCCGCGGCTGGGCGCGATGGGCACCAGCTTGATACGGTTTTCGTTTGAGCGGGTCTGGTAATCGGTATAGCGGACAATTTGCAGATTATAGAGGTTGGCGATCAGCACGCCGGTAAGCAGCAAAATCCCCGTAAAGGCGACCAGCGCCCGGCGCACAAACAGCGCGGACTCAGCCGTATAGTCGCGAAAAGAATTCTGTAGTTTCATCCGCTGCTTAAATTACCCTGGTCTGTCATTACTCGCGGTGATAAGGGTGGTTGGTAGTGATGCTCCATGCGCGATACAAACTTTCTGCCACGAGAACCCGCACAAGCGGGTGGGGCAACGTCAGCGCCGAGAGTGACCAACTTTGTTCTGCTGCCGCTTTGCAGGCGGGAGATAACCCCTCTGGTCCGCCAATCAACAGACTGACATCACGACCATCCTGCTTCCAGCGCTCCAGTTCGTGCGCCAGCTGCGGCGTATCCCAGGGTTTTCCCGGGATATCGAGGGTCACGATGCGGTTTTTGCCTGCGGCAGCCAGCATCAGCTCTCCCTCTTTATCGAGAATACGTTTGATATCTGCGTTCTTGCCGCGCTTTCCTGCTGGGATCTCCACCAGTTCGAACGGCATATCTTTTGGGAAACGACGCAGATACTCAGTAAAACCGGTTTGTACCCAGTCCGGCATTTTGGTGCCGACGGCGACCAGTTGCAACTTCACGCATTAACCCCAGAGTTTTTCCAGCTCATACAGGCGACGGCTCTCTTCCTGCATGACGTGGACAATCACATCGCCGAGATCGACAACCACCCAGTCAGCGGTCGCTTCACCTTCAACGCCCAGCGGAAGCAGCCCTGCCGCGCGCGATTCCTGAACAACATGGTCAGCAATCGAAACAACGTGACGAGTTGAGGTCCCGGTGCAGATGATCATGCAGTCGGTGATGCTGGATTTACCCTTAACGTCGATAGCGATGATGTCCTGACCTTTCAGGTCATCAATTTTGTCGATAACAAAATCCTGGAGTGCTTTACCCTGCAAGTTTTCCCCCTGGGTGAATGAGATTGTACAACTATGAATTCGTGGCCAGTCAGTATACCTGAACTGACGCCAGTCGCGGGACAAATGTCACCGCCCGGCTTTTGAAGGCGGGTATCATCCCACCCTCCGCCTGAGATTGCATCGCCATTTTTGTAAAACAATTTCTGTAAAGCAGCGATCGGCGGGAAAGTCTGGCAGCGGAGGATATCAGTATGGCTTAGCCTGTCAAGGCAGGATAAACATTAACAGACAATTTCGCCGGTGATGATCAGGCATCTGTACTTTTCTGATACAAACCGTGTGCGTGGATATAGGCCAGCACGGGCGAGGGCAGGAGATCGTCACAGTCTAAACCCTGCTGGAGACGCTCGCGGATGAGGGTCGCGGAAATATCAAACCACGGCGTTTCAGCGAGGTAAATTTTCCCGGCGGGTAGACTGTGCAGGTCTTCTATATTGTCCGTCAGATGCGCGTCAAGCCACTGCTGATGCTGCGCGTCGCGCATGGTCAACGGGTAGCCCGGACGGCGGCAGACCAGCAGATGACTGTTTTCCAGAATGGTTTCGTACTGGTACCAGCTGGGAAAGTTGAGCAAGGAATCCTGGCCGATGATAAACGCCAGCGGTTGCATAGGCCCCTGCTCAGCGCGCCACTCCCGCAGCGTTTGCGATGTCCAGGAAGGGGTATCCCTGCGCAATTCGCGCTCATCCAGCGTGAAGAGAGGCTTATCTGCGATAGCCAGCGCGAGCATCGCTTTGCGCTGCTCGCTGGTTGCTTCTGGCTGAGGACGATGCGGAGGAACATTGTTGGGCATGATGATTACCCGCTGCAACCCAATCAAATTCGCGAGGATTTCTACCGGTTTAAGATGCCCATAGTGTACCGGGTCGAAGGTCCCGCCATACATTGCCTGTAAAGAATGCATATCACCCATCGATAAATACGTCTGCCAGCGCCTTATGGCAGAGCAGCAAAGAGAGGCTCTCCAGCTCCGCCCAGACAGACTGGCCGTAGTCCTGTTTTAACGTCAGTTCGGCGCGCATCAGAAGTTGCACTGCCTGACGCAACTGCTCCTGGCTCAGGCGGTTTATCGCCTCCGTGGTCATCGCCCGACGGTTCTGCCAGACGCGATGTTTATCGAATAAGGCGCGCAGGGGCGTATGTGCCGACTGACGTTTAAGGTTGTTCAGCAGCAGTAATTCGCGCTGGAGCGTGCGGAGCAGAATGATCGGCTCACTCCCTTCCAGGCGCAGCTGTTGCAGTATGTGCAGGGCTCGCTTACTTTTCGCCGACAGCAGCGCATCAACCCAGTGGAAGGGAGTAAAGTGCGCGGCATCATTCACCGCCTGTTCCACGCGCGGTAGCGTCAGCTTGCCATCGGGCCACAGTAGGGCGAGCCTGTCCAGCGCCTGCGCCAGTGCCAGAAGGTTGCCTTCATAGCAATAGCAAAGGAGCTGGCTGGCGGCATCATCCAGTTGCAGATTGTGCAGCTTTGCGCGCGCGGCAACCCATTTTGGCAGATGCGCCTGTTCTGGCGTCTGGCAGGTAACCAGTACCGCATTGGTGGCAAGCTGGGTAAACCAGGCCGCGTTTTCCTGCGCTTTCGTGAACTTGTTACCGCGTACGATAAGCAGCAGATCGCCGTGTAATAAACTCACCAGCATGGTCAGCTGTTCATTGATGGCCGCGTTAGGACCATTCTCTGGCAGCACGATCTGGATTGTCTGACGAGAGGCAAACAGGCTCATGGCCTGACAAAGCGAGAAGATAGCGTTCCAGTCGGTACTGTTATCGATCTGGAACGTATGATGCTCATCGAAACCCTGCGCGGCTGCCGCATGGCGAACCGCATCAAGGCTTTCCTGAAGTAACAGGGGGTCATTGCCGAGTAGCAGATAGGCCGCGCGCAGCCCTTCGTTGAGCTGCGCGCGGAGTTGTTCAGGATACAACCTGATCATCAGTTACCCAGCGACGTTGGCATATCCGGCGTGCTGGCATCCGGTGTTTCGATAACGTCAGCGCCTTTTTTCGTCGACGCGGCAATGGCAGGCAGTCTGCGGATCAGTTGCTCCGCGGCCTTATCATACATTTCCTTGATGATAATCTGCTGTTCGGCGTCTTTTGCCAGGGCCGTCTGCGGGTTATCGAAGAACGAGCGGTAGACTTTGGTATTGATAGGGTAAATATCTTTACCTGGCATTAAAACGGCCGCATCAACGGTAAGCACCATTTGATATTCCGCGGTTCGTCCATCCTGGAAGATCGATGCCGTGTCTTGTGACAGCGTTGATTTCAGGACGCGGAGCGAAGGAACATCCTGACGCAGGGTTCCCTTCTCGATCAGCTCAACATCGTTCAAACGCAGCTGGTTACGAATGGCCCGGCTCAGCGGTCCATTCGGATCGGATGAGTCGAAGATCATTGTTTTCATCTGAGCCGGCACTGCCGTGGTATTGCGCAGGTGCCAGCCGCAGCCAGCGGTGACCAGCACCGCCAGAGATAAGAGTATTGTTGCCAGGTGTCGCACGTTTCCTCCCGCGCTTAGCCAACGACCAGATTCAGCAGTTTACCGGGTACGTAGATCACTTTACGTACGGTAACGCCCTCAAGGTATTTCGCGACCAGATGCTCCTGGCCTGCGCGCTCGCGAACCTGTTCTTCGGTTGCGTCGACCGCGACGGTAATTTTACCGCGCACTTTACCGTTAACCTGCACCACAACCAGCGTGGTGTTTTCCACCATAGCGGATTCATCCGCCACTGGCCACGGCGCGTTGTCGATATCCCCTTCGCCTTTCAGCTCCTGCCACAGGGTGAAGCTAACGTGCGGCGTGAACGGGTTCAGCATGCGAACGACCGCCAGCAGCGCTTCGCGCATTAACGCGCGATCCTGCTCGCCGTCCTGCGGGGCTTTTGCCAGCTTGTTCATCAGTTCCATAATAGCCGCAATTGCGGTATTGAAGGTCTGACGACGACCAATATCATCGGTGACTTTCGCAATGGTTTTATGAACATCACGACGCAGCGCCTGCTGATCTTCGCTCAGTGCAGCCACGTTCAGCGCTGGCGCATCACCTTGTGAGGTGTGCTCGTAAACCAGTTTCCAGACGCGTTTCAGGAAGCGGTTTGCCCCTTCAACGCCGGATTCCTGCCATTCCAGCGTCATATCTGCCGGGGAGGCGAACATCATGAACAGACGCACGGTGTCAGCGCCGTAACGCTCAACCATCACCTGCGGGTCGATACCGTTATTTTTAGACTTGGACATCTTGCTCATGCCGGTATAAACCAGTTCATGACCTTCGGCGTCTTTCGCCTTCACGATACGGCCTTTCTCGTCGCGCTCCACAATCGCATCAACCGGAGAAACCCAGTTACGTTCACCGTTCGCGCCAACGTAGTAGAACGCATCTGCCAGCACCATACCCTGACACAGCAGCTGTTTTGCCGGTTCGTCGGAGTTGACCAGGCCTGCGTCACGCATCAGTTTGTGGAAGAAGCGGAAGTAGAGCAGGTGCATGATGGCGTGTTCAATGCCACCGATATAGATGTCTACCGGCAGCCAGTAGTTTGCAGCATCGGAATCCAGCATGCCTTCTTTGTACTGCGGGCAGGTGTAGCGCGCATAGTACCAGGAGGATTCCATAAAGGTGTCAAAGGTGTCGGTTTCACGCAGCGCTGGCTGACCGTTGACGGTGGTTTTTGCCCACTCAGGATCGGCTTTGATCGGGCTGGTGATGCCGTCCATGACCACGTCTTCCGGCAGGATCACCGGCAGCTGATCTTCCGGCGTTGGCATCACGGTGCCGTCTTCCAGGGTCACCATTGGGATTGGCGCACCCCAGTAACGCTGACGGGAAACGCCCCAGTCGCGCAGACGGTAGTTCACTTTACGCTCGCCCACGCCCAGGGAGGCCAGTTTGTCGGCGATGGCGTTGAAGCCCTCTTCGAAGCTCAGGCCGCTGAACTCACCGGAGTTAAACAGGGTGCCTTTTTCAGTCAGCGCTTGCTCAGAGAGATCGGGTTCAGAGCCGTCAGCAGCAAGAATAACAGGCTTGATGGTCAGGCCGTATTTGGTGGCAAATTCGTAGTCGCGCTGATCGTGACCCGGCACGGCCATCACGGCGCCTGTGCCGTATTCCATCAGTACGAAGTTGGCGGCCCAGACAGGTATCGCTTCGCCCGTCAGCGGGTGGATCGCTTTGAAGCCGGTATCAACGCCTTTTTTCTCCATCGTCGCCATGTCGGCTTCGGCCACTTTCGTGTTGCGGCATTCGTCGATAAAGGTCGCCAGCTCCGGATTGTTTTCCGCCGCTTTTTGCGCCAGCGGGTGACCTGCGGCCACGGCCAGGTAGGTCGCGCCCATGAAGGTGTCCGGACGGGTGGTGTAGACGGTCAGCGTCTGGTCGTAGTTTTCTACGTTAAAGGTAATTTCCACACCTTCGGAACGGCCGATCCAGTTGCGCTGCATGGTCTTAACGGTGTCAGGCCAGTGATCCAGATTATCCAGATCGTTCAGCAGTTCGTCAGCGTAGGCGGTGATTTTGATAAACCACTGCGGGATCTCTTTACGCTCTACTTTGGTGTCACAGCGCCAGCAGCAGCCATCGATAACCTGCTCGTTCGCGAGAACGGTCTGGTCGTTCGGGCACCAGTTAACGGCGGACGTTTTCTTGTAGACCAGGCCTTTTTTATACAGCTCGGTGAAGAACTTCTGCTCCCAGCGGTAGTATTCCGGGGTACAGGTTGCCAGCTCGCGGCTCCAGTCATAGCCAAAGCCCAGCATTTTCAGCTGGTTTTTCATGTACGCGATGTTGTCGTACGTCCACGGAGCCGGTGCCGTGTTGTTTTTCACCGCCGCGCCTTCAGCAGGCAGGCCGAACGCATCCCAGCCGATAGGCTGAAGTACGTTTTTGCCCAGCATACGCTGGTAGCGTGCAATCACGTCACCGATGGTGTAGTTACGCACGTGGCCCATGTGTAGTCGACCAGAAGGATAGGGAAGCATCGACAGGCAGTAATACTTCTCTTTGCTCTCGTCTTCGGTTACTTCAAAGGTGCGCTTCTCGTCCCAGTGTTGCTGGACTTTTGATTCTATCTCTTCCGGGCGGTATTGCTCTTGCATGGCAGCCAGTGGTCCTGTGTTCAATACAGCTACAAATGTAGCCAATGGATGTGGTAATTCAGATCCGCATAGCATAGCCCAAACGCCCGCGTCAAAACAGCCTTTCACGCAAATGCACTTTGCAGGAATTTACCGGGTCTGTGCTTCACCTGACAAAGCGGCGACGAAATAAGGTCTATTATTAGAGACAGTTACTTACCCGGGAGGCAAAATGATGAACAAGGTTGCTCAATTTTACCGTGAACTGGTAGCGACTCTGACGGAAAGGCTACGTAACGGCGAGCGTGATATCGACGCGTTGGTCGAACAGGCACGCGCACGCGTGACGCAAACGGGTGAGTTATCGCGAACCGAAGTGGAAGAGGTGACGCGCGCCGTGCGCCGCGACCTGGAAGAGTTTGCGCGAAGCTATGAAGAGAGCCAGGACGAAATCGCCGACAGTGTTTTTATGCGGGTAATTAAAGAGAGCCTGTGGCAGGAGCTGGCGGATATTACCGATAAAACTCAGCTGGAGTGGCGCGAGGTATTCCAGGATTTAAACCACCACGGTGTCTATCACAGCGGCGAAGTAGTGGGGTTGGGGAACCTGGTGTGTGAGAAGTGCCACCACCATATCGCCGTTTATACGCCTGAGGTGCTGCCGCTGTGTCCGAAGTGCGGGCACGACCAGTTCCAGCGTCGGCCATTTGAGCCGTAGGTAAAAGCAAAACTGTTTGCACCCTCTCCCTGTGGGAGAGGGGCGGGGTGAGGGCATCAGGCCGCAGAATAATAAGCCAGCCGCTCCGCCAGCAAATCCACAAACGCTTCCCGATCGATATCCACCACTACCGTGGTATTCGGCTTGTTTCCCGTCAGCGAGTAATAGTCCACCACCGTCATTCCCTGGGTATATTTCCCCTGTGTTTCCACACCAACCCAACGCTCGACCGTGGTAAACATTTCCGGCTTCAGTAGCCAGGCGATGGTGCATGGGTCATGCAGCGGGGCGCCGTGGAATCCCCACTTCTCGGCTTTGTGATACTCCATAAAGAAATCGAGCAGCTCTGCCACGGTTGTTGCAACCGGGTTACCCACAGTACGAAATCGTTCGATGTCCTGCGCCATAATTTGTGCGCGGTGGGTAACGTCCAGCCCCGCCATAACAATCGGCAGGCCCGACTGGAAGACGATTTCCGCGGCTTCCGGGTCAACAAAGATGTTGAACTCCGCGGCTGGCGTCCAGTTCCCCAGCCCCATTGCCCCGCCCATGATGACGATACGGGCGATATTGCTGTGCAGTTCAGGATGGCTGTTCAGCAGCAGCGCTACGTTGGTCTGTGGGCCGGTCGCCACCAGCGTCACGGGCTCTGCGCTTTCACGCAGAACTTTCGCCATGAGCTCGACGGCAGTACAGTTTTGTGGTGCGAAACCCGGCTCCGGCAGCGCCGGGCCATCCAGCCCACTTTCACCGTGAACGTTATCCGCAATGATCAGCTCGCGCATTAGCGGCTTAATGGCGCCACCTGCGACCGGAATATCGGTGCGTTTTAGCAGCGTTAACATGCGCAACACGTTTCGCAGGGTTTTATCCGGCGTCTGGTTCCCTGCAGAGGAGGTGACAGCTTTTACGTCCAGTTCAGGGGAGGCAAGAGCAAGGACGAGTGCGATCGCGTCATCATGACCCGGATCGCAGTCGAGAATAATAGGCTGTGCCATGGCGTTCTCCATTCTTAGCATTATTTGTGACAAGGTTAACGCTGCGATGTGACGCCGAATAGAAAAAGAGATCTAAAGCGTGAAGCAGTGCGCAATCCACAGATTGCGCACTAAAAAGATTAATGCAGGATTTTAGCGAGGAAGTCTTTTGCACGTTCAGATTTAGGATTTGCGAAGAACTCTTCTTTCGGTGAGTCTTCAACAATTTTCCCTTCATCCATGAAGATCACACGGTTGGCCACTTTACGGGCGAAGCCCATTTCGTGCGTCACCACCATCATGGTCATCCCTTCGTGCGCCAGTTCCACCATAACGTCCAGCACTTCGTTGATCATCTCAGGATCGAGCGCGGACGTCGGCTCATCAAACAGCATCGCCACCGGATCCATGCACAGCGCACGCGCGATTGCCACGCGCTGCTGTTGGCCACCTGAAAGCTGCGCAGGGAACTTATCCGCATGTGCAGACAGCCCGACGCGTTCCAGCAACTTCAGTCCCTTTTCACGCGCCGCTTTTTTGTCGCGCTTCAGCACTTTCACCTGCGCCAGCGTCAGGTTCTCAATGATGGAGAGGTGAGGGAACAGCTCAAAATGCTGGAACACCATCCCAACGTGGGAGCGAAGCTGGGCAAGGTTGGTTTTGCGGTCATTCACTTTGGTGCCGTTAACGACAATCTCGCCCTGCTGGACAGGTTCCAGCCCATTAACGGTTTTGATAAGCGTCGACTTACCGGAGCCGGACGGGCCGCATACCACCACCACATCGCCTTTTTTCACTTCTGTTGAGCAGTCGGTCAGCACCTGAAAGTGCCCATACCATTTAGAAACATTTTTCAGGGAAATCATTATACGGTCCTTTTCTTCAGCCAGCTGACCAACAGCGATGCGCTTAAACTAATCACAAAATAGACCCCGCCCGCGAAGAGGATCATCTCAACCTGCGTTCCGTCACGTTCGCCAATGGTGGAGGCGGTACGGAAGAAGTCTGCCAGGCTCAGCACGTAGACCAGGGAGGTATCCTGGAACAGGACGATGCCCTGCGTCAGCAGCAGCGGAACCATGGCGCGAAACGCCTGTGGCAGAATAATAAGCTTCATGGACTGCCAGTGCGTCATACCGAGCGCCAGCGCAGCGCTGGACTGCCCGCGCGAGATACTCTGAATACCTGCGCGGATGATCTCGGAGTAGTAGGCGGCTTCAAACATAGAGAATGCCACCATGGCAGAGATCAGGCGGATATCGGTTTTCGGCGACAGTCCCAGCACGTTCTGTAAAAAGCCGGGAACAATCAGGTAAAACCACAACAGCACCATGACCAGTGGAATGGAGCGGAACACGTTAACGTAAGCCGTAGCAAACCAGGCGAGCGGCTTAAAGCTCGACAGGCGCATCACTGCCAGCAGGGTGCCCCAGACAATACCGACGATAATGGCGATTACGGTGATCTTTAAGGTGATCGCCAGTCCATCCAGCAGATAAGGCATGGAGGGAACAATGGAACTCCAGTCAAATTCGTACATTATTTGCCCCCCAGATTGCCCGGCAGGCGTACTTTGCGTTCAACCAGGTTCATCACCAGCATGATGAAAGCGTTAATCAGAACATAGGCGAGCGTGATTGCCGTGAAGGATTCCCATGCGTGAGCGGAGTAATCCAGCAGTTTGCCCGCCTGCGCCGCCATATCTACCAGACCAATGGTTGAGGCGATGGCCGAGTTTTTTACCAGGTTCATCATCTCGGAGGTCATCGGCGGAACGATGACGCGGTAAGCGTTAGGCAGCAGTACGTAACGGTAAGCTTGTGGCAGGGTCAGGCCCATCGCCAGTGCCGCATTCTTTTGTCCGCGTGGCAGTGACTGTATGGCGGCACGCACCTGCTCGCAGACGCGCGCAGCGGTGAACAGTCCCAGACACAGCATGGAGGAGACAAAGAATTGTACGTTAGGATCCAGCTCGGCCTTGAACCACATGCCGAGATCTTCCGGCAGCAGTTCCGGGATCACCAGATACCAGGTAAAGAACTGCACGATCAGCGGAACGTTACGGAACAGTTCCACATAGAGCGTGCCAATCGAAGAGAGAAAACGGTTAGGGACGGTACGCAGAATACCGAACAGCGAACCGACAAGAAACGCGATAATCCACGCCGTTATCGATAACGCAACGGTAACCTGAAAGCCGCTCCACAGCCAGCCGAGATAGGTGGTGTTGCCGAACGGGGCTTGTTGCAGAAAGATGCCCCAGTTCCAGTCAATTGACATAGTAAACTCCAGAAAAAAGAGGGTAGCAGCGCTACCCTCGAAGATTGGTGAGAAGCTCAATTTTTGCGCTGAGTGGGGAACGACCACTCAACGTATAGTCTGTCCATGCTTCCCGACAATCGAGAGGGCAGGAGATCCCGCCCCTGTCGTTCTAGTTAGTTAAGAGCTTTGTCGTTTGGTGATTTGAACAGCGCTTTCATGTCGTCAGACAGTTCAAAGTTCATGTTCAGGTTTTTTGGTGGAATTGGGTTCTTGAACCATTTGTCGAACCATTTTGCCGCTTCGCCAGAGGTTTGCGCCTGAGCGATGGTGTCATCGATCAGCTTTTTGAAGCCTTCATCGCCTTTACGCAGCATACAGCCGTAAGCTTCTTTCGACTGCGCAGTCCCGACGATTTCCCAGTTGTCTGGTTTCTTCGCCTTGGCGCGCTCGCCTGCCAGCAGAGCGTCATCCATCATAAACGCAACGGCACGACCGCTTTCCAGGGTACGGAAGGAGTCGCCGTGATCTTTCGCGCTGATGATGCGCATGTCCATTTTCTTCTCGTCGTTCAGCTTGTGCAGCAGCACTTCGGACGTGGTACCGGAGGTCACGACAACCGCTTTGCCTTTCAGGTCAGCAAAATCTTTGATATCGCCGCCTTTCTTCGTCAGCAGGCGGGTGCCTACAACGAAGATAGTGTCCGAGAAAGCGGCCTGTTTCTGACGCTCAAGGTTGTTGGTGGTTGAGCCACATTCAAAATCAAATGTGCCGTTTTGCAGCAGAGGAATACGGTTCTGTGAAGTGATGGGGATCAGCTTCACTTGCAGGTCAGGTTTGTTCAGCTTTTTCTTCACGGCTTCAACGATGGCGTTGGAGTAATCCTGTGAATAGCCCACGACTTTTTGCGTGTTGTCGTAGTAAGAGAACGGGACAGAAGATTCACGGTGGCCGACCACGATCACGCCGTTTTTGGCAATCTTGTCGAGAGTGCTTCCTGCTGCCGGAGCGTCTTCAGCGTGAACGATGCCCGCAGACATTCCCATAACCAGCATTGCTGTGGCCAGTTTACGTAATTGCATACCCAACTCCTTTCTTATCAGCGCCAGTGACGCTTTGATACCCATTGTGATGTTGTTATATCTCGCGCAATGCGAGTGCAGTGTTATGCAAGCTTGTTAACATTTAGTCTGGCTTAATGTAAAGATTTTGCTGCGTTATTGTTTATTTTTGCGAAGCGCGCCGCACCATTCAGAGGCAATAATCTCTCGTTGCACCGTTTCGGTGCTACCGGAGATCCATGCTGGTGCGACAAGGTTGCACGTTAAGCCAGACAGCGTTTGCGTAATTAAACAAAGCAACAGGCGTGCCAGAATTGAAGTTTAGGAGGAAATTGTCGGGTGGCGGCTGCGCCGGAGAGTAGGCCGGGTAAGGCGTAGCCGCCACCCGGCAACAGAAGGCCAGGTTATCTACGACGCTGACGCAGGCTCATCACTACGGCGGCAAAACCGAACAGCGTGGTCAGGATCCACAGCGGCCAGTTCCCGGTGCGCGCATAAGGCGTAAGGCCCGTAGCTGGCGTCACTTTCGTGGTCAGCACCTCACGGGTGAACTGCGGGATCATGGCCTGGATTTCACCCTGCGGACCAATCACGGCGGTGATGCCGTTATTGGTGCTGCGCAACAGCGGACGTGCCAGCTCCAGAGAACGCATTCGTGCCATCTGGAAGTGCTGCCACGGGCCGATCGATTTACCGAACCACGCATCGTTTGAGATGGTCAGCAGATAGTCGGTGTCCGGGCGGAAGTTATCGCGCACCTGCTCGCCGAGGATAATCTCGTAGCAAATAGCGGCCGTCAGGGCAAACCCGTGCGCATGCAGCTGCGGCTGAACGTAAGGGCCCCGGCTGAATGAGGACATCGGCAGGTCAAAGAACGGTGCCAGTGGGCGCAGAATAGACTCCAGCGGAACAAACTCGCCAAACGGTACAAGGTGATTTTTGTTGTAACGATTGGTGGAGGTATAGCTGTATTCGCTGTCCTTACCGAGCGTAATGATCGTGTTGTACGTGTCATAGCGGTTCTGCTGATTGAGACGCGCATCCACAATTCCGGTAATCAGCGTACTGCCGCGCGCGCGCAGCAGATCGTCCATCATCTTCAGGAAGGGCTGCTGATTGATCTCCAGATCCGGGATCGCAGACTCAGGCCAGATGATGAGCTGCGATTTGCCCATCACCTTTTCAGTGGCGTTGGCGTAGATTTTCAGCGTGTTCAGCAGCTGATTCTCATCCCATTTCAATGACTGCGGGATATCGCCCTGTATCAACGATACCTGCGTGGCGCGCGCGGGCTCCAGCGTGAACCACTGGATATAACGCAGTGGGAAAGGCAGGGCAAACAGGATTAACGCGGCAACCAGCGGCTTCCAGTTACGTGTCACCAGAGCCAGCACCAGCAGGCCGCTGACCGCCATGAGCAGGAAGTTAATCGCCTCCACGCCCATGACGGGAGCCAGACCTTTCAGCGGGCCGTCCACCTGGCTATAGCCGAACTGCAACCACGGGAAGCCGGTCAGTACCCAGCCGCGCAGAAATTCGGTGATTTGCCAGACAACGGGAGCCGCTATCGCGACGCGCAGCCAGGTCGTTTTAGGCCACAGACGAGATAGAATACCGGCGAACAGGCCAGTGTAGAGCGAAAGATAGGCGGCGAGCAGCACAACCAGGAAGACGTTAACCGGCCCCGGCATTCCGCCAAATTGCGCGATACTGACGTAGACCCAGTTGATACCAGAGCCAAACAGCCCCAGCCCCCAGAAGTAGCCTATGGCCGCGGCCTGTACCGGACGACGATTCAGGGTAAGACCCTGTAGCCCCATCAGGGAGAGAATAGCGGCTGGCCAGATATCGTAAGGAGAAAAAGCCAGCGTACCGCTGGCTCCGAGTAACAGCGCCAGCAGCAAACGGACGCGCTGGCGTTCAAAGAGTGGGGCAAATGCCATTTACATTAATCTTCCAGTTTTGGCACCGGTGAGTCGTCCGGCATTCTGACATGAACCTGAATAATACGTCGGCTGTCAGCCATTGCGACCTTGAACTGGTAACCATCGATGTCAACGGTTTCACCGCGGGCCGGAAGATGGCCGAAGGCCTGCATCACCAGACCACCAATGGTGTCCACTTCTTCATCGCTGAAGCTGGTGCCAAAGGTGTCATTGAAGTCTTCAATGGAGGCCAGCGCGCGCACGGTCCAGGTGTGGCGGCTCAGCTGACGGAAGTCGATATCCTCTTCTTCGTCATACTCATCTTCGATTTCGCCCACGATCAGCTCAAGGATGTCTTCGATTGTGACCAGACCGGAAACGCCACCAAATTCATCAATAACAATCGCCATGTGATAGCGCTGGGAGCGAAACTCCTTCAGCATCCGATCCACACGCTTACTTTCCGGCACAACCACGGCCGGGCGTAACACTTTTTCCATACTGAAGGCTTCGGCATCGCTGCGCATAAACGGCAGCAGATCTTTCGCCATCAAAATCCCTTCGATGTGATCTTTGTCTTCGCTGATGACCGGGAAACGTGAGTGAGCCGATTCGATAATCACATCGAGGCACTCGTCCAGCGTCTGGTTGCGTTTCAGGGTAATCATCTGCGAGCGGGGGATCATGATGTCGCGGACGCGCTGGTCGGCGATGTCCATCACCCCTTCGAGCATTTCGCGCGTATCTTCGTCGATAAGGTCGTTCTGCCCGGAATCACGAATCAGCTCCAGCAGTTCATCACGGTTTTTCGGTTCGCCGTGGAAAAGCTGGTTCAGGATGAGGGAGAAAAATCCCTTTTTAGTGGTTGTCGTGTCGCTACTGTGTGAATTGTCGTCGCTCATGGCGTTTGTTAAGGGTTCTCTTGTTAGTTCAACGTTAACCGCCGCGCTATGTCCCTGCGCGGCGGCATGGTAGTCAGTGACTGACTATTCTTTCTCGGCAATGTACGGATCCTCATAGCCCAGAGCAAGCATTATCTCTGTCTCGAGGGATTCCATCTCTTCCGCTTCGTCATCTTCAATATGGTCGTAACCCAGAAGATGCAGGCTACCGTGCACCACCATGTGTGCCCAGTGCGCTTCCAGCGGCTTTTGCTGCTCTTTGGCTTCCTGCTCAACCACCTGACGGCAGATGATCAGATCGCCCAGCAGCGGCATCTCAATGCCCGGAGGGGCTTCGAACGGGAAAGAGAGCACATTGGTCGGCTTATCTTTCCCGCGATAGGTCAGGTTGAGCTCATGGCTTTCTGCTTCATCCACCAGGCGAATCGTGACCTCTGATTCTTCCTGAAACTGGGGGATAACGGCATCCAGCCATTTCTGAAACTGTGCCTCTTCTGGCATGCCGGAATTATCTTCACAGGCCAGCTGTAAATCGAGGATCACCTGACTCATTTCTGTTCATGCTCCTGCGCTTCGCGCTTACGTTCTGCGGCCAGCTCGGCCCTGCGCTTCTGATCTGCCTCTTCCCAGGCCTCATAAGCGTTAACGATACGCGCGACCACCGGGTGGCGTACCACATCTTCACTGTGGAAGAAGTTAAAGCTGATTTCGTCTACCTCGGCCAGCACTTCGATGGCGTGACGCAGACCCGATTTGGTGTTACGCGGCAGGTCAATCTGGGTGACGTCACCGGTAATAACCGCTTTCGAGTTAAAGCCAATACGCGTCAGGAACATCTTCATCTGTTCAATGGTGGTGTTCTGGCTCTCATCCAGAATGATGAACGCGTCGTTAAGTGTACGCCCACGCATGTAGGCCAGCGGAGCCACTTCAATCACGTTACGCTCGATGAGCTTTTCAACTTTCTCGAAGCCGAGCATTTCGAACAGCGCGTCGTACAGCGGGCGCAGGTAGGGGTCCACTTTCTGACTTAAATCGCCCGGCAGGAAGCCGAGTTTCTCACCGGCTTCTACAGCAGGGCGGGTCAGCAGGATACGGCGGATCTCCTGACGCTCAAGCGCATCGACAGCAGCAGCAACGGCCAGATAGGTTTTACCCGTACCCGCCGGACCCACGCCAAAGGTGATGTCATGGTCGAGAATGTTGGCGATGTACTGTGCCTGGTTCGGGGTACGAGGCTTAATCACGCCGCGTTTGGTTTTAATGTTGATGGCTTTGCCATAGTCCGGCACGCTTTCCGCGCTCTGCTCAAGCACGCGCGCCTCTTTGATGGCCAGGTGGATCTGTTCAGGTTCAATATCCTGGATCTCACCGCGCATCGGGGCGGTATCAACATACAGGCTGCGGAGAATATCTGCCGCGGCGTTGACGCAGATTGGGCGTCCGGTGAGTTTGAAATGGTTATCGCGACGATTGATTTCGATACCCAGACGTCGCTCCAGTTGTTTGATGTTGTCATCAAACGGCCCGCACAGGCTCAGCAGGCGAGCGTTGTCTGCGGGCTCAAGGCTAATTTCACGCGTATCTATGTTCAAACGGTTCCTCTTTATTTGGTTAACTGACCTGTGGCCACACGGCGTAATAAAACGGTCATTACCGAAATTATTCACGCCATAGAATAAAGGCGCAAGCGTTGCGGTAGATATTGGGGGTGATGAGAGGAAATACAAGGCCTGCCGGACAGGCAGGCCAGAGGGATCAGGGCTGGTAAATACCTACGCCAGAATCGTTGACTTTACGGGTGCGAGAGATAACGTATTCCGGAGTCTGTGCAATACGCAGACCCATTTCGTCCTCAGTGCGTACCACCTTCCCGCGCAGCGAGTTCGTGAGCACTTCGACAATCTCGACGTCCACAAACTTACCAATCATGTCCGGGGTGCCTTCAAAATTCACCACGCGGTTATTTTCGGTTCGACCAGACAGTTCCATGATGCTCTTACGGGAAGTGCCTTCCACCAGAATACGCTGGACAGTGCCGAGCATACGACGGCTCCAGGCGTTGGCCTGCTGGTTGATACGCTCCTGCAAAATATACAGACGCTGCTTTTTCTCTTCTTCCGGCACATCGTCAACCATATCGGCCGCTGGGGTGCCCGGGCGTGCTGAGAAGATGAAGCTGTAGCTGACGTCGAAATTCACCTCGCCGATGAGCTTCATGGTGCGCTCGAAGTCATCAGCGGTTTCGCCAGGGAAGCCGACGATAAAGTCGGAGCTAATCTGGATATCCGGGCGCGCTTCACGCAGCTTGCGGATGGTGGACTTATACTCCAGCACCGTATGTGGACGACCCATCAGGTTCAGCACGCGGTCAGAGCCGCACTGGATCGGCAGGTGCAGGAAGCTCACCAGCTCTGGCGTATCGCGATAGACGTCAATAATGTCGTCGGTAAATTCCATCGGATGGCTGGTGGTAAAGCGAATGCGGTCAATGCCGTCAATCGCCGCCACCAGACGCAGCAGTTCAGCAAAGCTGCCGGTGGTGCCGTCGTAGTTTTCCCCGCGCCAGGCGTTCACATTCTGGCCCAGCAGGTTCACTTCGCGAACGCCCTGCGCGGCAAGCTGCGCGATTTCAAACAGGATATCGTCTGCCGGGCGGCTCACTTCTTCACCACGGGTGTAAGGTACCACGCAGTAAGTACAGTATTTGTTGCAGCCTTCCATGATGGAGACGAAGGCGGTCGGGCCATCAGCGCGCGGCTCTGGCAGACGGTCAAATTTCTCGATCTCCGGGAAACTCACGTCAACCACCGGGCTACGGCTGCCGCGAACCTGATTAATCATCTCTGGCAGGCGGTGAAGGGTCTGAGGGCCAAAAACGATATCCACATAGGGGGCTCTCTGGCGGATCAGCTTACCTTCCTGCGATGCGACGCAGCCACCCACGCCAATGATCAGGTCCGGATTTTTCCGTTTGAGAAGCTTCCAGCGGCCTAACACATGAAAGACTTTTTCCTGTGCTTTTTCACGAATTGAACAGGTGTTCAGCAGCAGCACATCGGCTTCTTTCGCATTTTCAGTCAGCTGGTATCCGTGGGTGGTATCCAGCAGATCGGCCATCTTCGATGAATCGTATTCGTTCATCTGACAGCCCCAGGTTTTTATATGGAGTTTTTTAGTCATCGACTTGCTCAGCTCAGGATTGCAAGCCGCGTATTGTAATGCTTTGGTGCGGTTGTGACCAGTATGAAGGTTGTCAACCTCAGGGCCGCAAAAATCCGGTAAACTTAAGGTATTCTCCAATAAGGAATAGTGACCATGACACTCCTGAACACCGAAGTTGCCGTTGTTGGCGGCGGTATGGTCGGCGGCGCACTGGCGCTGGGGCTGGCGCAGCAGGGATTTGACGTAACCGTTATTGAACAGGCGGCTCCGCCGGTATTCGATCCTTCCAGCCAACCGGACGTGCGTCTTTCCGCCATCAGCGCGTCCTCTGTTGATCTGCTTCGCGGGCTGGGCGTCTGGGAGGCGGTGCTGGCGATGCGCGCGCACCCCTACAGCCGTCTTGAAACCTGGGAGTGGGAAAATGCTCACGTCTCGTTTGACGCCGCCGAGCTGAAACTGCCGCGTCTGGGCTATATGGTGGAAAACAACGTGCTCCAGCAGGCGCTCTGGCAGGCGCTGGAGGCGCACCCGAAGGTGACGCTGCGCGTTCCGGACTCGCTGAAAGCCCTGCATCGTCATGAAGGTGGATATCTCCTGACGCTGGATAACGACGATGAGCTGGCCGTAAAGCTGGTGGTGGGGGCGGATGGCGCGAACTCGCAGGTCAGGCAGATGGCAGGCATTGGGATCCATGCCTGGCAGTATCAGCAATCCTGCATGCTGATCACCGTGCAGTCAGAAAACGCGCCGGGCGAAAGCACCTGGCAGCATTTTACGCCGAACGGCCCGCATGCATTCTTACCGTTGTTTGATAACTGGGCTTCGCTGGTGTGGTACGACAAACCGGCGCGTATTCGACATTTGCAGGGGCTGTCCATGGAACAGTTGCAGCGCGAAATCCGCCAGCACTTCCCGCGCCGTCTGGGTAACGTGACCCCGGTTGCCGCTGGCGCATTCCCGCTGATGCGACGCCATGCGTTGCAGTATGCCCGTGAAGGGCTGGCCCTGGTGGGAGACGCGGCGCACACCATTCATCCGCTGGCGGGGCAGGGGGTTAACCTGGGATACCGTGACGTCGATGCGTTACTGGATGTGCTGGGTAACGCTCGCGCCCACGCGGAAGCCTGGGCCAGCCATGAGGTACTGAAGCGCTACCAGACGCGCCGTATGGCGGATAACTTCATTATGCAGTCGGGGATGGATCTGTTCTATGCCGGGTTCAGCAATGACGTGGGTCCGGTGCGGATATTGCGCAATATTGGATTGATGGCAGCGGAACGTGCCGGTGGTCTGAAGCGTCAGGCACTGAAATACGCCCTCGGACTCTAATCTTTATTCCCTCTCCCCGTGGGAGAGGGTTAGGGTGAGGGCATCAGGCCGCACTATTCTGAGCAACAAAAACAAACAAGCCCGCAGAGCGGGCTTGTTTGTTTTAAGTGGCTGGGGTGCAGGGATTCGAACCCCGGAATGCTGGTATCAGAAACCAGAGCCTTACCGCTTGGCGACACCCCAATTGCGTTAAACAAACTGCTTAACGACTTTAAAGTGGCTGGGGTACGAGGATTCGAACCTCGGAATGCCGGAATCAGAATCCGGTGCCTTACCGCTTGGCGATACCCCAACAATGTTCAGTTTACCGAATCGTATTCGATAACATAAATATGGTGGCTACGACGGGATTCGAACCTGTGACCCCATCATTATGAGTGATGTGCTCTAACCAACTGAGCTACGTAGCCAGTACTGCAATCTTCGATGGCTGGGGTACCTGGATTCGAACCAGGGAATGCCGGTATCAAAAACCGGTGCCTTACCGCTTGGCGATACCCCAATACCGCGGAGAACCGCATGATCGAAGAAATATGGCTGGGGTACCTGGATTCGAACCAGGGAATGCCGGTATCAAAAACCGGTGCCTTACCGCTTGGCGATACCCCATCCGTGCAACGCTTACCTGGGAATGGTGCGGGAGGCGAGACTTGAACTCGCACACCTTGCGGCGCCAGAACCTAAATCTGGTGCGTCTACCAATTTCGCCACTCCCGCAAAAAAGATGGTGGCTACGACGGGATTCGAACCTGTGACCCCATCATTATGAGTGATGTGCTCTAACCAACTGAGCTACGTAGCCATCTTTTTTTCGCGTTACCTTATCGGCGTTGCGGGGCGCATTATGCGTATAGACCCTTGCAGCGTCAACACCTTTTTCAATGAAAATAGCCGGAATGTGACTGTTTGGTTAGGTTGCGAACAGCGAGGCCGAATATTCGACAATTATTGGTTATTAATCGATTTTATGCGGGGAAAAGAGAGGCAAAAAAATCAGGCCCCGGAGGGCCTGATGATACTCTGAACATTATTTATAGGCAGACTGGTGAACGCCCACTGCGCGTCCTGACGGATCGTTCATGGCTTTAAAGGATTCATCCCATTCAATGGCTTTAGCAGAAGAGCAGGCGACCGATGGACCACCCGGTACGCACTCGGCTGCACTTGGAACCGGGAACAGCTCCTCAAAGATCTCACGGTACAAATACGCTTCTTTCGAGGCTGGCGTGTTGTACGGGAAGCGGAAGCTCGCAGTTTCCAGTTGTTGATCAGAAACCTGTTTTGCCGCCACCTCTTTCAGGGTGTCGATCCAGCTGTAACCTACGCCATCGGAGAACTGCTCTTTCTGACGCCACGCCACGCTCGCCGGCAGGTAGGATTCAAAACATTCACGCAGGATATGTTTCTCCATTTTGCCGTTGCCGCACATTTTGTCCTGCGGGTTGATGCGCATCGCCACATCGAGGAATTTCTTATCGAGGAACGGCACGCGGGCTTCCACACCCCAGGCGGACATCGCTTTGTTGGCGCGCGCGCAGTCAAACATGTGTAGCGCCTGTAGCTTACGCACCGTTTCTTCATGCAGCTCTTTGGCGTTTGGCGCTTTGTGGAAATAGAGATAACCGCCAAACACTTCGTCAGAACCTTCGCCGGAGAGCACCATCTTGATGCCCATCGCTTTGATCTTCCGCGACATCAAATACATCGGCGTGGAGGCGCGAATGGTGGTCACATCATAGGTTTCAATGTGATAGATCACATCGCGGATCGCATCCAGACCTTCCTGTACGGTGAAGTGAATTTCATGGTGCACCGTGCCGAGATGGTTCGCCACTTCCTGGGCGGCTTTCAGGTCAGGTGCCCCTTCCAGACCCACGGCAAAGGAGTGCAGCTGCGGCCACCAGGCTTCAGAGCGCTCCTGATCTTCCACGCGACGTGCAGCGAATTTCTTGGTGATCGCGGAGATCACGGAGGAGTCCAGACCGCCGGAGAGCAGTACGCCATAAGGTACGTCTGACATCAGGTGGCTTTTCACTGACTCTTCCAGGGCCTGACGCAGTTCGGCTTTATCCGTCACGTTGTCTTTCACCGCTTCATAATCAAACCAGTCGCGCTGGTAGTACGGGCGGATCTCGCCGTCTTTACTCCACAGGTAGCTACCTGCCGGGAACTCTTTGATGGTGCGGCACACCGGTACCAGGGCTTTCATCTCTGAGGCAACGTAGAAGTTACCGTGTTCATCGTGTCCCATGTACAGCGGGATAATACCAATATGGTCGCGGCCAATCAGGTAAGCGTCTTTTTCGCTGTCGTACAGCGCGAAGGCGAACATACCTTGCAGGTCGTCGAGGAACTCCGGGCCTTTCTCCTGATACAGCGCCAGGATCACTTCGCAGTCTGAGCCGGTCTGAAACGCGTAGCGATCGCCGTACTCAGCGCGCAGCGCCTGATGGTTGTAAATTTCACCGTTAACAGCAAGCGCGTGCGTTTTTTTCTCGTTATACAGCGGCTGTGCGCCAGCGTTGACATCAACAATGGAAAGACGTTCGTGAGCCAGAATCGCTTTATCGCTGGCGTAAACGCCTGACCAGTCCGGACCGCGATGGCGCATCAGGCGGGACAATTCGAGTGCTTTTTTACGCAGTTCGCCCGCGTCAGTTTTAATATCCAGTACGCCAAAAATAGAACACATAACCTTCTCCGTTAACCCTGTTGCGTTGTGATGTTGCTTGCTTATGAAAATGCCGCAAAAAGGGGAGGGGGCGCAAGCGATTTACCGATGAAAACGTAAAAAGTGCAATGGCAATTGCCGAATCTTAAAAAAAGAGTATGCATTAAGCCATTCTATTGATGATTTCTCAATGAAGAGCTGATTTCGTTAGATGAAGTGATATTTTCAGGCGGCAGAAATGAAAAACCACGCCCTGGGGCGTGGTTCTGAATCAAATAACGTCGATTTCGTCGACAGAGGGGTAAATCCAGCTTGGCCGGAACGGCATCGTATCAATGTCATCAAGCTGTGAAACGCCAGAAAGCACCAGGATGGTTTCAAGCCCGGCCTGGAAGCCGGCCAAAATATCGGTGCGCAGGTTGTCGCCAACAATGACGGTTTCTTCTGAGTGTGCCTGCATTGTGTTCAGTGCAGCGCGGATGATCCACGGGCTCGGTTTGCCGACAACAAACGGCTTACGGCCTGAGATTTTTTCGATACCGGCGCACAGCGCACCGCAGGCTGGATAAAAACCACGACCGTGCGTATCCGGGTTGGTGGCGATAAAACGTGCACCATTGGCGACAAAGTAGGCTGCTTTATGCATCATCTCCCAGTTAAAGGAGCGCGTTTCGCCCACGATGACAAAGTCCGGATTCACGTCGGTGATGGTGAAGCCCGCCTTATACAGCTCGTGGATCAGCGCGCCTTCGCCAACCACGTAGGCTTTTTTGCCTTCCTGACGCTTCAGGAAATCCGCGGTCGCCATCGCAGAGGTATAAAACACGCTGTCCGGGACATTGACGCCCGCAGTAGCAAAGCGATTTGCCAGATCCTGACCAGTCTGTGAAGGGTAGTTCGTGAGAAGAACCAGTGGCATTCCTTTGTCGATGATGCGGTGAAGAAACTCCGCAGCACCCGGCACGGCAACGTTGTCGTGCATCAGCACGCCGTCGATATCACAAATTACATTCTTAATGGTCATGGACAATCCGACATCAAAAAAAGAAGGCGTTACTATAAGGTCCGATCAGGATTCCAGCAAATGTTGCAGCAGGATCCCGTTGAGCATGGCACGTTTTACCAGGGCGAATGCGCCAATTGCCGAGCGGTGATCGAGCGTAGATCGCACCACCGGCAAATTCTGGCGAAATGCCTTCAGCGCCTGGGTATTGATGCAGCCTTCAATGGCAGGCAGTAATACTTTTTCGGCTTCAACGATCTCGCCGGCGATCACCACTTTTTGCGGATTAAACAGGTTGATGGCAATGGCGATGGTCTTACCCAGGTGGCGTCCTACCTGTTCGATCACTTCGCAGGCCAGCGCATCGCCTTTGTTTGCCGCTTTGCAGATGGCACCGATCTTACAGTCGCCCAGCGTGACGCGGCTCTGATAACCCTGCTCCAGCAGGTGGCGGACGCGATGTTCAATGGCGGCATTGGCGGCAACGGTTTCAAGACAGCCAAAGTTACCGCAGTGGCAGCGCTCGCCAAGCGGTTCCACCTGGATATGACCGATCTCGCCTACGTTACCGTTACGACCAATAAAAATGCGGCCATTCGAGATGATACCCGCACCTGTACCACGGTGAACGCGCACCAGAATAGAGTCTTCGCAGTCCTGGCTCGCACCAAAGTAGTGCTCCGCCAGCGCCAGCGAGCGGATATCGTGACCAACAAAGCAGGTCAGCTTGAAGCGTTTTTCCAGCGCCTCAACCAGCCCCCAGTTCTCTACTTTAATATGCGGCATGTAGCGAATAACGCCGCTTTCCGGGTCAACCAGACCGGGTAAAATCACCGAGATGGCGATGAGTTCACGGATCTTGCGCTGACAGCTTTCGATAAACTGCGCGATGGTATTCAGTAACGCGTGTTCGAGCGTCTCCTGCGTGCGCTCAGGAAGGGGGTAATGCTCTTCGGCAATGGCCTTGCTGCTCAGATCGTAGAGCGTAAGCGTGGTGTCATGACGGCCTAAGCGAACGCCAATGGCCTGAAAATTGCGGGTTTCAGTGACGATGGAAATCGCGCGGCGGCCGCCGGTGGAGGCCTGCTGATCCACTTCTTTGATCAGGCCGCGCTCAATAAGCTGACGTGTAATTTTTGTCACGCTGGCGGGAGCAAGCTGGCTTTGTTCGGCTATCTGAATGCGTGAGATTGGCCCGTGCTGGTCAATCAGGCGATAAACTGCCGCGCTGTTAAGTTGTTTAACGAGATCGACATTACCGATTTGAGCTTGTCCGCCTGGTGTCATACTTTTACTTACTCAGTGACGACCTCGTTACCATTAACGATGGTCTTAATAATTTTATAATCGTGTGTGAACGCCGTCAGGTTTGCAACCATACCTGGCGCAATACCGCCGAGCTGTTTATCGACGCCAATAGCGCGCGCCGGATAAAGCGTGGCCATGCGCAGCACTTCCTCAAGCGCGATGCCGCAATGTTCAACGAGGTTACGTACCCCTTCGATCATCGTCAGAGAAGAACCGCTCAGCGTGCCGTTCTCATCCACACACAGTCCATTCCGGTAGTATATTGTTTTACCAGCAAAAATGAACTGGTCAATATTCGCTCCTGCCGGAGCGGTTGCATCCGTGACCAGGCAGAGCTTGTCGCCTTTAAGGCGCTTGGCGTTGCGGATGTTGGTGTAATCGACATGCAAGCCGTCGGCGATAATGCCGCAGTAGACGTCTGGTTCATCCAGAATTGCGCCAACCAGTCCCGGTTCGCGACCGGTAATATACGGCATCGCGTTATAAAGGTGTGTGGCAAATGTAATGCCTGCGCGGAAACCGGCCTTCGCCTCTTTCAGCGTCGCGTTCGAATGGCCCGCAGATACCACAATCCCGGCGGCGGCCAGTTTGCTGATAACGTCCGTGCCGGTCATTTCCGGTGCCAGCGTCACTTTGGTGATCACATCGGCATTGGCGCACATGTAATCCACCAGCTCGGCATCCGGTTTGCGCACGTAGTTCGGGTTATGGGTGCCTTTCTTGACCATATTCAGCCATGGTCCTTCCAGGTGCAGACCCAGCGCCTGATTCGGACGTTTTGCCAGGTATTCACGCATGACGCGGATACCCTGTTTCATCAGGTCATCGCTGCTGGTAATCAGCGTTGGCAGATAGCTGGTGCAGCCCGATTTCTCGTTGGCGTTTTGCATGATTTCCAGCGTTTCAACCGTTACCGCCTCTGCGGTATCGTTAAACTGGACACCGCCGCAGCCGTTAAGCTGTACGTCGATGAAACCGGGGGAGATTACTGCTCCATTGAGGGAACGTTGTTCGATCTCCGGCGGCAGTTCCGCCAGCGGGCAAACACGTTCAATCAGGCCATTGGCGATTACAATCGCATGGTCATCCAGAATTTCATGGCCGGTATAAATCCGACCGTGGGTTAAAGCGTACATATCGACCCCCGGTTAAAAAAGCGACCGCCCCTGATAAAAGAGGCGGTTATTCAATTACAGACCTTTAATGTTCTCAGCTTCCAGCTCGTTGAAGTATTTCAGCGTTTTCACTTTCAGCTCCATGGTGGACGGTTCGTCACACACGACAACCGCTTTTGGATGCAACTGTAAGCAGCTAATCGTCCACATATGGTTCACGTTGCCTTCAACGGCAGCCTGAAGCGCTTGCGCTTTCACTGCGCCCAGTACCAGAATCATCACTTCTTCGGCATCCAGCAGTGTACCCACACCCACGGTCAGCGCGTATTTCGGCACCTGATTGACGTCGCCGTCAAAGAAGCGGGAGTTAGCCACACGCGTGTCATGGGTCAACGTTTTAATACGGGTACGGGAAGCCAGTGAAGATGCCGGTTCGTTGAACGCGATATGACCATCGTTGCCTACGCCGCCCATAAACAGGTGGATTTTACCGTAGGAACGGATTTTTTCTTCATACTGACGGCATTCTGCGTCAATATCAGGCGCGTTTCCATTCAGCAGGTTAATGTTTTCAGCCGGAATATCAACGTGATCGAAGAAATTACGGTGCATAAAGCTGTGGTAACTTTCCGGATGTTCCTTTGGCAGGCCGACATATTCGTCCATGTTGAAGGTCACAACATGTTTAAAGCTAACCTGGCCCGCTTTGTGCATTTCAACCAAAGCCTTATATGCGGTCAGGGGAGTTCCACCGGTTGGAAGACCGAGTACGAAAGGACGATCGGCTGTTGGTTTGAACGCGTTGATGCGGTTAACGATATGACGAGCAGCCCATTTTCCGACTTGTTCAGCTGTTGCCAGGGGAATCAGTCTCATTATTCACCTCTAAAGTTTAAGTAAAAGTGGGCGGATGATTAGTGCAACCTGAACTAAGCGTAACCTGGAACCTTTCAGGCCGGATCAATCCGTCTTGATTTTTTGAATGATAAAATAAGTTTTCGTGGTTAGCCAGTGAAAGGGAGGGTTTAATACGATATTTGGTGACAATAATCACAAAAAATAGGTGTTTAATTTGCGATACGAATTAATTTTTCACACACTCACACTGCCAGTGAATCATCAACAGTATCTATCGTTCGTGACACAATAAAAACATAGTTTATGCGCGAGTCTTAACAAAGGGTCTCGTAGGGGGAATAGGATGAATATTTTAGGTTTTTTCCAGCGCCTCGGTAGGGCTTTGCAGCTCCCTATCGCCGTGCTACCGGTTGCAGCGTTGCTGCTGCGATTCGGGCAACCCGATCTTCTTAATGTGCCGTTTATTGCCCAGGCAGGCGGCGCCATTTTTGACAACCTTGCGCTGATTTTCGCCATCGGCGTGGCGTCAAGCTGGTCAAAAGACAGCGCCGGTGCTGCGGCACTGGCAGGGGCGGTAGGTTACTTCATCCTCACGAAAGCGATGGTAACCATCAACCCGGAAATCAACATGGGTGTACTGGCGGGTATCATTACCGGTCTGGTCGGTGGCGCCGTGTACAACCGCTGGGCGGGTATCAAACTGCCTGACTTCCTGAGCTTCTTCGGCGGTAAACGTTTTGTGCCGATTGCGACGGGCTTTTTCTGTCTGATCCTCGCCGCCATCTTTGGCTACGTTTGGCCACCGGTTCAGCATGCTATCCATGCGGGTGGCGAGTGGATCGTATCTGCGGGCGCAATGGGCGCGGGCATCTTCGGTTTCATTAACCGTCTGCTGATCCCAACCGGTCTGCATCAGGTACTGAACACCATCGCCTGGTTCCAGATTGGTGAGTTCACCAACGCGGCTGGCGCGGTATTCCACGGTGATATCAACCGCTTCTACGCAGGTGACGGCACCGCGGGCATGTTCATGTCCGGCTTCTTCCCAATCATGATGTTTGGTCTGCCTGGCGCCGCGCTGGCAATGTACCTGGCTGCGCCGAAAGCGCGTCGCCCAATGGTTGGCGGGATGCTGCTGTCCGTTGCGATCACCGCCTTCCTGACCGGCGTGACCGAGCCACTGGAATTCCTGTTCATGTTCCTGGCTCCGCTGCTGTATCTGATGCACGCGATCCTGACCGGTATCAGCCTGTTCGTTGCCACCCTTCTGGGTATCCATGCAGGCTTCTCCTTCTCCGCAGGCGCTATCGACTATGTGTTGATGTACAACCTGCCAGCGGCAAGCAGCAACGTCTGGATGCTGGTGGTGATGGGCCTGATCTTCTTCGTTATCTACTTCGTTCTGTTCAGCGCGGTTATTCGTATGTTTAATCTGAAGACGCCGGGCCGCGAAGATACGAAAGATGATGTTGTGACCAGTGAAGCCAACAGCAATACCGAAGAGGGTTTAACCCAGCTGGCAACTAGCTATATTGCCGCTGTGGGTGGCACCGACAACCTGAAAGCGATCGATGCCTGTATTACCCGTCTGCGTCTGACCGTGGGCGACTCCGCACGCGTGAGCGATGCAATGTGCAAACGCCTTGGTGCGTCTGGTGTGGTGAAGCTGAACAAACAAACCATCCAGGTTATCGTGGGTGCGAAAGCCGAATCTATCGGCGATGAAATGAAAAAAGTGGTTGCCCGTGGGCCGGTCGCTGCCGCCTCAACGGATAACGCGCCAGTGGCTGACGCGCCGGTTGCAAAACCGCAGGCTGTGCCAAATGCGGTGACCATCGCTGCGCTGGTTTCTCCGGTGACAGGTGACGTTGTTGCGCTTGAGCAGGTGCCTGACGAAGCGTTCGCCAGCAAAGCGGTCGGTGATGGCGTGGCGGTGAAACCAACGGACAAAACCGTGGTCTCTCCGGCAGCCGGTACTATCGTGAAAATCTTCAACACCAACCACGCGTTCTGCCTGGAAACGGAAAAAGGCGCGGAGATCGTTGTCCATATGGGTATCGATACCGTTGCGCTGAACGGTCAGGGCTTTACTCGCCTGGTGGAAGAGGGCGCTGAAGTGGCGGCAGGCCAGCCGATTCTGGAAATGGATCTGGAGTTCCTGAACGCCAACGCGCGCTCCATGATAAGCCCGGTAGTGTGCAGCAACATCGACGACTTCAGCGGTCTGGTGATCCAGGCGCAGGGGCAGGTAGTTGCAGGCCAAACGCCACTGTATGAGATTAAAGGCAAGTAATCGCTCCTGAGTAGAGTTATGCCTTTAGCGGCGGGGGATATCCTCCGCCGCTTTTTTTTGCAGCAATTGCCCCCATTATTTTCTTCCGGGACGTTTTAAGGGTTGTCACTACGTCCGGCTTATAAGATCATATGCCGTTATACGTTGTTTACGCTTTGAGGAATCCACGATGAGTGAGGCAGAAGCCCGCCCGAGTAACTTTATTCGTCAGATCATCGATGAAGATCTGGCCAGTGGTAAGCACACCACAGTCCACACGCGTTTCCCGCCGGAGCCAAATGGCTACCTGCACATTGGTCACGCCAAATCGATCTGCCTGAACTTTGGTATTGCGCAAGACTACCAGGGGCAGTGCAACCTGCGTTTCGATGACACCAACCCAGTAAAAGAAGACATCGAATACGTTGAGTCGATTAAAAACGACGTGCAATGGCTGGGCTTCAACTGGTCTGGCGATATCTGCTACTCCTCAGACTATTTCGATCAGCTGTATGCCTATGCGGTTGAACTGATTAACAAGGGTCTGGCATACGTCGACGAGCTCTCTGCTGACGAAATCCGTGAATACCGTGGTACGCTGACTCAGCCTGGTAAGAACAGTCCGTTCCGCGATCGTAGCGTGGAAGAGAACCTGGCGCTGTTTGAAAAAATGCGTGCCGGTGGCTTCGAAGAAGGTAAAGCGTGTCTGCGTGCCAAAATCGATATGGCGTCTCCGTTCATCGTGATGCGCGATCCGGTGCTGTACCGCATTAAGTTCGCAGAACACCACCAGACCGGTAACAAGTGGTGCATCTACCCGATGTACGACTTCACCCACTGCATCAGCGATGCGCTGGAAGGCATTACGCACTCTCTGTGCACGCTGGAATTCCAGGACAACCGTCGTCTGTACGACTGGGTGCTGGATAACATCACCATTCCTGTGCATCCGCGTCAGTACGAGTTCTCTCGTCTGAACCTGGAATACACCGTGATGTCCAAGCGTAAGCTGAACCTGCTGGTCACTGACAAGCACGTTGAAGGCTGGGACGACCCACGTATGCCGACCATCTCTGGCCTGCGTCGTCGTGGCTACACCTCCGCCTCCATTCGTGAGTTCTGCAAACGTATCGGCGTCACCAAGCAGGACAACACCATCGAAATGGCGTCTCTGGAATCCTGCATTCGTGAAGACCTGAACGAAAACGCGCCGCGCGCGATGGCGGTGATCGATCCAGTGAAACTGGTTATCGAAAACTATCCGCAGGGCGGGAGCGAACTGGTCTCTATGCCTAATCATCCGAACAAACCGGAAATGGGCACCCGCGACGTGCCGTTCAGCGGTGAAATCTGGATCGATCGTGCCGACTTCCGCGAAGAAGCGAACAAGCAGTACAAGCGTCTGGTGCTGGGCAAAGAAGTACGTCTGCGTAACGCCTATGTAATCAAAGCCGAGCGCGTAGAGAAAGATGCGGAAGGTAACATCACGACCATCTTCTGTACGTACGACGCAGAAACGCTGAGCAAAGATCCGGCGGATGGCCGTAAAGTGAAAGGTGTAATCCACTGGGTGAGCGCGCAGCATGCGCTGCCGGTTGAGATCCGTCTATACGACCGTCTGTTCAGCGTGCCTAACCCAGGCGCAGCGGAAGACTTCCTGGCGGTTATTAACCCTGAGTCGCTGATTATCAAGCAGGGGTATGCCGAGCCGTCTCTGAAAGCCGCTGAAGCCGGTAAAGCGCTCCAGTTCGAACGTGAGGGTTATTTCTGCCTGGACAGCCGTTACAGCACGGCAGAAAAACCGGTATTTAACCGTACCGTGGGTCTGCGTGATACCTGGACTAAGATCGGCGAATAATAACGCTGCTCTGGTCAATGAGAAACAAACGCCGCGTAATGCGGCGTTTTTTTATTTAACGATCATGTCGTTAAGCATCGGGATAATCTTTTAAAGCCAACATTCCAGGTCAATGTGGTGCTACTTATTTTATTTAAAAAAAGTTTGTTGTTTTCCAAAAACAGAAACGCTGAAAAATATATTCTCAATCTCAATGTTACTTACTGAAAATTAGCGTATTCCCCCGCCAGTACTCGCTTCACGGTAAATGTTACAAAGCACTACGAAATATGTGCTCTTCGTCATAATCCTGACTTTTGCCTGATTAAAAGCATTGATAATTCGCGTCGCGAAAAATAACCTAAAGACGGTAGTTAATTCGAGGGTATTTCTGACTACCCCTGACCATTTGGTCTTTTCTGTTTTTCGCCGTTTAAGGCGTTTTAATTCGTCAAAGAGGAATAATCTATGCGTACGTTCAGTGGCAAACGTAGTGCGCTGGCGCTGGCTATCGCCGGTGTGACAGCAATGTCGGGCCTGGTGGTTGCGCCAGAGGCAAAAGCAGCAGGTTTCATTGAAGATTCCACCCTTACGGGCGGTATTTATTACTGGCAACGTGAGCGTGACCGTAAAGACGTCACTGAAGATAAATACAAAACTAACCTCTCTCACTCGACCTGGAACGCCAACCTGGATTTCCAGTCGGGATATGCCGCCGATATGTTCGGGATCGATATTGCAGCGTTCACCGCAATTGAAATGGCCGAAAATGGCGACAGCGGCCATCCGAACGAAATTGCGTTTTCCTCCAGCAATAAAGCTTACGACGAAGACTGGTCCGGCGATAAAAGCGGAATCAGCCTGTATAAAGCGGCTGCAAAATTCAAATATGGCCCGGTCTGGGCGCGTGGTGGTTATATCCAGCCAACCGGTCAGACGCTGTTAGCGCCGCACTGGAGCTTTATGCCAGGTACCTATCAGGGCGCGGAAGCCGGTGCTAATTTTGACTACGGCGATGCGGGGGCGTTGAGCTTCTCCTATATGTGGACCAATGAGTACAAAGCGCCGTGGCACATTGAGATGGACAAGTTCTATCAAAACGATAAAAAAACCAAAGTTGATTATCTCCACTCGCTGGGGGCGAAGTACGACTTCAAAAACGATCTGGTGCTGGAAGCGGCTTTTGGTCAGGCTGAAGGCTATATCGATCAGTACTTTGCTAAAGCCAGCTACAAATTTGATATCGCAGGTAGCCCGCTGAGCACCAGCTATCAGTTCTACGGTACGCGCGACAAGGTCAGCGATGGCAGCGTAAATGATATTTATGACGGCACCGCGTGGTTACAGGCGCTGACCTTCGGCTACAAGGTGGGTCAGGTTGATTTGCGTCTGGAGGGTACATGGGTCAAGGCAGAAGGGCAGCAGGGCTACTTCCTGCAACGTATGACGCCAACCTACGCCTCTTCCAATGGTCGTCTGGATATCTGGTGGGATAATCGCTCTGACTTCAACGCCGACGGTGAAAAGGCGGTCTTCTTCGGCGCAATGTATGACCTGAAGAACTGGAACCTGCCTGGCTGGGCAGTGGGTGCGTCCTACGCGTACGCCTGGGACGCGAAGCCAGCGGATATGGCTACGCCAGACGCCTACTACGATCCGAACTACCGTCTGAAAGAGTCTTCATACAGTCTGGATGCGATTTACACCCTGCAGGAGGGGCGTGCGAAAGGCACGATGTTCAAACTGCACTTCACCCAGTATGACAACCACTCCGATATCCCGAGCTACGCGGGCGGTTACGGCAACATCTTCCAGGATGAGCGCGACGTGAAATTTATGGTCATTGCGCCATTTACCATCTTCTGATGAATGCTGCGGCGGGCTGTGTCCCGCCGTTATGGAGACTGAACATGATGAAAAAAAGGGTAATCGTTGCGCTGCTGGCATTCGGGCTGGTGGCGTGCGCGCAGGATCAGGCGCCGAAAGAAGACTCCCGTCTGAAAGAGGCGTATAGCGCTTGCATCAATACCGCACAAGGTTCACATGAGAAGATTGAAGCCTGTCAAAGCGTGCTGAACGAGCTAAAAAAAGACAAAGCCCATGAGCAATTCGCCACGCAGGAAAACGTTCGCGTGATGGATTACCAGGCCTGTATTCAGGCGCGTAAAACCGGTAACGATCAGGAAGTGGCGAAGCGTTGCGATAAGATTTGGGACGAGATTCGCAATAACAATAAATAAGTTGCTTTACGCCCGGTGGCGCTGCGCTTACCGGGCTTTTTCCAGGCAAAAAAAAGCCAACCTCACGGTTGGCTCAGAGTATGAACACTGACTTATTTTGCGTCGTGCGCATGTTCATTTTCGCGGCAATCCCCTTCAGCACAGTGACCGTACAGGTACAGGCTGTGGTTGGTCAGGCGGATGCCATGACGGGCGGCGATTTCACGCTGGCGTGATTCAATGGAATCATCGCTAAATTCAATGACCTTGCCACAGTCGAGGCAGATCAGGTGATCGTGGTGGTGCTGCTGAGTCAGCTCGAACACGGATTTACCGCCTTCGAAATTATGACGAGTAACAATGCCCGCGTCATCAAACTGGTTCAGCACACGATAGACGGTTGCCAGCCCAATCTCTTCACCCATATCGATAAGACGCTTATAAAGGTCTTCCGCACTGACATGGTGATTGTCTGGCCCCTGAAGCACTTCAAGGATTTTTAACCGAGGAAGCGTTACTTTCAGGCCAGCTTTCTTTAATGCGGTATTGTTGTCAGTCATGCGGAATCTGTCCTGTTGCTAAACGATTCACTTCAAAAGAAGAAGTGACAGAAAATGCACTTGGGATAATGCGTCTCATTATAGAACTGCCATGGCTAAATGAAAACTGCAAGTCTCAAGCAAAGTATGCTTATAAAAACGTGGTATCACCAACAAACTTGTTCGATGGCACCCACTTTTTACCAGGGGGATATTGTACAGGTCTGGACGAAAAAGTTAAAAGTTTGTAGCAATTAATTTAATCGGTTTTACCTGGACAACGGGCGCAACCGGAGTTGCGCCGCAGGGATATCAGGCGTTAAGGATATCGTCCAGGTTCAGTTCTTCACGAACCTGCTTAACCCATTTTTCTACACGCTCTGCGGTCAGCTCTGGCTGACGGTCTTCATCAATGGCAAGGCCAACGAAGTGATCGTCATCTGCCAGACCTTTGGAAGCTTCGAAGTGGTAACCCGCTGTTGGCCAGTGACCAACAATCGCCGCACCGCGCGGCTCAATGATGTCACGAATAGTGCCCAGCGCATCACAGAAATACTCAGCGTAGTCTTCCTGATCGCCACAGCCAAACAGGGCAACCAGCTTGCCGTTGAAGTCGACTTCTTCCAGCGTCGGGAAGAAATCGTCCCAGTCACACTGTGCTTCACCGTAGTACCAGGTCGGGATGCCCAGCAGCAGGATGTCATAGCCCTCGAGATCTTCTTTGCTGCTCTTGGCGATGTCATGCACATCAGCAACGTCTTTACCGAGCTGTTTTTGAATGTTTTTTGCGATATTTTCAGTATTGCCGGTATCACTGCCAAAGAAAATGCCGATGATTGCCATGAGTAAAATAACCTCTTGAAACTTAATGGTATGGTGGCGCAAATTGTCCACGGATAAGGGCAATAATAGCAGAACAGGCAACCCTGCGGAAACAGCTATCACGCAGGACTGCACTCTGTGCTACATGAAAAAGGTAATATTGGGGATTTTCTGACTCACGCCTTGCCGCGTAACGTCTCAAGCTGGGCGATCAGCATCTCTTCGATCAGTTCGCTGCGGCTGATGTTGCGCGCGTCAGCTAACTCGTTAAGCGCATCGACGGCATCGGCATTCAGCTTGAGTTCGACACGCTTAAGCCCACGATTTTTATCGCGTTTAAGCTGGTTGCGTTTATTGATACGCAGCTGTTCATCGCGCGAAAGCGGATTCGTTTTCGGTCGTCCCGGTCGACGCTCATTCGCGAACAGATCTAGTGTCGTACGGTCCGTTTGTTCTTTGGCCATGATTCTGAGACTTCGGGGGAAACACGCCGCCCTGCTAATGCCCGGGCGATAAGCGCGCCATCATACATCACCCAAATCCACACGCCAACGACTGGAAGCCCGGCGTCTTCCGGTCGCTGGCTTTTTAATCAATTCGCTGTATCAGTAAGATAGCGGCGAATGGCGCGCAGGACCGCATCCGGTTTTTCCGCGTGGACCCAGTGCCCGGCACCGGCGATGACGTGAGCGCGAGCCTGCGGAAATTGCGCCAGCAGCGTGTCACGGTACGCGTCAGTGACGTAAGGGGAGTTGCCGCCGCGAATAAAGAGGGTAGGGTGCGGCCAGGCGGGGACATTTTCCCACCCCACAATATGCGAATACTGATCCCACAGTACCGGGACGTTAAAGCGCCATTGTCCGTCAACAAAGGATTTCAGCAGGAACTGGACCACGCCTTCTTCATCGAGATGCTCGCGCATAACGGCTGCCGCCTGCTGGCGTGTGGAGACGCCTGACTCTGTCACAGCATTGATCGCAGCGAAAATCTCATCGTGACGGCGAACGTCGTAATTGACGGGCGCAACGTCAATGACCACCAGACCGGAAATTCGCTCAGGGGCCAGCGCTGTAAGCGCCATCACCGCTTTACCGCCCATTGAATGCCCGATGAGCGTCGCTTTCTGGATATTATTCGCATCGAGGGTGTCCCGCAGATCCTGCGCCATGGCTGCGTAGGTCATCTCCTCAGAGCGCCCTGAAAGACCGTGATTGCGCATATCAACCTGGAGGATCTCGTGATCGGTCACTAAATCGCGCGCCAGCACGCCCAGGTTATCCAGACTACCAAACAGGCCGTGAACCAGTACGATGGGAGAATTATTGTTCGGCGATTGTGCAGTTTGCGCTCGGGTATTCAATTTCATGGCAAAGTTCTTTTTTTAGGTTTGTCAGGTTAGGGTATCATGTTGACCATTCTGCCGCCCGGGGGCAAGGATCCAGTTTAATCTGACTTTTGCCGCCAACCTGGTTTGACGCTATCCGCTGTTGGGATTAGACCTTATAATCTCAACGACTTGTATTCAGATAAGATATCGCACTGGATTAAGATGAAAACAATCGAAGTTGATGACGAACTCTATCAGTATATTGCCAGCCAGACGCGGCATATTGGGGAGAGCGCGTCCGACATTTTACGGCGCATGCTTAAAATTTCCGCCGCCTCACAGCCCACTCCTGTCACAAAAGATGTTGTGTCTCAGCCGAGCGTTGTTGCACAAGTAAAACCTGCCGTCATGCCGGCAAAAGACAAAGTGCGCGCGATGCGCGAGCTGCTGCTGTCCGATGAATATGCAGAGCAGAAAAAGGCGGTTAACCGCTTTATGCTGGTGCTGTCTACACTTTACTCACTGGATAACAACGCATTTGCAGAAGCGACAGAGTCGCTGCACGGTCGCACGCGCGTTTACTTCGCAGGTGACGAGCATACCCTGCTGCAAAATGGCAACCAAACCAAACCCAAACATGTTCCCGGTACGCCATACTGGGTGATCACCAATACCAATACGGGCCGCAAGTGCAGCATGATCGAACATATCATGCAGTCCATGCAGTTCCCGGCGGAATTGATCGAAAAGGTTTGCGGTACAATTTAACCCTTGCATCAGAAGGACCAGGCAATGGCAAATCACAGCCGTGCAGGACAACCTGCACAACAACGCGATTTGATTAACGTCGCTCAACTGACCGCGCAGTACTACGTGCTGAAGCCGGTGGTGGGCAACGCAGAACACGCAGTGAAGTTTGGTACATCTGGCCACCGCGGCAGCGCGGCGCGCCATAGCTTTAACGAACCGCACATTCTGGCCATTGCTCAGGCCATCGCGGAAGAGCGCGCCAAAAATGGCGTCACCGGTCCGTGCTATGTTGGGAAAGATACCCACGCCCTGTCTGAACCTGCCTTTATCTCCGTGCTGGAAGTACTGGCGGCAAACGGCGTAGACGTGATTGTTCAGGAGAACAACGGTTTCACGCCAACGCCTGCGGTTTCTAACGCTATTCTGGTACATAACAAAAAAGGTGGCGCGCAGGCGGACGGTATTGTGATCACCCCGTCCCACAACCCACCGGAAGATGGCGGCATCAAGTACAACCCACCTAACGGTGGCCCGGCGGATACCAACGTCACGAAAGTGGTGGAAGATCGCGCCAACGCGTTACTGGCTAACGGTCTGAACGGCGTGAAGCGCATCTCGCTGGATGAAGCCATGGCGTCCGGCCACGTGAAAGAGCAGGATCTGGTGCAGCCGTTCGTGGAAGGGCTGGCGGATATCGTCGATATGGCCGCTATCCAGAAAGCCGGTCTGAAGCTGGGCGTGGATCCGCTGGGCGGCTCCGGTATTGAATACTGGAAACGCATTGCCGATCACTACAAGCTGGATCTGACCATCGTGAACGATCACGTCGATCAGACCTTCCGCTTTATGCACCTGGACAAAGACGGCGCGATCCGTATGGACTGCTCCTCCGAATGCGCGATGGCGGGCCTGCTGGCGCTGCGCGACAAGTTCGATCTGGCGTTTGCCAACGACCCGGACTACGACCGTCACGGTATCGTCACCCCGGCTGGGCTGATGAACCCGAACCACTACCTGGCTGTTGCGATTAACTATCTCTTCCAGCACCGTCCGCAGTGGGGCAAAGAGGTTGCGGTGGGTAAAACGCTGGTCTCTTCTGCCATGATTGACCGTGTGGTCGATGCGCTGGGCCGCAAGCTGGTGGAAGTGCCGGTGGGCTTCAAGTGGTTTGTTGACGGTCTGCACGACGGCAGCTTCGGCTTTGGTGGTGAAGAGAGCGCGGGGGCATCCTTCCTGCGCTTCGACGGCACCCCATGGTCAACCGATAAAGACGGCATCATCATGTGCCTGCTGGCGGCGGAAATCACCGCGGTTACCGGTAAGAACCCGCAGGAACATTACAACGACCTGGCAGCACGCTTTGGTGCGCCAAGCTATAACCGTATTCAGGCTGGCGCGACCTCTGCTCAGAAAGCCGCTCTGTCCAAACTCTCTCCGGAGATGGTCAGCGCAAGCACCCTGGCAGGTGACCCGATCACCGCGCGTCTGACGGCGGCACCGGGTAACGGCGCATCCATCGGCGGCCTGAAAGTGATGACCGAAAACGGCTGGTTCGCCGCGCGTCCATCCGGTACGGAAGATGCGTACAAAATCTATTGCGAAAGCTTCCTCGGCGCTGAGCACCGCCAGCAGATTGAGAAAGAAGCGGTAGAGATTGTCAGCGAAGTGCTGAAAAACGCGTAAGTGGTGTCTGGTGCGGGCTGATGCCCTCACCCCGGCCCTCTCCCACAGGGAGAGGGAGAAAACATTGATCTCGTAGGCCCGGTAAGCGTTAGCGCCACCGGGCTTCTTTTTTAACTATGCTTATTCTTCAGTTCAAATCTCGGCGATACCAGACCGTACAGCGTCCAGCCCATAAAGGTCACCATCGCGCCATACAGCATCGCCTCCTGACCGGACGAGTAGAGCGCATAGAAGCTGTAAATCGCCCCAATCAGCGCCACGATATTGGCCGCCCGGGCTTTGCGCGGATCCACCTTCGCCACCTTCTGAATAATCACCAGTGCCGCCATCGACAGAATGTACGGAATGATGTTCGTCACCACCGCCAGGTTGACCAGCACGTTAAACTGGCTGTTCAGTGACGGGCTGATGGTCATCAGCGACAAACCGCTCTGGAAAATCACAATCGCCAGCATACCCTGTACCGGCGCATCCGCTTTGGTGACGCGGGAGAAGATTTTCGGGAAATAACCTTCGTCAGCGGAGGATTTGAATACCTGGGCGATGGTGAACTGCCAGCCCAGCAGCGAGCCGCAGCAGGACATCACCATCAGTCCCATGATCACTTTCCCTACCTCTGGCGTAAACATCTGCGCAAACGCCAGCCCGAACGGCGCCGTGGAGTTGGCGAGATCCATGTTGGGCACAATTCCCGCAATCACGTTGGTTGAGACGATATAGATCACCGCCGCCCCCAGCGTCCCGCCGAGTACCGCGATCGGCACGTTCTTTTCCGGGTTTTCCACCACTTCCGCATTCGCACAGGCTGACTCCAGCCCGAGGAAAGCCCATAGCGTCATGGCGATGGATGATCCCACGGCGGTGAAGAACGGTACGTGATGCGGGTTCCAGGAATTGGCGTACAGCGTCGGGCTGAACCAGAACCAGCCGATGATGCACAGACCGACAACCGGAATGATCACGCCCCAGACGGTGATGCTGCTGAGTTGTCCGGTGATGCGCGCGCCGCCAAAGTTGGCGACGGTGCAGATCCACAGCACGCCGATGGTCGCCAGCCCAATCTGCACCGGGGTCAGCGTCGCGCCAAACAGCTCCGTACCGTAACCGACAGCGGAAATGGCAATCGCCACGTTGGCGATCAGCAGCGACACGCCGTAGGTGTAGTTGGCCATAAAGTTGCCCGACTTGCCAAACGCATATTCGGCATAGCCGCCCATGCCGCCAGACTTACGGCTGAACATCCCGCACTTGGCAAACGCCCACGCCAGCGCCATTGAGCCGACTGCCGTTACCAGCCAGGAGATAATCGAAATCGTCCCCACTTCAGCGAGCTTGGTGGGCAGCATGATGATCCCGGACCCCATCATATTCACCATGGTGAGGATAGTGAGTTGTACCACGCCCATCTTGTTGGACTTACTCATAATTTTTCTCCCTTCAGCAGAGACGGCTGAGCGGCGGGTTGTTTAATGACGTAGCAGCGCACCTGTTTGCGCCCGTCACACTCCTCGACGTAAACCCCCTGTAACTCCGGCGCAAAGCCCGGCAGCAGATTGATCCCGTCTTCCAGCGCGGCGAAATAGCGCAGCACGGAACCGCCCCAGACTTCCCCCGGAACCACGCACAACACCCCCGGTGGGTAAGGCAGCGCGCCTTCCGCGGCGATACGGCCTTCCGCGTCGCGCAGTGACACCAGCTCGACCTCACCGCGCAGATAGGCATAGTTCGCCTCCTGCGGGTTCATCATGACGCGCGGGAAGTGAGACTTGCGGAACATCTCTTTCTGCAACTGCTTCACGTTATGGCGGGCGTAGAGGTCGTGCATCTCCTGACAAATCTGACGCAGGGAATAATCCGCATAACGTTCCGGATGTTGCTTATAAAGAGAGGGCAGAACCTCTTTCAGCGGCACATCGCTCTGGAGCAGTTTTTCGAAGCGCACCAGCTGGGCGACGAGCTGCTGCAATTTGCCCATGTCCTCCGCCGGGGTGAGCAGGAACAGAATGGAATTGAGGTCGCATTTTTCCGGCACGATGCCGTTTTCACGCAGGAAGTTGGCGAGGATGGTGGCGGGCACGCCGAAATCATCATACTCGCCGGTGCAGGCGTTGATGCCTGGCGTGGTCAGCAGCAGTTTGCAGGGATCAATAAAATACTGATGCTCGGCATATCCCTCAAAGGCGTGCCAGCGTTCGCCCGGAACGAAATGGAAGAAGCGCAGATCGGTGGCGATCTCCGCCGTATCCCAGCTTTCCCACGGACGGCCATCCACCATCTCCGGCACGAACGGGCGAATAAACTGACAGTTCTGAAGGATCAGTTTTCGCGCTTCGATACCCGTCACCACGCAGTCCATCCACATGTTGCGCCCACTTTGCCCGTCGTGCATGCGGGCGTTGATATCCAGGGCGGCAAACAGCGGATAAAACGGGCTGGTGGAGGCGTGCATCATAAAGGCGTTGTTGAGGCGCTTATGCGGAACATAGCGCGGCTGGCCTTTTATGTGGCTGTCCTTCTTATGGATTTGCGAGGTTTGCGAGAAGCCCGCCTGCTGCTTATGCACCGATTGGGTAACCAGAATGCCCGGATCGTTTTCGTTCAGCTCCAGCAGCAGCGGCGAGCAGTCGGCCATCATCGGGATAAACTGCTCGTAACCCACCCAGGCGGAGTCAAACAGGATGTAATCGCACAGGTGACCAATCTTATCCACCACCTGACGGGCGTTATAAATGGTACCGTCGTAGGTGCCCAGCTGGATCACCGCCAGACGGAAGGGACGTTCATCCCGCGCGCGACCAGGCGCGACCTCTGACACCAGTTCCCGCAGGTAACTCTCGTCGAAACAGTGTGCGTCAATACCGCCGATAAACCCGTACGGGTTGCGCGCTGTTTCCAGATACACCGGCGTCGCTCCCGCCTGTAACAGCGCCCCGTGGTGGTTAGATTTATGGTTATTGCGATCGAACAGCACCAGATCGCCTGGCGTGAGCAGGGCATTGAGCACCACCTTATTGGAAGAGGAGGTGCCGTTCAGCACGAAGTAGGTTTTATCCGCATTAAAGACTTTTGCCGCATGCTGTTGGGCGATGCATGGCGCACCTTCATGGATCAGCAGATCGCCCATTGCCACGTCGGCATTGCACAGATCGGCGCGGAAAAGCGTTTCGCCAAAGAAATCGACAAACTGGTTTCCGGCCGGATGGCGGCGGAAGAACTGGCCTCCCTGATGTCCGGGGCAGTCAAACGCGCTGTTCCCCTGCTGGACGTAATCGACCAGCGCGCGGAAGAACGGCGGACGGAGCTGGGTTTCGTACTTCTGCGCAGCCGCTTCAAGCTGGCGTCCGTAGTACGCATTGCTGGTGTCGGAGTACTCAAAAACGCCGTGAATACGCGACAAAAATTCAGCCGGAACCCTTTCTTCTTTATGCGTGGCAATAAACACCGGAATACCGAATCCCGTGGCTTCTATTTCTTCTATGGCGCCATTGAAAATATCACTGACGGCCAGAACCACGGCTGCCACATCAGTATAATCCGATGCGGTGATATCCACGATCTCGCGCGAAGTGGTAAAGCATTCAGGGCAGGCACGGCTGACGGCAATTTTTAACGTTTTCATCTTTATCTCTTTATTTCAGGCAATATGGGTCCCTCGACTTCTTGCGGTAAAGAAATCGATTTTTTCCGGAAAAAAAGCAAAGCGTGTCCGCTGATACGAAATCAGTTAATTGCTTTTTTGCTGAGTAGAATTCAGTCCGCCCGGTTGCGGAGAATCTGAATCACAAGGAATGAGCGCAGGTGTTCACAGGCAACAGCCTGTAAAATAGCGTTTTTCAGGATAACCTGTAAGCAGATGCGCCAGAAGTCGAAGGACTACCGGGCGTTAAAGAGATGAAAGTCAAAACAGTTTCGGTGGGCAAACATCATGATATGTGTTGTCCGCCTTATATGGGGCATTAAACGATTATTGTTTTCCATGTTCATTTTCCTTTCAGTAATTGAAAGCACGGTCATTTTATCCAGGAAAAAGGGATTAACTGTGAAACAGATCACCAATAACCGATCATTTCAGAAATAATTAGTCGTTTTGAGTGAATAACGCAGATCAAAATGCTGTTTTGTTGGTTTGGTGTTAAATTGGTGTTCTAATTATGTTTAGTGAGGGAGAATATAGGCATGAAAATAATCTCGTCGTTATTTTCATGGCTATATTCAGGCTGGTGTGTTCTTTATTTAAAATTAAAGTGAATACTTATTCAGATCATAAACCGATATCCGATACCGGTTTCTGTTAATAAATGACGAGGACGCGCGGGATCGGCTTCAAGTTTCTGGCGAAGGTGTCCCATATAAATGCGTAAATAGTGACTATGTTCGACAGCATTCGGTCCCCAGACCTGGCTTAACAGCTGTCGCTGCGTTAACACTTTTCCGTGGTTACTGAGCAACACGGCCAGCAGACGAAACTCGATAGGCGTAAGGTGGATCTCTTCTTCCCCTCGCACGATGCGGCGGGCGGCAAGATCGACGCGGATATCGCCAAAGACGTACACCGGTTCAGAAGGAGTGGTGGCACTGTGTCGACGCAGCGCCACACGAAGCCGGGCCTGTAACTCGCCAATGCCAAACGGTTTGATCAGATAATCATCCGCTCCGGCATCCAGCGCGGCGATTTTATCCGTCTCTTCGGTGCGGGCAGAGAGCACCAGAATGGGCATCTGGCTCCACTGACGCACCTCACGAATAAAATCGATGCCGTCGCCATCCGGAAGTCCCAGATCCAGGATCACCAGATCTGGCTTGCGGGTGGCGGCTTCAATTAACCCCCGTTGAAGCGTACCGGCTTCATGCACGCGCAAGCCGTCGCCTTCCAGCGCGGTACGCAGAAATCGGCTGATAGCGAGCTCATCTTCAACAATCAGAACGTTAATCACAAATCCTCTGGTAATTCATCAAGTTCTGGTGGGGTTTCAAGAGGAAGTGTAACACAAAAGCGTGCCCCACCTTCCGGGCGGTTCTCTGCGGAAATGGTGCCACCATGCACGTCGACAATCGCCTGGCAGATCGCCAGACCCAGCCCAACGCCCGGAATGGCGGATTCCTTATTACCGCGCGCAAATTTTTCGAATATGGCGCGCTCCTGGCCGGCCGGAATACCCGGCCCGTTATCCCAGACGTCGAGCCGCAGCACACGTTTATCCACCCTGGCAGCAATCCCCAGCCGGGCCTTTGCCCCGGCGTATTTAGCGGCATTTTCCAGAAGATTAATCAGCACGCGCTCAAACAGCGGGCCATCCACATGGATTAACGTCAGGGGTTCCGGCATGTCCAGCTCGATATGGCGCCCGCCGAGACCCGGCTCCAGCATCTTCAGCGCACTGCCGACAACCTCCTCAAGGGTGAGCCACTCTTTTTTGAGGTTAAACCCGCCGGACTGAATGCGCGCCATGTCCAGCAGGTTGTTCACCAGACGCGTGGTATTTAGCACGTGCTGACGAATTTCGCTGGCCTGCATCGCATGTTTTGATCCTTCCGCCGCCAGATCCAGCGTCAGAATTTCGGACTGGCCAAACAGCACGGTAAGCGGGGTGCGCAAATCGTGAGACAGCGCTGCCAGCAGCGAATTGCGAATACTTTCGCGCTCGCTTGCCAGCCGCGCCTGCTCTTCGCTGGCGGTGAGCGCCAGCCGTTCAAGGGCGCTGGCGACCAGCAGGGTGAAGGTTTCCAGCAGGCGCTGCTGCTCGGGGATCATCAGCTGACGCAGGTTAGACGGCTCGACGATGACCAGCCCGTGATTTTTATCCGCGCTGCGCAGCGGCAGGATCTGGTAAGGCACCCCGGGCAGAGTGTCGGTGCCAGCACCGGCAGGTAAACCCTTATCAAAGCTCCAGCGTGCAATCGCTTCATCCCAGGGCGTCATCCCCGAAGGGGAGGTCAGCGGGCGAAGGCGCCCCTGCTCGTCGGGGAGCAAAATCAGGTTACTGGCATGAAAGGTCGAACGGATAAACTGCTCGCTGGTCTGGACGATATCCTGCTGCGTGCGGCCGACCGCCAGCGATTTTGACATCTCATACAGATGGCGGGTGCGCTGCTCGCGATAGCGGGCAATGCGTGCCTGGTAGCGCACGCCTGCCGTCAGATTCCCGATCACCAGCCCGACGGTAAGCATCACGGCAAAGGTCAGAATGTACTGCACGTCCGAGACAGCAAGCGTCCCGCGCGGAGCGATAAAAAAGAGGTCGAAGCTGATGACGTTGATCACCGTTGCCAGCACCGACGGCCAGCGGCCATAAAAGAGCGCGACCACAACGACGCCCAGCAGATAAATCATGACCAGATTGGCGGCATCGAAGGCGATTAGCCACTGGCTGGCAATCACCGTAATCAGGGCGCAAAGGACCACGGCCACCAGGCAGCCCCGGATCTGGACGCGCCATTTATCGCCAAAGGTGCGTGCGTCCGGCGTACGGCCGGGCAGGGGGGCGGGCTTGTCATCCAGCGCGACGATGACTAAATCCAGATCCGGCGCGCGGCGTGCCAGCCTGTCGGCAAAAGATTCGCGGCTAAACCAGCGGCGATGCTGGCGACGTCCAATGACAATCTTGCCCAGGTTATGCTCGCGCGCGTAGCGCAGAATGGCTTTATCTTCCTGCGGATCGGACAGGGTTGCGGTTTCGGCACCCAGCTCCTGCGCCAGCCGCAGCGCGCTCAAAATGGCGCGACGCTGATTTTCCGGCAGGCCGTGAAGCTGTGGCGTTTCGACATACACCGCGTGCCAGACGCTGCCAAACTTCGCCGCAAGCCGGGCGGCGGTGCGGACCAGTTTTTCATTGCCGCTGCCGTGACCAATGCATAACAGAATGGCGTCACGCGTGTGCCAGACGCGCTCCCGCCCCTGCAGGTCTCGCCAGGCGCGCATCTGGTCATCCACGCGATCGGCGGTGCGGCGCAGGGCCAGCTCGCGCAGGGCAATCAGGTTTCCTTTGCGGAAAAAATGTTCGATGGCGCGTTCGGCCTGGCCGGCAATATACACCTTGCCTTCGTGCAGGCGCTGGCGCAGATCGTCAGGCGGCAGGTCAACCAGTACGACTTCATCGGCAGAATCAAAAAACGGATCGGGGACGGTTTCCCGCACCTGGATACCGGTTACCCCGCTTACCACGTCGTTCAGGCTTTCCAGATGCTGAACATTCACCGTAGTGAAGACGTCGATGCCGGCTTCAAGCAGCTCCTCAACATCCTGCCAGCGCTTCGGGTGGCGTGAGCCAGGCGCGTTGCTGTGCGCCAGTTCGTCCATCAGGATCAGCGCGGGGCGGCGGGCGAGGGCGGCATCAAGATCGAACTCCGTCACCAGCCGACCGCGATGGCTGATACGCTGGGGCGGCTGCGTCGCCAGCCCCGTCAGCAGCGCCGCCGTCTCTTTGCGACCGTGGGTTTCCACCACGCCGATGAGAATATCAAGCCCCTGCGCCCGAAGCCGCTGGGCTTCCGTCAGCATGGCGAAGGTTTTCCCGACGCCCGCGCAGGCGCCGAAGAAAATTTTCAGCTTGCCGCGGTGGGCTTCAGCCGTTTGTTCAAGCAGCCTGTCCGGATCCGGGCGCATGGGCTCATCGGTCATTTAATTCTTCCTTAGCGCATCCAGCGCCAGATTCAGCTCAACAATGTTCACTACCGGCATGCCGATGAAGCTGACCAGCGGCTTTTGCGTATGTTCTGCAACCAGCTGGCTCACCTGCTCGACGGTCAGCTGACGGGCGGCGGCCACGCGTGGGATCTGCCACGCCGCTGCGTCCGGCGTCAGGCTGTAATCCAGCCCGCTCGCGGAGGCGGTGACCAGCTCAACCGGCACCTCACGGCTGGCCTGCGGATTCGCGGCGCGCAGGGCGGCAACGCGTTCAGCAACGGCTTTGTCCAGGTCAGGATTACTGCCAGCCAGATTGCTGCCGCCGGAGGCCATTGGATTATACGGGCTTTCCGCAGTGGCGGAAGGGCGTCCCTGGAAGTAGCGCGGGTCCGTAAAGTTTTGCCCAATCAGACGCGAGCCACGGTTTTCACCGTTCTGGATAATCAGCGAGCCGTTGGCCTGGTCCTCAAACCACCACTGGCCCAGCGCGGTTGTCATCAGCGGGTAAAGCCCGCCGGTAATCAGAGACAGCAGAATAAACAACAGTATAGCGGGACGTAACATCGTCATGAGATTCACCTTTTAAACCAGCCCGAACAGCGTTAACAACATGTCGATAACCTTGATTCCAATAAAGGGCACCACCAGCCCACCCAGACCGTAAATCCAAAGGTTACGGCGCAGCATGGCGGCGGCCGTCAATGGCTTATAGCTCACCCCTTTCAGCGCCAGAGGAATAAGAAAGACAATAATCAGCGCGTTGAAGATCACCGCGCTCAAAATGGCCGAGGCTGGAGAGTGCAGGTGCATTACGTTCAGGGCATTCAGCTGCGGATAGGTTGCCGCAAAGGCCGCCGGGATTATGGCGAAATACTTCGCCACGTCGTTGGCGATACTGAACGTGGTCAGCGAGCCGCGCGTCATCAGCATCTGCTTCCCGATATGCACCACTTCGATCAGCTTGGTCGGGTTCGAGTCGAGATCCACCATGTTGCCCGCCTCTTTTGCCGCCTGGGTACCGGAGTTCATCGCCACCGCCACGTCGGCCTGCGCCAGCGCCGGGGCGTCGTTGGTGCCGTCGCCGGTCATCGCCACCAGACGACCTTCCGCCTGATACTGGCGAATGAGTGCCAGCTTCGCTTCCGGTGTCGCTTCGGAAAGGAAATCATCCACGCCCGCTTCGGCGGCAATGGCCGCCGCAGTCAGACGGTTATCCCCGGTGATCATCACCGTTTTAATGCCCATCTTACGCATCTGGGCGAAACGCTCTTTTATACCGCCTTTAACGATATCCTTCAGGGCGATAACCCCCAGAACGCTTGCACCTTCCGCCACCACCAGCGGGGTTGCCCCCTGACGCGCCACGCTTTCCACCAGGTGGTCGACTTCCGGAGGGAAATGTCCATTATTGGCTTCAATATGACGGCGAATGGCATCAACGGACCCTTTACGGATCATCCGGTCCTGAATGTTAATTCCACTCATGCGGGTTTGCGCCGTAAAGGGCACGAACGTGGCGTGCAGGCTTTGTACGTCGCGCTGGCGCAGGTTAAAGCGCTGCTTGGCGAGGATCACGATACTGCGACCTTCCGGCGTCTCATCGGCCAGCGAAGAAAGCTGCGCCGCGTCGGCCAGCGTTTTTTCATCCACGCCGGGAGCAGGTAAAAAGTCAGAGGCCTGACGATTACCCAGGGTGATGGTCCCGGTTTTATCCAGCAGCAGTACGTCTACGTCACCCGCCGCTTCAACGGCGCGTCCGCTGGTGGCGATGACGTTCGCGCCCAGCATACGGCTCATCCCCGCCACGCCAATCGCGGAAAGCAGGCCGCCGATAGTGGTGGGGATCAGACAGACCAGCAGGGCGATCAGTACGGTGATGCTGACCGCTGTACCGCCGTAGGCAGAGAAGGGCCACAGGGTCGCCGTTGCCAGCAGGAACACAATGGTGAGCGCCACCAGCAGAATGGTCAGGGCGATCTCGTTCGGCGTTTTACGACGCTGTGCGCCTTCCACCATGGCGATCATCCGGTCGAGAAAGGTTTCGCCCGGGTTAACGCTGCACTGGATCACCAGCCAGTCGGAAAGAATGCGCGTTCCGCCGGTAACTGAGGCGAAATCTCCGCCCGACTCACGGATCACGGGCGCGGATTCCCCGGTAATAGCGCTTTCGTCTACCGACGCGCCGCCCTCAATTACCTCCCCGTCGCAGGGGATGATGTCCCCGGCTTCCACCAGCACCACGTCACCTTTGCGCAGTTCATCCGCCGGAACGTGGTCCATCTGCGCGCCGTATTTAGGTTCGCGTAATTTGCGCGCAAAGGCGGTTTTTTTGACCCCTTTCAGACTGTTGGCCTGCGCCTTACTGCGGCCTTCCGCCAGCGCTTCGGCAAAGTTGGCGAACAGCACGGTAAACCACAGCCACAGGCTGATGGCGCCGGTAAAGGTTGCATTTCCTGAAAGGTGTCCCGTTCCCATGGCAATCGCCAATGCGGTGGTGAGTAAACTTCCAGTCCAGACAATAAACATCACCGGGTTGTGCCACTGCACGCGCGGGCTCAGTTTTTTTACCGCATCCATGAGGGCCTGACGAACTAAGGTTGGTTCGAGCAGGGCCAGTTGTTTACGACTCATGACAAATTCTCCGCAAAATCAGCGTAAAGAGAGATATTCCGCAACCGGGCCTAACGCGAGGGCGGGGATAAAGGTCAAGGCACCTACCAGCAGAACGGTGCCAATCAGCAGGCCGACGAACAGCGCGCCGTGAGTCGGTAACGTACCGGTAGTGGTCGGCTGGATCTTCTTATTCACCAGTGTTCCGGCGATCGCCATGACGGGAATAATCACGCCGAAACGACCGAAGAACATGCAGAACGCCAGCAGACAGTTCCAGAACGGTGAGTTGGCACTTAACCCTGCAAAGGCGCTGCCGTTGTTGTTTGCGGCAGACGAAACGGCGTAAAGCACTTCGCTAAAGCCGTGAATGCCCGGGTTAAAGATGCCGCTGCGCCCGGCGTCGGTCATCAGCGCCAGCGCGGTACCGAGCAGCACAAGGGCGGGGGTGACCAGGATTGCCAGCGCGGTTAATTTCATTTCGCGGACGTCGATTTTTTTGCCGAGATATTCCGGCGTGCGGCCGATCATCAGCCCGGCGATAAACACGGCGAGCAGAACGAACAACAGCATGCCGTACAGCCCCGAACCGACCCCACCGAAGACTACCTCGCCAATCTGCATCAGCCACATCGGGATCATGCCGCCAAGCGCGGTGAAAGAGTCGTGCATGGCGTTCACCGCCCCGCAGGAGGCCGCCGTGGTGACCACCGCGTAGAGGCTGCTGGCAAGAATACCGAAGCGGCTCTCTTTGCCTTCCAGGTTGATATTGCTGTTAGCCCCCAGCTGCATGAAATGGCTGTTGCCGTTCCATTCGGCCCACATCACCAGTGCAACGCAGACCACGAAGATTAACGACATGGCCCACAGCAGCGTACGGCCCTGGCGGCGATCGTTAACCACATCGCCAAAGGCGAAGCAGAGCGCGGCGGGGATCAGGAATATCGCCAGCATCTGTACAAAATTGGTTAATGCCGTTGGGTTTTCAAACGGATGCGATGAGTTGGCGTTGAAGAAGCCGCCCCCGTTGGTGCCCAGCATCTTGATTGCTTCCTGCGACGCCACTGGCCCCATTGGCAGGAGTTCCCTGCCCCCTTCAAGCGAGGTGTAAGGGGTATAAGGCAGCAGGTTTTGCAGAGTGCCTTGCTGTATAAAGAACAGGGCAATAATCAGCGCAACAGGCACCAGGATCCAAAGGGTGATGCGCGTGACATCAACCCACGCGTTGCCGAGCGTGCTGACATTCTGACGGGCAAACGCGCGCGTCAGGGCGAAGATCACCGCGATACCGCTGGCTGCAGACAGAAAGTTTTGCACGGTTAACCCGGCCATCTGGCTGAAGTAGCTGAGCGTGGTTTCACCGGCGTAAGACTGCCAGTTGGTATTGGTGACAAAGCTGACCGCCGTGTTCAGCGCCAGATGCCAGGATAAACCTGGTAACTGCTGCGGATTCAACGGCAAATTGCCCTGGAGCATGAGCAGCGTAAAGAGGGCAATAAGCCCCACGATATTCAGAAGCAGTATCGCCATCAGGTACTGGCCCCAGCTCATTTCGCGGTCGCTGATACCTGAAATGCGCCAGAGCACGTTTTCAATTTTTCGCGTACCCGGCAGTGGCACGTTATTTATCAGCCGTGCCAGCGCTGTTCCCAGCGGCCTGGCGAGCACAAACAGCAGCAGTAAAAAGCTGGCAATAAGCAAAAACGCCTGAGCAGCCATCAGAATGCCTCCGCATTAATCAGGGCATAAATCAGATAACCCAATAACAGGAACACCAGCACGATGCCGGCAATCAGACCTGCACTCACACTCCACCTCCGGGTGACTTTTGTTGTTGTACAAACGGTAGGATTTGTGGCGCAAAGATTTCGCAAAAATCAGAAGGGCAGGTGTAAAAAAAGTATAAAAATGGGAAAGACCACAATTTAACTATTGTTAAGTAAACTGTTAACTTTTTTGTAACTTAATTACAGGCGTGAATGTAAATATTCACGAAATGGATGAAAATAAGTGGTCGGATGAGTAGTAAAATTACAAACAAAGCGGTATTATTTTAACCAGGTCACAGATTTCACATTTTCCGGAGACGGTTTCCGGCCAACTACAGGGGAGAAAAATATGGATCTTTATAAAGAGTATCCGGCTCATATCGTGTTCATGCGTCGCACTTTCGCCGTAGTGGCTGGCGTGCTGGCCCTGCCGGTGATGCTGTTCTGGAAAGATCGCGCACGTTTTTACAGCTATCTGCACCGCGTCTGGGCGAAAACCAGCGAAAAGCCGGTGTGGATGGATCAGGCCGAGAAAGCAACCTGCGATTTCTACTGATACGGTGTGACATCGTAGCCATAAAAAAACCGCCTACAGCAAAGTGGCGGTTTTTTTGTCCCTCGGGATTCGCGGTCCGTTGGGTAATCTTGCAGCCCCTACCCGGGATTTTTATCATACCCTTCTTTAAAAAGTTCGCAATCCACTTCACCTTTATAAATTCCTAATTTTACTGAAATAACTTACTTTTGGCGTTGGTGTTAATTATGATGCCACGTCCCTTTCCGCCATCTCGCAAATGGGCATCGGTCCTGGGAAATGTGTATCCATAGCCGTAAAGCAGCCCGCCTACCCGGGCTTGTGTCCACCGATTTATCACCGGTGGTGATAGGTGGAGCGGTTAGCAGCAGGGACCGCATAGTGAAACGCTATTTATGCATCGCGTTCATTGTCGCCAGCGCACTCGTTGTAAAGAGTGATAAACCGGATGTGTTTATTGCCTTTACCCCGATAGCGCAGGACAAGTAGCGTTAAGGCCGCCTCGGGCGGCCTTTTTTATTTCATCCCGTCTACACTTCATGGCAAAGTAGTTCAATGCATGCCTTTTTCCTTTTACGGCATGCCCTTACGGACATAATGGACAATTGCCTGGAGTTTTATGCCCACCCATCTGGTTTGGTTTCGCGCGGATTTACGCATTCACGACAACTTCGCTCTCGCGGCCGCCTGCCGCGCTAAAGACGCGAATGTGCTGGCCCTGTTTATCGCCACGCCTGAACAGTGGCAGCAGCATGACATGGCGCCCCGGCAAGCGGCATTACTCAGCGCGTATCTGAATGACCTGCAACATTCACTGGCCGAAAAAGGCATTCCGCTGATCTATAAAGAGGCCCATGATTTTGCCGCACAGCTTGAGATGGTGCAGGCAATCTGTAAGCAGCACGCGGTAACGCGTCTTTTTTACAACTACCAGTATGAATTTAACGAGCAGCAGCGGGATCGTCAGCTGGAGAAAAACCTTACGGGCGTGGTCTGTGAAGGCTTTGATGACAGCGTGATGCTCGCACCGGGCAGCGTGATGACCGGCAGTCACGAAATGTATAAAGTTTTCACGCCGTTTAAAAATGCTTTTATCAAACGCCTGAAAGAGGGGCTGCCAGAATGCGTTCCCGCCCCGGCCATAAGAGGGGAAACGATAACGGATCTGCAGGACATCAGGCTGAATTATCCCCAGCAGTCGTATGATGAAACGGTATTCCCCCCCAGCGAGAAAGCGGCTATCGCCCGGTTGCGTCAGTTCTGCGCGCAGGGGGCGGCGGATTACGAGGCGCGGCGGGATTTTCCAGCGATTGAAGGCACCAGCCGCCTGTCGGCCTGTTTAGCGCTGGGCGCGCTCTCCCCGCGCCAGTGTTTACATCGGCTACTGGCGGAACAGCCTCAGGCGTTAGACGGGGGGGCGGGCGCAGTGTGGCTGAACGAACTGATCTGGCGTGAGTTTTATCGCCATCTGATGACGTATCATCCTGATTTATGTAAACATCGCCCCTTCATTCGTTGGACCGATAAGGTACAGTGGCAGTCGAATGAGAAGCTGCTGAAGGCATGGCAGCGTGGGCTTACCGGCTTCCCGATTGTTGATGCGGCTATGCGGCAGCTCAATGAAACCGGGTGGATGCATAACCGTCTGCGTATGATTACCGCCAGCTTCCTGGTAAAGGATCTGCTTATCGACTGGCGAACCGGAGAGCGTTATTTTATCTCTCAGCTGATCGATGGCGATCTGGCGGCGAATAATGGCGGCTGGCAGTGGGCGGCCTCCACCGGCACGGATGCGGCTCCCTATTTTCGGATCTTTAATCCGACCACGCAGGGACAACGATTTGACGTCGACGGCGAGTTTATCCGTCGCTGGCTGCCTGAACTTAAGGATGTCCCCGCCAAAGCCATTCATGAACCCTGGGCATGGGCGGATAAACAGCGTGTTACCCTGAACTATCCCCGTCCCATTGTCGACCATAAACAGGCGCGCGTCGCCACGCTGGCGGCGTACGAAACCGCCCGAAAAGTTTGAGAGAATGATGATGAAAAACAGTGAACTGGAACGCCTGATTAACGAAAAACTCAACACCGCCTCGTTTAGCGACTACGGTCCGAATGGCTTGCAGGTGGAGGGTCGCGAGACGGTGCAAAAAATCATCACCGGCGTAACGGCAAGCCAGGCGCTGCTGGATGAGGCGGTGCGTCAGGAAGCCGACGCGGTGATTGTCCATCACGGTTATTTCTGGAAAAACGAATCACCGATTATTCGCGGCATGAAGCGCAACCGTCTCAAAACGCTGCTGGCGAATGACATCAACCTGTACGGCTATCACCTGCCGCTCGATGCGCATCCTGAACTGGGGAATAACGTTCAGCTTGCGCAGCTGCTGGGGATTACCGTGATGGGCGAAATTGAACCCCTGGTGCCGTGGGGTGAACTGTCGATGCCGGTTCCGGGTCTGGAGCTGGCATCGTGGATCGAAGCACGCTTGGGGCGTCGTCCGCTGTGGTGCGGCGACACCGGGCCGGATACCGTGAAGCGCGTGGCATGGTGCACCGGCGGCGGCCAGGGCTTTATTGATAGCGCGGCGCGTTTCGGTGTCGACGCCTTCATTACCGGCGAGGTTTCCGAGCAGACCATTCACTCTGCCCGTGAACAAGGCCTGCATTTTTACGCGGCAGGCCATCACGCCACCGAGCGTGGCGGCATCCGCGCCCTCAGCGAGTGGCTGACGGAAAATACCGATCTGGATGTGACGTTTATTGATATCCCTAATCCGGCCTGATGAGAGGTAGTTAAGTGCAGCGAGCGCGTTGTTATCTTCTGGGTGAAACCGCGGTAGTTCTGGAGCTTGAGCCTCCGGTGACGCTTGCCACGCAAAAGCGTATCTGGCGTCTGGCTCAGCGACTGCCCGAGCTACCTGGCGTGGTTGAAGCTATTCCGGGTATGAATAATATCACCGTGGTGCTGCGTGATCCGCACACGGGGGCGCTGGATGCCATTGAGCGCCTGCAACGCTGGTGGGAGGAGAGCGAGGCGCTGGAGCCGGAATCGCGGACGATTGAGATCCCGGTTGTCTATGGCGGCAAGGGAGGCCCCGACCTTGGCGTCGTGGCCGAACACTGTGGATTAACGGAGAAGCAGGTTGTGGAGCTGCATAGCTCAGTCGACTATGTCGTCTGGTTTTTGGGATTTCAGCCGGGTTTCCCCTATCTGGGCGGGTTATCGCCCCAGTTGCATACGTCGCGCCGGGCTGAGCCACGCCTGAGCGTACCGGCGGGCAGCGTGGCGATTGGTGGTGAGCAAACGGGAATTTATCCGCTCGCCTCGCCGGGAGGCTGGCAGCTTATCGGGCACACGTCCACGCCGTTATTTGAACCAGGCCAGGACGCGCCCATACTCCTGCGTCCGGGGGATACCCTGCGCTTTATCCCGCAAAAGGAGGGGATATGTTAACGCTTATTCGCGCAGGGCTTTACACCTCGGTACAGGATGCCGGGCGCTTTGGCCTGCGTCAGTCGGGCGTGAGCTACTGCGGTGCGCTTGATCGTCCCTCGCTGGAGATTGCCAACCTGCTGGTAGGCAACGCCGGCAGCACGGCGGCGTTAGAAATTACGCTGGGTCAGTGCGTGATTGAGTTTGGTCAGGAAACCTGGTTTGCCTTAACCGGCGCGGGCTGTGACGCGACGCTGGACGGCAAAGCGGTGTGGACCGGCTGGCGCCTGCGGGCGAAAGCCGGACAGCGTCTGACGCTCAAGCGTCCTCTGCACGGCGTGCGCAGCTATCTTGCGGTGGCGGGAGGTATCGACGTGCCGGAGGTGCTGGGCTCATCCAGCACCGACCAGAAAGCGGGAATGGGCGGACATGAAGGACGGCTGCTGCGCGACGGCGATCGCCTGGCGATTAAGCCATCAGCGCGCCATTTCACCACCACGCAGGGCGTGAAGCAGCTGTTGTGGGGGAACCTGATCCGCGCCCTGCCGGGGCCGGAATATCATGAGTTCGATGAGGCCTCAAAAGAGTCTTTCTGGCGCTCGCCATGGAAGATCAGCCCGCAGAGTAACCGCATGGGTTACCGGCTTCAGGGCCAGCCGCTGACCCGCACGACTGACCGGGAGCTGCTTTCCCATGGTCTGTTGCCGGGGGTGATTCAGGTGCCGGGCAACGGACAGCCCATCGTACTGATGAACGATGCGCAAACCACGGGAGGATATCCGCGTATTGCCTGCATTATTGAAGCGGATCGCTACCATCTGGCGCAAATTCCTCTCGGTCAACCAATTCATTTTGTGCAGTGTTCGCTGGAGGAGGCGCTGAAAGCCCGTCAGGATCAGCAGCGTTATCTCGAACAGCTGGCGTGGAGGCTCGATGGTAAAGATTGATTTAAACGCCGATCTGGGGGAGGGCAGCAGCGCCGATGCGGCGCTGATGACGCTGGTCTCCTCGGTGAACATCGCCTGTGGGTTTCATGCCGGCGATGCGCAGACCATGCTGGCGAGCGTGCGCAATGCCATGAAAAATGGCGTGGCGATAGGCGCTCACCCCAGCTTTCCGGACCGGGAAAACTTTGGTCGCACGGCGATGGATCTGCCGCCTGAGACGGTTTACGCGCAAATGCTCTACCAGATCGGTGCCCTGGAGGCGATAGTGCGCGCTGAGAAGGGCGAGATGCGCCACGTCAAGCCGCACGGCATGCTCTATAACCAGGCGGCGAAAGATCCGGCGCTGGCAGACGCCATTGCCCGCGCGGTACGGGACTGCAATCCGCGTCTGGTGCTGGTGGGCCTGGCGGGCAGCGAGCTTATCCGTGCCGGCGAACGGCTGGGGCTGATTACGCGGCAGGAAGTGTTTGCCGATCGGGGATACCTGCCGGACGGCAGCCTGGTTCCGCGTACGCAGGCCGGTGCGCTGATCACCGACGAAGGGAAAGCGCTGGCGCAGACGCTGGAGATGGTGCGCTTCGGGCGAGTAACCTCGACGGAGGGTACAACGGCAAACGTTCAGGCTGATACGGTGTGCTTACACGGTGACGGCGAGCATGCGCTCCAGTTTGCACGACGCCTGCGGGCGGCGTTCTCGGAAGAGGGCATTGTTGTCAGCGCAGAATAATCATGAAAGGACAATAACATGCCAGAAGGTCCGGAGATCCGCCGCGCGGCGGATAGCCTGGAGGCGGCGATAAAGGGCAAACCTCTGACACACGTCTGGTTTGCCTTTCCTCAACTCAAACCGTTTGAATCGCAGCTGGTGGGACAGACGGTGACCCACATTGAAACGCGCGGCAAAGCGTTACTCACCCACTTTTCCCATAACCTGACGTTATATAGCCACAATCAGCTTTACGGCGTCTGGCGGGTGGTGGAGGCGGACGAGAAGCCGCAAACGACCCGCGTGCTGCGCGTGCGGCTACAAACGGCGGATAAGGCGATCCTGCTTTACAGCGCCTCTGATATCGAAATGTTAACGCCGGAGCAGCTGCTGACGCATCCGTTCTTACAGCGGGTCGGGCCGGACGTGCTCGACATGCGTCTGACGGCAAGCGATGTGAAAGCCCGGTTGTTATCCGCCACATTCCGCAACCGGCAGTTTTCCGGGCTGTTGCTCGATCAGGCATTTCTGGCGGGGCTGGGAAACTACCTGCGGGTGGAGATCCTCTGGGAAGTGGGGCTGGCGCCGCAGCGCAAAGCGTCGCAGCTAAGCGATGAACAGCTGGAGGCGCTGTCGTACGCGTTACTGGATATTCCACGGCTGTCGTACAACACGCGCGGCGTGGTGGATGAGAACAAGCATCACGGGGCGCTGTTCCGCTTCAAGGTGTTTCATCGGGCAGGTAAAAAGTGTGAGCGGTGCGGCGGGGTGATTGAGAAGGCGACGATCTCTTCCAGGCCGTTTTACTGGTGTCCTGGGTGCCAGATGTAAAAAAGCCGGGTGGTGGCTACGCCTTACCCGGCCTACATCTCGCACTTGTAGGCCCGGCAAGCGAAGCGCCGCCGGGCGTGTTTTTTAGCGCTTAATGTCAGACTTAAAATCACGCTGCTCGTAGCCGGTATACAGCTGACGAGGACGCGCGATTTTCATGCCTTCGCTGTGCATTTCGTTCCAGTGCGCAATCCAGCCCACGGTACGCGCCATGGCGAAGATTACGGTGAACATGGAAGACGGAATGCCCATCGCTTTCAGAATAATGCCAGAGTAGAAATCGACGTTCGGGTAGAGTTTCTTCTCGATGAAGTACGGGTCGTTCAGCGCGATGTGTTCCAGCTCCATCGCCACTTCCAGCAGATCATCTTTGGTGCCCAGCTCTTTCAGTACTTCGTGGCAGGTCTCACGCATGACGGTCGCGCGCGGGTCGTAGTTTTTGTAAACACGGTGACCGAAGCCCATCAAACGGAAGGAGTCATTCTTGTCTTTCGCGCGGCGCACGAACTCAGGAATGTGCTCAACGGAGCTGATCTCTTCCAGCATCTTCAGTGCTGCTTCGTTCGCGCCGCCGTGCGCCGGTCCCCACAGGGAGGCGATGCCCGCAGCGATACAGGCGAACGGGTTCGCGCCGGAAGAGCCCGCGGTACGGACGGTAGAGGTCGAGGCGTTTTGTTCGTGGTCAGCGTGCAGGATCAGAATACGGTCCATCGCGCGTTCCAGCACCGGGTTCACTTCATACTCTTCACACGGCGTGGAGAACATCATGCGCAGGAAGTTACCTGCGTAGGAGAGGTCGTTGCGTGGATACACAAACGGCTGACCGATAGAGTATTTGTAACACATCGCCGCCATGGTAGGCATTTTGGACAGCAGACGGAACGCCGCGATATCACGGTGACGTGGGTTATTCACGTCCAGAGAATCGTGGTAGAACGCCGCCAGCGCACCGGTAATACCGCACATGACCGCCATCGGATGAGAGTCACGACGGAACGCATGGAACAGACGGGTAATCTGCTCATGGATCATGGTGTGACGGGTCACGGTGGTTTTAAATTCATCGTACTGGGCCTGCGTCGGTTTTTCGCCGTTCAGCAGGATGTAGCACACTTCCAGATAGTTGGATTCGGTGGCTAACTGATCGATGGGGAAGCCGCGATGGAGCAGGATACCTTCGTCACCGTCAATGTAGGTGATTTTGGATTCGCAAGATGCGGTAGAGGTGAATCCAGGGTCAAAGGTGAATACCCCTTTGGAACCCAGCGTACGGATATCAATAACATCCTGACCGAGCGTGCCTTTTAGCACATCCAGTTCAATAGCATCATCACCATTTAGGGTGAGTTTTGCCTTTGTATCAGCCATTTACGGTCTCCTTAGCGCCTTATGCTTAAGACTGCGCTTTACCGGATTTGCTTTCAGCTGTTAATCATCGTTACCAGATTGTTATTTGGCTTACCGCTCAGCTCACGAGGAGAAACCAGGGTACAGAGCTATGGCGCCTTGCAGGTAAACGAATGAAATATCAGTGAAACAACAGCAAATCAGCGTTTTTGCAGTCCGAATTATTCAAACCTGTATATCACTAATAACTGTCCTGATAACTTCGGTCAATACCATCACACTGTTACATAACTATTTGTCAGGTGAAAGAGAGACCTCATAACTTTTGCGCATTATATGCCTTTTCTGATGACGTTTGTAACAATATTGTTTAACATTTGTCAAATCAGATGATTAAAAATTAAAAAGATGTTGTTATCGTGACCCCGATCACTGTTCCAGAGAAAACCCAACAAACTGTATGTAGGTTAATTGTAATGATTTTGTGAACGGCCTATACTGCCGCCAGGTCTCCGGAACACCCTGCAATCCCGAGCCACCCAGCGTTGTAACGTGTCGTTTTAGCATTTGGAAGCAATGTTTTGCATGACGCGCAGTTATAGAAAAGGAACGCTGTCTGACCCGCATCGCAGTCCGGAGGAAGGAAACAATAAGAACAGCATGTGGGCGTTATTCATGATAAGAAATGTGAAAAAACAAAGACCTGTCAATCTGGATCTCAAAACGATCCGATTCCCTGTAACAGCAATAGCGTCCATTCTGCACCGTGTTTCTGGTGTGATTACGTTTGTGGCGGTTGGTATCTTGCTGTGGTTACTGGGAACCAGCCTCTCATCTCCTGAAGGATTCCTCCAGGCCTCAGCCATCATGAACAGCTTCTTCGTGAAATTTATCATGTGGGGCATTCTGACCGCGCTGGCCTATCACGTGGTTGGCGGCGTTCGCCATATGCTGATGGACTTTGGCTACCTGGAAGAGACGTTCGAGGCCGGTAAACGTACCGCTAACATTTCATTTGTGATCACTGTCGTGCTTTCACTTCTCGCAGGAGTTCTCGTATGGTAAGCAACGCCTCCGCATTAGGACGCAACGGCGTACATGACTTCATCTTGGTCCGCGCTACCGCCATCGTCCTCACGCTCTACATCATCTATATGATCGGTTTCTTCGCCACTAGCGGCACACTGACGTGGGAAATCTGGAGTGGTTTCTTCGGATCGGCCTTCACCAAAGTGTTCACCCTGCTGGCCCTGTTCTCCATCCTTATTCATGCCTGGATTGGCATGTGGCAGGTGTTGACCGATTACGTTAAACCGCTGGCGATTCGCCTTCCGCTGCAACTGATTATTGTTGTTGCTCTGCTGGTTTACGTCATTTATGGATTTGTTGTGGTGTGGGGTGTGTAATGAAACTGCCAGTCAGAGAATTTGATGCTGTTGTGATTGGTGCGGGTGGCGCAGGTATGCGTGCCGCACTGCAAATTTCCCAGAGCGGCCAGACCTGTGCGCTGCTCTCTAAAGTATTCCCGACCCGTTCCCACACTGTGTCTGCGCAGGGCGGTATCACCGTTGCGCTGGGTAATTCCCATGAAGATAACTGGGAATGGCACATGTACGATACGGTAAAAGGTTCCGACTACATCGGTGACCAGGATGCCATCGAATATATGTGTAAAACCGGCCCGGAAGCGATTCTGGAGCTGGACCACATGGGTCTGCCGTTCTCCCGTCTGGAAAATGGCACCATCTATCAGCGTCCGTTTGGCGGCCAGTCGAAAAACTTCGGCGGCGAACAGGCGGCACGTACCGCAGCAGCGGCTGACCGTACCGGTCACGCTTTGCTGCACACCCTTTATCAGCAAAACCTGAAAAACCACACCACCATCTTCTCCGAGTGGTATGCGTTGGATCTGGTGAAAAACGCCGATGGCGCGGTGGTGGGTTGTACCGCACTGTGCATTGAAACCGGTGAAGTGGTCTATTTCAAAGCGCGCGCAACCGTGCTGGCCACCGGCGGCGCAGGCCGTATCTATCAGTCCACTACCAACGCCCACATCAACACCGGTGACGGCGTTGGGATGGCTATCCGCGCTGGCGTGCCGGTGCAGGACATGGAGATGTGGCAGTTCCACCCAACCGGTATCGCCGGTGCGGGCGTGCTGGTGACAGAAGGCTGCCGTGGTGAAGGTGGCTACCTGCTGAACAAACATGGCGAGCGCTTTATGGAGCGTTATGCCCCGAATGCGAAAGACCTGGCGGGTCGTGACGTGGTGGCGCGTTCCATCATGATCGAAATCCGTGAAGGCCGCGGCTGCGACGGCCCTTGGGGCCCGCACGCGAAGCTGAAACTCGACCATCTGGGTAAAGAAGTGCTGGAATCCCGTCTGCCGGGCATTCTGGAACTGTCCCGCACCTTCGCCCACGTCGACCCGGTAAAAGAGCCGATTCCGGTTATCCCAACCTGTCACTACATGATGGGCGGTATTCCGACCAAAGTGACCGGTCAGGCGCTGACCGTGAACGAGCAGGGTGAAGACGTGGTCATCCCTGGTCTGTTCGCGGTAGGCGAAATTGCCTGCGTATCCGTGCACGGCGCAAACCGTCTGGGCGGCAACTCCCTGCTGGACCTGGTGGTATTTGGCCGTGCGGTGGGGCTGCATCTCCAGGAATCTATTGCCGAGCAGGGCGCGTTGCGTGATGCGACCGACGACGAAATTGATGCCTCTCTTGAGCGCCTCAACCGCTGGAACGGCAACCGTAACGGCGAAGATCCGGTTGAAATCCGTAAAGCGCTGCAAGAGTGTATGCAGCACAACTTCTCGGTATTCCGTGAAGGTGACGCGATGGCCAAAGGGCTGGAGCAGCTGAAAGCGATCCGCGAGCGTCTGAAGAATGCCCGTCTGGACGATACCTCGAGCGAGTTCAACACCCAGCGCGTTGAGTGCCTGGAGCTGGATAACCTGATGGAAACCGCGTTCGCCACTGCGATGTCGGCAAACTTCCGTACCGAAAGCCGTGGCGCCCATAGCCGCTTCGACTTCCCGGATCGTGATGACGAAAACTGGCTGTGCCATTCCCTGTATCTGCCAGAGTCGGAAACCATGACGCGTCGTAGCGTTAACATGGAACCGAAACTGCGTCCGGCGTTCCCGCCGAAGATTCGTACTTACTAATGCGGAGACAGGATAATGAAACTCGAATTCTCAGTTTATCGTTATAACCCGGATGTAGACGATGCTCCGCGTATGCAGGATTACACCCTCGAAGCGGAAGAAGGTCGTGACATGATGCTGCTGGATGCTTTAATCCAGCTGAAAGAAAAAGATCCTACGCTGTCGTTCCGCCGCTCCTGCCGTGAAGGGGTATGTGGCTCTGACGGTGTAAACATGAACGGCAAAAACGGTCTGGCCTGTATCACGCCAATTTCAGCGCTACAGCGTGCAGGCCAGAAAATTGTCATCCGTCCTCTGCCTGGCCTGCCGGTCGTGCGTGATTTGGTGGTGGACATGGGGCAATTCTATGCACAATATGAGAAGATTAAGCCTTACTTATTGAATAATGGGCAAAATCCACCCGCTCGCGAGCACTTACAGTCGCCTGAGCAGCGTGAAAAACTCGATGGGTTATACGAGTGTATTCTCTGTGCATGCTGTTCAACGTCATGCCCGTCATTCTGGTGGAACCCGGATAAATTTATCGGCCCTGCGGGTCTGCTGGCTGCCTATCGCTTCCTGATCGACAGCCGCGATACCGAAACCGAGAATCGTCTGGAAGGGTTAAGTGACGCTTTCAGCGTATTCCGCTGCCATAGCATCATGAACTGCGTCAGTGTGTGTCCTAAGGGGCTGAACCCGACGCGCGCCATCGGCCATATTAAGTCGATGTTGTTGCAGCGCAGTGCGTAAGTAACAACGCCGGATGGCGCTGCGCTTATCCGGCCTACGTAACAGTAGGCCCGGTAAGCGTAGCGCCACCGGGCAAATTGCAGAAACCTTTAAAAACTGCCCTGAAGTTTAGACAGTTTCTAAAGGTTCCTTCGCGGGCCAAATGAAAAGAGCTCGCAGGTGAACCCCGGCACGTACACGTGGTGTGCGTGGTAGTTTCTACGGCGAAAGTAAGCATAAAAATGCTTAAGGGATCACGATGCAGAACGGCGCAATGAAAGCCTGGCTGGACTCTTCTTACCTCTCTGGTTCAAACCAGAGCTGGATAGAACAGCTCTATGAAGACTTCTTAACCGATCCTGACTCAGTGGACGCAAACTGGCGTTCCATGTTCCAGCAGTTGCCTGGTACAGGGGTCAAACCGGATCAATTCCATTCAAAAACACGTGATTATTTCCGTCGTCTGGCGAAGGATGCCTCACGTTACTCTTCTGCGATTTCCGACCCTGACACCAATGCGAAGCAGGTAAAAGTCCTGCAGCTTATCAACGCTTATCGCTTCCGTGGTCACCAGCATGCGAATCTCGATCCGCTGGGACTGTGGCAGCAGGAACGTGTAGCGGATCTCGATCCGGCTTATCACGATCTGACCGAGGCCGATTTCCAGGAAAGCTTTAACGTAGGTTCCTTTGCCATCGGCAAAGACACGATGAAGCTGGGCGATCTGATTGATGCGCTCAAGCAAACCTACTGCGGCTCCATCGGCGCGGAATATATGCACATTACCTCCACCGAAGAGAAACGCTGGATCCAGCAGCGTATCGAATCCGTGGCGGGTCACGCGAATTTCTCAGCAGACGAGAAAAAACGTTTCCTGAGCGAACTGACGGCAGCCGAAGGCCTTGAGCGCTATCTGGGCGCGAAATTCCCGGGCGCAAAACGCTTCTCACTGGAGGGCGGCGATGCGTTAGTCCCGATGCTGAAAGAGCTGATTCGTCATGCCGGTAAGAGCGGCACGCGCGAAGTGGTGCTGGGCATGGCGCACCGTGGCCGTCTGAACGTGCTGGTTAACGTGCTGGGTAAAAAACCGCAGGATCTGTTCGACGAATTTGCGGGTAAACATAAAGAGCACCTCGGCACCGGTGACGTGAAGTACCACATGGGCTTCTCGTCGGATATCGAAACCGAGGGCGGTCAGGTTCACCTGGCGCTGGCGTTTAACCCGTCGCACCTGGAAATCGTCAGCCCGGTGGTTATCGGTTCCGTGCGTGCGCGTCTGGATCGTCTGGACGAGCCGAGCAGCAATAAAGTGCTGCCAATCACCATTCACGGTGATGCGGCAGTCACAGGGCAGGGCGTGGTTCAGGAAACCCTGAACATGTCGAAAGCGCGTGGTTATGAAGTGGGCGGTACCGTTCGCATCGTAATCAACAACCAGGTGGGCTTCACCACCTCTAACCCGCTGGATGCGCGTTCTACCCCGTACTGCACCGACATCGGTAAAATGGTTCAGGCGCCAATCTTCCACGTAAACGCGGATGACCCGGAAGCCGTTGCTTTCGTTACCCGTCTGGCGCTGGACTTCCGTAACACCTTTAAGCGCGACGTGTTCATTGACCTCTTCTGCTACCGCCGTCACGGCCACAACGAAGCGGATGAGCCAAGTGCAACCCAGCCGCTGATGTACCAGAAAATCAAAAAACACCCGACGCCGCGTAAAATCTATGCTGACAAGCTGGAAAGCGAAAAAGTGGCGACGCTGGAAGATGCGACCGAAATGGTCAATCTTTATCGCGACGCGCTGGACGCGGGTGAATGCGTGGTCAAAGAGCTGCGCCCAATGAACATGCACTCCTTTACCTGGTCGCCGTACCTCAACCACGAGTGGGACGAGAGCTACCCGAACAAGGTTGAGATGAAGCGTTTGCAGGAGCTGGCTAAACGCATCAGCACCGTGCCGGAAGCGATCGAGATGCAATCCCGCGTGGCCAAGATCTATGGCGACCGCCAGGCCATGGCGGCGGGTGAAAAGCTGTTCGACTGGGGCGGCGCGGAAACGCTGGCCTATGCGACGCTGGTTGACGAAGGTATTCCGGTTCGTCTGTCCGGTGAAGATGCGGGTCGTGGCACCTTCTTCCACCGTCATGCGGTTGTACACAACCAGTCTAACGGTTCAACCTATACTCCGCTTCAGCACGTGCATAACGGTCAGGGCCAGTTCAAGGTCTGGGACTCCGTGCTGTCAGAAGAAGCGGTTCTGGCCTTCGAATACGGCTACGCCACCGCAGAACCTCGCACCCTGACTATCTGGGAAGCGCAGTTCGGTGACTTCGCCAACGGTGCGCAGGTCGTCATCGACCAGTTCATCTCCTCCGGTGAGCAGAAGTGGGGCCGTATGTGTGGTCTGGTGATGTTGCTGCCGCACGGCTATGAAGGACAAGGGCCGGAGCACTCCTCCGCGCGTCTGGAGCGTTATCTGCAACTCTGCGCCGAGCAGAACATGCAGGTCTGCGTGCCGTCCACCCCGGCTCAGGTGTACCACATGCTGCGTCGTCAGGCGCTGCGCGGTATGCGTCGTCCGCTGGTGGTCATGTCGCCAAAATCCCTGCTGCGTCATCCGCTGGCGGTTTCGAGCCTGGATGAACTGGCTAACGGCACCTTCCTGCCAGCCATCGGTGAAATTGACGAGCTGGATCCGCAGGCCGTTAAGCGTGTCGTAATGTGTTCTGGTAAGGTTTATTACGACCTGCTGGAACAGCGCCGTAAGAACGATCAGAAAGATGTCGCCATCGTGCGTATCGAGCAGCTTTATCCGTTCCCGCATCAGGCGATGCAGGAAGTACTGAAACAGTACGCTCACGTTCATGATTTTGTCTGGTGCCAGGAAGAGCCGCTCAACCAGGGCGCATGGTATTGCAGCCAGCATCATTTCCGTGAAGTGATTCCATTTGGGTCTGCCCTGCGTTATGCAGGTCGCCCGGCCTCCGCCTCTCCGGCGGTAGGGTATATGTCCGTTCACCAGAAGCAGCAACAAGATCTGGTCAATGACGCGCTGAACGTCGATTAATTAAAGGATACATAATGAGTAGCGTAGATATTCTTGTTCCCGACCTGCCTGAGTCCGTAGCAGATGCAACCGTCGCCACCTGGCACAAAAAACCAGGCGACGCGGTAACCCGTGACGAAGTGCTGGTAGAAATCGAAACTGACAAAGTGGTACTGGAAGTACCGGCTTCAGCGGATGGCATTCTGGATGCAGTCCTGGAAGACGAAGGTACGACCGTGACTTCTCGCCAGATCCTGGGTCGCCTGCGTGAAGGCAACAGCGCGGGCAAAGAGTCCAGCGCGAAATCTGAAGAGAAAGCGTCTACCCCAGCCCAGCGCCAGCAGGCGTCTCTGGAAGAGCAAACCAATGACGCGCTCAGCCCGGCGATCCGTCGCCTGCTGGCTGAGCACAGCCTCGATCCGGCAGCCATCAAAGGTACCGGCGTGGGTGGCCGTCTGACTCGCGAAGATATCGACAAGCATCTGGCAAAAGCGCCTTCAGAGGCGAAAGCGGAAGCGAAAGCCCCTGCGGCAGCACCAGCGGCACAGCCAGCTCTGGGTGCACGTAGCGAAAAACGCGTGCCAATGACCCGCCTGCGCAAGCGCGTGGCCGAGCGTCTGCTGGAAGCGAAAAACTCCACCGCGATGCTGACCACCTTCAACGAAGTCAACATGAAGCCAATCATGGACCTGCGCAAGCAGTACGGTGACGCGTTTGAAAAACGTCACGGTATCCGTCTGGGCTTCATGTCCTTCTACGTGAAAGCGGTAGTTGAAGCGCTGAAACGCTACCCGGAAGTGAACGCGTCTATCGATGGCGATGACGTGGTTTACCACAACTACTTCGACGTCAGCATGGCGGTTTCTACCCCACGCGGCCTGGTCACCCCGGTTCTGCGTGATGTGGACACCCTGGGTATGGCTGACATTGAGAAGAAAATCAAAGAGCTGGCCGTGAAAGGCCGCGACGGCAAGCTGACCGTTGAAGACCTGACCGGCGGTAACTTCACCATTACCAACGGTGGCGTGTTCGGCTCGCTGATGTCTACCCCGATCATCAACCCGCCGCAGAGCGCGATCCTGGGTATGCACGCCATTAAAGATCGTCCAATGGCGGTAGACGGTAAAGTTGAGATCCTGCCGATGATGTACCTGGCGCTCTCATACGATCACCGCCTGATCGACGGCCGCGAGTCCGTAGGCTTCCTGGTTGCCATTAAAGAGCTGCTGGAAGATCCAACGCGTCTGCTGCTGGACGTTTAGTAACTATTTAGCATCACCTGCCCTGTAGGCCGGATAAGCGTAGCGCCGGTCTACAGGTTTGAAGATAACGATTACCCTGAAGGATGGATAGAACACATGAATTTACATGAATATCAGGCCAAACAGCTGTTTGCCAGGTCAGGCTTACCGGCTCCGGTGGGTTATGCCTGTACTACCCCGCGTGAAGCAGAAGAAGCCGCATCTAAAATCGGTTCCGGCCCGTGGGTAGTTAAATGTCAGGTTCACGCTGGTGGCCGTGGTAAAGCGGGCGGTGTGAAGGTTGTTAAGAGCAAAGAAGAGATCCGTGCGTTTGCTGAACATTGGCTCGGCAAGCGTCTGGTAACCTACCAGACAGATGCGAATGGCCAGCCGGTCAACCAGATCCTGGTTGAAGCGGCAACCGACATCGCGAAAGAATTGTACCTCGGCGCAGTCGTAGACCGTAGCTCCCGTCGCGTGGTGTTCATGGCATCTACCGAAGGCGGCGTGGAAATCGAAAAAGTGGCGGAAGAGACCCCGCACCTGATCCACAAAGTGGCAATCGATCCGCTGGCGGGCCCAATGCCTTACCAGGGTCGTGAGCTGGCGTTCAAACTGGGTCTGGAAGGCAAGCTGGTTCAGCAGTTCACCAAGATCTTCATGGGGCTGGCGACCATCTTCCTGGAGCGCGATCTGGCGCTGATCGAGATCAACCCGCTGGTGATCACCACCCAGGGCGACCTGATCTGCCTCGACGGCAAGCTGGGCGCTGACGGCAACGCGCTGTTCCGCCAGGCGGATCTGCGCGAAATGCGCGACCAGTCTCAGGAAGATCCGCGTGAAGCGCAGGCTGCCCAGTGGGAGCTGAACTACGTGGCGCTGGATGGCAACATCGGCTGCATGGTTAACGGTGCGGGCCTGGCAATGGGCACCATGGACATCGTTAAGCTGCACGGCGGTGAGCCAGCGAACTTCCTCGACGTGGGCGGTGGCGCAACCAAAGAGCGCGTAACCGAAGCGTTCAAAATCATTCTCTCTGACAGCAACGTAAAAGCGGTTCTGGTGAACATCTTCGGCGGTATCGTACGTTGCGACCTGATCGCCGACGGTATCATCGGCGCGGTAGGAGAAGTGGGCGTTAACGTTCCGGTTGTTGTACGTCTGGAAGGGAATAACGCTGAACTCGGCGCGAAAAAACTGGCTGACAGCGGCCTGAATATTATTGCAGCGAAAAGTCTGACGGATGCAGCTCAGCAGGTTGTTGCCGCAGTGGAGGGGAAATAATGTCCGTTTTAATTAATAAAGATACCAAGGTTATCTGCCAGGGCTTCACCGGTAGCCAGGGGACTTTCCACTCCGAACAGGCGATTGCCTACGGTACGCAGATGGTTGGCGGCGTAACGCCAGGTAAAGGCGGCACCACGCACCTGGGCCTGCCGGTGTTCAACACCGTGCGTGAAGCAGTAGAAGCGACGGGCGCAACCGCGACCGTGATCTACGTTCCAGCGCCGTTCTGTAAAGACTCTATTCTGGAAGCGATCGACGCAGGCATTAAGCTGATCATCACCATCACCGAAGGTATCCCGACGCTGGATATGCTGACCGTGAAGGTGAAGCTGGACGAAGCAGGCGTGCGCATGATCGGTCCGAACTGCCCAGGCGTTATCACCCCGGGCGAATGCAAAATCGGCATCATGCCGGGCCACATTCACAAACCGGGCAAAGTGGGCATCGTGTCCCGTTCCGGTACCCTGACCTATGAAGCGGTTAAGCAGACCACCGATTACGGCTTCGGCCAGTCCACCTGCGTGGGCATCGGCGGTGACCCGATCCCAGGCTCTAACTTTATCGACATCCTGAAGCTGTTCCAGGAAGATCCACAGACCGAAGCGATCGTGATGATCGGTGAGATCGGTGGTAGCGCGGAAGAAGAAGCGGCTGCTTACATCAAAGATCATGTGACCAAGCCGGTGGTGGGTTATATCGCGGGTGTGACCGCGCCGAAAGGCAAACGTATGGGTCACGCGGGTGCGATTATCGCTGGCGGTAAAGGTACGGCTGATGAGAAATTCGCAGCACTGGAAGCCGCAGGCGTGAAAACCGTTCGCAGCCTGGCGGATATCGGTGAAGCACTGAAATCCATCATTAAGTAAGTCCTCTCTGCTCTCCGAATGGGGCGCGTTGAAGTATAAAAAATGTCCGTTTCGACATGGTTGGCCGCTGTAAAGCGGCCTTTTTTTATTGCCTGCGTTTAGCCACCAGAGTGAATTTATAGTCGTCGGTATTAAACACGTTGCGACTGTATTCAAATACCCGGCCGTCTTTCAGGAAGCCGCGGGAAACTTTTTCAAGAATTGGTTTTGCCGGATCGAGCGCCAGGGCGGCAATCGCCTCGTCCGATGGCATGACTGGCACCAGCTCCTGCTCGCTGCGATCGATAACCAGCTTTTTGACCTGCTCAATGTAATGGTATTTCGACTGTTCCATCACTTCCCAGGTGAGGTCGGGGAACATCGCCAGCGGCATCCATGTCTCTTCCAGATTCACCGGCTTTTCCCTGATGAAGCGTACGCGCTTGACGTGCCAGACCTTATCATCCGGATTGAGCGCCAGTTTTGCCGCGAGCCGCTCATCGGCTTTCACCACTTCGAAGACGCTGACGTCGCTGTGCGTATCAACGTTGCGATCCGCCAGTTTTTCGTAAAAGCCGGTAAGCTGATAAATATCGTAATTCACCCGCTCCTCTTTTACATACGAGCCGCTGCCCTGAATGCTTTCGATGATCAGCTCGTCGGCGAGCAGCTTCAAAGCCTGCCGCACGGTGACACGGCTAACGTTAAATGCCTCCTGAAGGCTGGATTCCGTCGGCAGCGCGTCTCCGGGTTTTAATTCCCCGGCGTTAATCTTCTCGCGGAACGCATCGGCGATCTGCCGGTACATCGGTTTATTGCCCATTGTGTTACGCCTTTTTAATACCTTTTTAGGGGAATTATGCCTTCAGTGACTGATTTGTAAATAATACAAATTAAATACAAATATCGTTGTTAGTGAAAATGATCACATAAATGTATTATCCAGTCTGCCACAATCCTCCCCAGACAATAACTTTGGATAGGTGAGGATCTTATGAACCTGACGACTCTGACCGACCCCCGTGCTGTCTGCGTGCAGGCGCAGTTTACCAGCCGTGATGAGGCAATCCGTCAGCTTGCGACGCGGCTGGTAGCGTTGGGCAAAATAGCCGACGCCGATACGTTTCTGGCAGAGGTTTTCCATCGCGAATCGCTTGGCCCGACGGCGCTGGGCGAGGGGCTGGCCGTACCCCATGGTAAATCAGCGGCAGTAAAGGAAGCGGCTTTTGCCGTGGCAACACTGCGCGAGCCGCTGGCCTGGGAAGGCGTGGACGGACCGGAGGAGGTCGAGCTGATTTTTTTGCTCGCCATTCCTCCCGCACAAGCGGGATCAACGCATATTCAGGTGCTGACGGAACTGACGTCCCGCCTGGCGGATGACGATCTCAGGGCGCACGTGATGACGGCGACCAGCGCGGAAGAGGTGCTTGCTGCGCTGGAAACGACGCCTGACGCGCAAGAAACCGCCGTCGCAGAGAATGCCCCGACGATCGTCTGCGTTACCGCCTGTCCGGCCGGGATCGCCCATACCTACATGGCAGCGGAATATCTCGAAAAAGCGGGACGTAAGCTCGGCGTCAATGTAGTGGTCGAAAAGCAGGGGGCAAACGGTATTGAGGGGCGCATCACCGCGCAGCATTTGCAGGAGGCAAAAGCGTGTATCTTCGCGGCGGAAGTGGCGATCAAAGAGCGTGAGCGTTTTCAGGGGATCCCCGCCATTTCCGTGCCCGTCGCGGAACCCTTGCGCCATGCGGAAGCGCTCATTGAGCGTGCGCTGGCGCTACAGCCTGTATCCGATGCGCGTCCTGCGCATGTCGACTCGGACGCGAAAAAGTCCGTTAAAACCGAACTCAAGCAAGCGCTGCTCAGCGGTATCTCCTTTGCGGTGCCGCTGATTGTCGCTGGCGGCACGGTGCTGGCCGTGTCGGTACTGCTGGCGCAAATCCTTGGCTTGCAGCACCTGTTCGATCAGGAAAACTCGTGGCTGTGGATGTACCGTAAACTGGGCGGTGGGATGCTCGGCATTCTGATGGTCCCTGTTCTGGCGGCCTATACCGCTTACTCGCTGGCGGATAAACCTGCGCTTACGCCGGGCTTTGCGGCGGGTCTTGCCGCCAATATGATCGGCTCCGGCTTTCTGGGGGCCATCGTCGGCGGGCTGATTGCGGGCTACCTGATGCGCTGGGTGAAAAACCACATCCGGCTGAGTAGCCGCTACAACGGCTTTCTAACCTTTTATCTCTATCCGGTGATTGGCGTACTGGGCGCAGGCAGCCTGATGCTGTTTGTGATCGGCGAACCGGTGGCCTGGATCAATAACGCCCTGACCGCCTGGCTTAATGGTCTCTCCGGTGCGAACGCGCTGCTGCTGGGGGCGATCCTGGGCTTTATGTGCTCGTTCGATCTGGGCGGTCCGGTCAACAAAGCCTCTTACGCGTTCTGTCTGGGCGCGATGGCCAACGGCGTATACGGGCCTTATGCGATCTTCGCCTCCGTCAAAATGGTTTCGGCTTTTACCGTGACGGCATCAACGATGCTGGCTCCGAATCTGTTTAAACAGTTCGAAATTGAGACCGGCAAATCCACCTGGCTGCTGGGGCTGGCGGGCATCACCGAAGGGGCAATTCCGATGGCTATCGAGGATCCGTTGCGAGTCATCGGCTCATTTGTTCTGGGGTCAATGGCGACCGGAGCGATTGTCGGAGCGATGGGGATTGGGCTCTCCACCCCGGGCGCGGGCATTTTCTCTCTCTTCTTACTGCATGATGCCGGGCTGGGCGGCGTGATAGCCGCTGCCGGCTGGTTTGGCGCCGCGCTGGTGGGCGCCGCAATCTCTACGCTCATTTTACTGCTCTGGCGACGCCAGGCCGTGAAGAGCGGTACCTACGTGACTGAAGACATACCAACCTAAACACGCACTGACAGGAAACGAAGATGAAAGCTGTATCTCGCGTTCATATCACGCCACATATGCACTGGGACCGAGAGTGGTACTTCACCACCGAAGCGTCACGTATTCTTCTGGTCAATAATATGGAAGAGATCCTCACCCGTCTTGAGCAGGACGCAGAGTATAAATACTACGTTCTCGACGGCCAGACGGCGGTGCTGGAAGATTATTTTGCCGTGAAACCGGAAAACAGGCCACGCGTGAAGGCGTTGGTGGCGGCCGGGAAGCTGATTATCGGGCCGTGGTATACCCAGACGGACACCACCCTTGTCTCCGGCGAGTCGATTGTGCGCAATCTGATGTACGGCATGCGCGACTGTCTGGCCTTTGGCGAGCCGATGAAAATTGGCTATCTGCCGGACTCCTTCGGCATGTCTTCCCAGCTGCCACACATTTACAACGGTTTTGGCATCACGCGCACCATGTTCTGGCGCGGGGGTTCCGAGCGGCACGGTACCGATAAAACCGAATTTCTCTGGCAAAGCCAGGACGGCAGCGAAGTGACGGCACAGGTACTGCCGCTGGGCTACGCGATTGGTAAGTACTTACCGGAGGATGAAGCCGGACTGCGCAAACGGCTCGACAACTACTTCGAGGTGCTCGAAAAAGCCTCCGTGACGAAAGAAATTTTGCTGCCTAACGGCCATGATCAGATGCCGCTCCAGCAGAACATATTTGCGGTGATGGATAAGCTGCGCAAAATCTACCCGCAGCGTCAGTTTGTGATGAGCCGCTTCGAGGAGGTGTTTGACCATATCGATGCGCACCGCGATGAACTGGCGACGCTGAAAGGGGAATTTATTGACGGTAAATATATGCGGGTGCACCGGACGATCGGCTCCACGCGGATGGACATCAAAATCGCCCACGCCCGGATAGAGAATAAAATCGTCAACGTCCTCGAGCCGCTGGCTACGCTTGCCTGGACGCTGGGCTTTGACTATCACCACGGCTTGCTGGAAAAAATGTGGAAAGAGATCCTCAAGAATCACGCCCACGACAGTATCGGCTGCTGCTGCAGCGATAAAGTGCATCGCGAGGTGATGTCACGCTTTGAGCTGGCGGAAGACATGGCCGATAACCTGACGTGCTTCTATATGCGCAAGATTGTCGACAACATGCCGCAGAGCGAGGAAGACAAACTGGTGATGTTTAACCTCACGCCCTGGCCGCGTGAGGAAGTGATCAACACCACGATACGTCTGCGCGCCAGCCAGTTCCGCCTGTTGGACGAAAAGGGAAATGAAATCCCTTATTATCTCCGCAGCGCGCGTGAGATAGACCCCGGGCTGATTGACCGGCAGATAGTGCATTACGGCAACTACGATCCCTTCATGGAGTTTGACATCCAGCTCAAACAGATCCTGCCATCTATGGGTTACCGCATGCTCTATATCGAGCCGCACGTGGCCGGCAAACTGCAGACGCCAGATAAATCGCCGGAGGCGTTACTGGAAAATGCTTTCTGGGAAGTAACGTTAAACGAGGACGGTACTTTGCGTCTGCTCGATAAAGCGTCCGGGCTTATCTATGACCGCGCGCTGGAAATTGAAGAGAGCTCGGATGATGGCGATGAGTACGACTACTCGCCTTCACGGGAAGAGTGGAGACTCTCTTCCGCGCAGGGCGAACATGAGGTTGAGGTGATCCACGAGGCCTGGCAGAGCAGGGCGGTGATCCGCCATCGAATGGCGGTGCCAGCGGATCTCGCTGAACGTTCTGCGCGTCAGCAGACGGGAACGCTTGAGGCAGAACTCACGGTCACGCTCAGCCATAACAGCCGACGTATCGACGTCGAGGCACGTCTCGGAAATCACGCGGATGACCACCGTGTGCGGGTGCTGATCCCGACACCATTCACCACAGAGACGGTCTTAGCCGATACCCAGTTTGGTTCGCTGACGCGCCCTGTACAGGATGAAGCGATGGCAGACTGGCAGGAGGAGGGATGGAAGGAAGCGCCGCTGCCGGTGTGGAATCTGCTCAACTACGCGGTGCTCCAGGAACGGCGTAACGGGATGGCGCTATTTACCGAAGGGTTGCGCGAATTCGAAGTAACAGGTGAGCGTCAAAACACGTTTGCCCTGACGTTGCTTCGCGGCGTGGGGTTGCTTGGGAAGGAAGACTTACTTCTGCGCCCTGGCAGACCGTCCGGGATCAAAATGCCGGTGCCTGATTCGCAGATGCGGGGCCAGTTAACCTGTCGCTTTAGCCTGTTCAGTTTTAATGGTACGCCCGTCAGTGCTGGCGTTGCGCAGCAGGCGAAGTCGTGGTTAACGCCAGTGCACTGTTATAACAAAATTCCGTGGGATGCGATGAAGCTTAACCGTGCCTCTTTCACCACACCCTGTAGCTATAGCCTGCTAACGCTGGCGCCTAACGGATGTGTACTCAGTGCGCTGAAAAAAGCGGAGGATCGTGACGAGATGATTCTTCGTCTGTACAACCCTTCGGAGACCCGCTCCTGTGACGTGGCTTTGTCTGTGAACCGTGAGGTCCAGGCCTGTTGCGAAACGGACATGAATGAGGTGTGCAAAGCGCAAGGGGAGGAGGGCTCAGCCATTACGGGGCCTTTCAGGCCAGGCCAGTCACGCACCTTCAGCATAAAAATTGAAAGGTAATCTCAAGAACAATATCAAGGCCGCATCCCCTGCGGCCTTTATTTCATCAAATAGTCACTAAAGGGTGTTAATTTTAAGATTAGCGAAGGTGAATGAAATGTAATCTTTTAGGCGGGTAGTAAAACGAAAGAAAAATACTGTGAAGCGGATAACATTATATGTTTCTCTCCCTGCAAAAAGGTCTTTTTTCACACGCGTTAATAAAAATCACAACTGTTTATATTATCTTCTGGCTTTTATAACCATTAATGCCTTTAAATATACATGTTATTAACAAGGTTTTTACTATCCATGTCACAAAGAAACATCATTAACAGTGCCGGCTGTTTTTGATTTAAATCAATGTTTAATCCTTGGAAAAAGGCTCCAAAAGGCGTTAAATTGTTCCCGATCAAAATGGCCGAAAAGTGGTAATTTTGCTATAAATTGATCGCCGTCGAAAAACGTAAATCTGTTCGAATAAAAACCTGTTTATTGTAAGGGTTTTGCAGCGTATTATATTTACGGGATCAATTTGGTTTTTCTTAACGTATTTGTAACCTTTCATCATTGCTTTTTCCTCCTGTAGAGAATAAGCAACGAAGAAGGGAAGCAGATAACTTTGTATTGGGGCATGCGTGTGGATCCTTATCTAACGGGGTTCACTCTCGGAGTCTTCATGCGATGAGCAAGGAGTCATAATGTTAGACGTAGTCGAACTGTCGCGCTTACAGTTTGCCTTGACCGCGATGTACCACTTCCTTTTTGTGCCGCTGACGCTCGGTATGGCGTTCCTGCTGGCCATCATGGAAACGGTTTACGTCCTCTCCGGCAAACAGATTTATAAAGATATGACCAAGTTCTGGGGCAAGTTGTTTGGTATCAACTTTGCGCTGGGCGTGGCAACCGGTCTGACCATGGAGTTCCAGTTCGGGACAAACTGGTCTTACTATTCCCACTATGTAGGGGATATTTTCGGTGCGCCGCTGGCCATTGAAGGTCTGATGGCCTTCTTCCTCGAATCCACCTTTGTAGGTCTGTTCTTCTTCGGTTGGGACCGTCTGGGTAAAGTCCAGCATATGGCGGTAACCTGGCTGGTGGCATTAGGCTCCAACTTGTCCGCACTGTGGATCCTGGTGGCGAACGGCTGGATGCAAAACCCAATCGCATCTGATTTCAACTTCGAAACCATGCGTATGGAGATGGTCAGCTTCGCTGAGCTAGTCCTGAACCCGGTTGCCCAGGTTAAATTCGTGCACACCGTGGCGTCTGGCTATGTGTGCGGCGCGATGTTCGTGCTGGGCATCAGCTCCTACTATATGCTGCGCGGCCGTGACTTCGCGTTCGCCAAGCGTTCTTTCGCTATCGCAGCAAGCTTCGGTATGGCCGCGATTCTGTCCGTTATTGTTCTGGGTGATGAATCCGGTTACGAAATGGGTGACGTGCAGAAAACCAAACTCGCCGCAATTGAAGCTGAATGGGAAACCCAGCCGGCACCGGCAGCGTTTACCCTGTTCGGCGTGCCTGACCAGGACGCGCAGGAAAACCGCTTCGCCATTCAAATTCCTTACGCTCTGGGTATTATCGCCACGCGCTCCGTCGACAAACAGGTGACTGGCCTGAAAGATCTGATGGTGCAGCATGAAGAGCGTATCCGTAACGGGATGAAAGCCTACTCGCTGCTGGAACAGCTGCGCGCCGGCTCTACCGACCAGGCCGTTCGCGATCAATTTAACGACGTGAAGAAAGACCTCGGTTACGGTCTGCTGCTGAAACGCTATACCCCGAACGTCTCCGACGCGACGGAAGCGCAGATTCAGATGGCAACCAAAGACTCTATTCCACGCGTTGCGCCGCTGTACTTCGCGTTCCGCATCATGGTGGGTTGCGGCATTATCATGCTGCTGATCATCGCGGCCTCGTTCTGGTCAGTCATTCGTAACCGTATCGGTGAGAAAAAATGGCTGCTGCGCACCGCGCTGTACGGTATCCCACTGCCATGGATTGCTATCGAGTCCGGCTGGTTTGTTGCGGAATATGGCCGTCAGCCATGGGCGATCGGTGAGGTGCTGCCAACAGCGGTAGCGAACTCCTCCCTGACCGCAGGCGACCTGATCTTCTCCATGCTGCTGATTTGCGGTCTGTACACCCTGTTCCTGGTGGCTGAACTGTTCCTGATGTTCAAGTTCGCGCGCCTTGGCCCAAGCAGCCTGAAAACCGGTCGCTATCACTACGAGCAGTCTGTTACGACTACTCAGCCGGCACGCTAAGACAGGAGTCATCAAATGATCGATTATGAAGTATTGCGTTTTATCTGGTGGCTGTTGATCGGCGTTCTGCTGATTGGTTTTGCGGTCACCGATGGTTTCGATATGGGCGTGGGCATGCTCACCCGTTTCCTCGGTCGTAATGACACCGAGCGTCGAATCATGATCAACTCCATCGCCCCGCACTGGGACGGTAACCAGGTGTGGCTGATCACCGCAGGCGGCGCGCTGTTCGCTGCCTGGCCGATGGTTTACGCGGCTGCGTTCTCCGGCTTCTATGTGGCGATGATTCTGGTGCTGGCCTCTTTATTCTTCCGTCCGGTAGGTTTTGACTACCGCTCCAAGATTGAAGACACCCGCTGGCGTAACATGTGGGACTGGGGCATCTTCATTGGTAGCTTCGTTCCACCGCTGGTCATTGGTGTGGCGTTCGGTAACCTGTTACAGGGCGTACCGTTCCACGTCGACGAATATATGCGTCTGTTCTACACCGGTAACTTCTTCCAGCTGCTGAATCCGTTTGGTCTGCTGGCTGGCGTGGTGAGCGTGGCGATGATCATCACCCAGGGCGCAACCTATCTCCAGATGCGTACCGTGGGTGAACTGCACCTGCGTTCCCGTGCGACCGCTCAGGTGGCGGCGCTGGTGACGCTGGTCTGCTTCGCGCTGGCAGGCGTGTGGGTCGTGTACGGTATTGATGGCTACGTGGTGACCTCCGCCATTAACCATACCGCACCGTCTAACCCGCTGACCAAAGAGGTGGCGCGTCAGGCTGGCGCATGGCTGGTGAACTTCAACAATATGCCTGCGCTATGGGCTATCCCTGCTCTGGGTGTGCTGCTGCCACTGCTGACAGTGTTAATGTCTCGTCTGGAGAAAGGCGCTATGGCGTTCGTGTTCTCTTCCCTGACGCTGGCGTGCATTATCCTGACGGCAGGTATTGCTATGTTCCCATTCGTGATGCCATCCAGCACCATGATGAATGCTAGCCTGACCATGTGGGATGCAACGTCCAGCCAGTTGACGTTGAACCTGATGACGTACGTTGCTTGCGTGTTCGTGCCGATTATCCTGCTCTACACCGCCTGGTGTTACTGGAAAATGTTCGGTCGCATCACTAAAGAACATATCGAAAGCAACACCCACTCTATGTATTAAGTAAGGAGCTGAATATGTGGTATTTCGCATGGATTTTAGGGACGCTTCTTGCCTGTGCATTTGGTGTCATCACTGCCCTGGCGCTTGAGCATGTAGAAGCGTCTAAAGCAGGTGAAGATAAGCACTAATGAATATTATCGCAACGTTATATGCGGTAATGGACAAGCGCCCCCTGCGGGCGCTTTCCCTCATTATGGCATTACTGCTGGCGGGCTGTATCTTCTGGGACCCGTCGCGCTTCGCGGCTAAAACCAGCGAGCTTGAGATCTGGCACGGTTTCCTGATTATGTGGGCGGTGTGTGCAGGTGTGATTCACGGTGTCGGCTTTCGTCCGAAAGCGCTTCACTGGCAGGGCATCTTCTGCCCGCTGATTGCCGATCTGGTTCTTCTCGCCGGTTTGATTTTCTTCTTCTTCTGAATAAGAAATGTCCGTTAATGATATGGGCTTACCCGAGCCCATAAAAATTTACTCTCCGTTTACTTTCCCCCATTCCAAACCATCATTCCCGCGCGTATAGTAGCGAAGTTTGAAAGCTCCAACTTTTCTTGTATTACCGGGATGTAAAGTGAATACAACGCTGTTTCGATGGCCGGTACGTGTCTATTACGAAGATACCGATGCCGGTGGTGTGGTCTACCACGCCAGCTACGTTGCTTTTTATGAACGGGCACGCACAGAGATGCTGCGCCATCATCACTTTAGTCAACAGGTGCTGTTGGCTGAGCGAGTTGCCTTCGTGGTACGCAAGATGACGCTTGAGTATTTTGCGCCTGCCAGACTCGACGATATGCTCGAAGTCCAAACAGAAATTACATCAATGCGCGGAACTTCACTGGTTTTCACGCAGCGGATAGTCAATGCAGAGAACACGGTACTGAACTCAGCTGAAGTCCTGATTGTCTGTGTTGATCCAACCATAATGAAGCCTCGTGCGCTTCCTAAGTCTATTGTCGCGGAGTTTAAGCAGTGACTGACATGAATATCCTTGATTTGTTCCTGAAGGCAAGCCTTCTGGTTAAACTTATCATGTTGATTTTGATTGGTTTTTCAATCGCATCCTGGGCCATCATCATCCAGAGAACGCGTATCCTCAATGCCGCTGGCCGCGAAGCCGAAGCGTTTGAAGATAAGTTCTGGTCGGGTATAGAGCTTTCTCGTCTCTATCAGGAAAGCCAGGGACGCCGTGATAACCTTTCAGGCTCCGAACAAATTTTTTATAGTGGTTTCAAAGAGTTCGCTCGCTTACACCGTGCTAACAACCATGCGCCGGAAGCCGTGGTAGAAGGTGCGTCGCGTGCGATGCGCATTTCCATGAATCGCGAACTGGAAAATCTTGAAACGCATATTCCTTTCCTCGGTACCGTTGGCTCCATCAGCCCGTATATCGGCCTGTTTGGTACGGTGTGGGGGATCATGCACGCCTTTATCGCCCTGGGGGCGGTGAAGCAGGCAACCTTGCAGATGGTGGCACCGGGTATCGCAGAAGCACTGATCGCGACCGCAATCGGTCTGTTCGCGGCAATTCCGGCGGTAATGGCGTACAACCGTCTGAGCCAGCGCGTGAATAAACTGGAACTGAACTACGACAACTTTATGGAAGAGTTCACCGCGATTCTGCATCGTCAGGCGTTTACCAGCACCGAGAGCAACAAGGGGTAAACCATGGCCAGATCGCGTGGACGAGGTCGTCGCGAGCTCAAGTCCGAAATCAATATCGTTCCGTTACTGGACGTGCTGCTGGTGCTGCTGCTGATCTTTATGGCGACAGCCCCCATCATCACCCAGAGCGTAGAAGTTGATCTGCCGGATGCGACAGAATCACAGGCGGTAAGCACCAATGACGATCCTCCGGTCATCATTGAGGTTTCCGGCGTAGGGCAGTACAGCGTGGTGGTCGAGAAGGATCGTATGGATCAGCTCCCCCCAGAGCAGGTTATTGCTGAAGCGCAACGACGCCTGGAGTCAAATCCGAAGACGGTCTTCTTAATCGGTGGTGCGAAAGACGTACCATATGATGAAATTATCAAAGCGCTGAACTTGCTACATAGCGCGGGCGTTAAGTCAGTTGGCTTAATGACTCAGCCTATTTGATCATCTGCGTAGTTTTTGGGAACCGATAGTGTCAAAGGCAACCGAACAGAACGACAAGCTTAAGCGAGCGATAATCGTCTCCGCAGTGCTGCACGTGATTCTTTTTGCAGCGCTGATCTGGAGTTCGTTCGATGAGCACATTGATGCATCGGGCGGTGGTGGAGGCTCATCCATCGACGCCGTCATGGTAGATCCCGGTGCGGTAGTGCAGAACTATAATCGTCAGCAACAGCAGCAGGCGAGCGCAAAACGCGCTGAAGAGCAGCGTGAAAAACAGGCGCAACAGCAGGCGGAAGAGCTGCGTGAAAAGCAGGCCGCCGAGCAGGAACGTTTGAAGCAGCTTGAGAAAGAGCGTTTGCAGGCGCAGGAAGCCGCGAAAGAGCAGGCGGAGCAGCAGAAACAGGCTGAAGCCGCAGCGAAGAAAGCTCAGGAACAGCAGAAGCAGGCGGAGGAGGCGGCAGCCAAAGCCGCAGCAGACGCTAAGGCGCAGGCAGATGCTCAGGCGAAAGTAGCCGCAGAAGCAGCGAAAAAAGCCGCTGCTGACGCGCAGAAGAAGGCCGAAGCAGAAGCCGCGAAGAAAGCCGCTGCTGATGCGAAGAAGAAAGCGGAAGCCGAAGCCGCGAAAAAAGCCGCTGCTGACGCACAGAAGAAAGCCGAAGCAGAAGCCGCGAAGAAAGCCGCCCAGGAAGCAGAGAAAAAAGCGGCCGCCGAAGCGGCGAAGAAAGCGGCTGCCGCTGAGAAAGCTGCGGCAGAAAAAGCCGCCGCTGCGGAAAAAGCCGCTGCTGATAAAAAAGCTGCAGCTGAGAAAGCCGCTGCCGATAAGAAAGCAGCAGCCGAAAAAGCCGCTGCTAAAAAGGCCGCTGCCGCTGAGAAAGCTGCCGCAGCCGCAGGAGTTGACGATCTGCTGGGCGACCTGAGTTCCGGTAAGAATGCACCGAAAACGGGCGGTGGGGCGAAAGGAAATGGACAGCCGTCAAAAGACAGCGGTACCTCCGGAGCCAACGGTGGGGCAACAGGTGCAGATATCAGTGCTTATGCCAAACAGATCCAGGTTGCGATTCAGAGCCGACTCTTTGATGCAGGCCTGTATCAGGGCAAGCAATGCGTACTGCACATCAATCTTGCGCCAGACGGCAGGTTGAAAAGCGTGACGTCTGAAGGGGGCGATCCTGCGCTCTGTCAGGCTGCGCTGGCCGCAGCCAGATCGGCGAACATTCCTAAACCGCCTAGCGAGGCTGTTTATGAAAGGATAAAAGATGCCAAACTGGACTTTAAGCTGTAATCAACTCTTCTAACGGAAGTATGAAAAACAGTCTATGGTCGTAAACAGGATAAGTAGTTTTGTCTATTTGGGTTTGTTAACATTCTGCTAAATTATCGTGGGTAAGGTTACCCAGATAAGGGAGATATGATGAAGCAGGCATTACGTGTAGCAGTTAGTTTTTTAATGCTGTGGGCAGCTGTACTGCACGCAGAAGTACGTATCGAGATCACCCAGGGGGTGGACTCGGCGCGTCCGATTGGTGTCGTTCCGTTCCAGTGGGCAGGCCCGGGCGCTGCGCCTGAAGATATTGGCGGCATTGTTGCAGCTGACCTGCGTAACAGCGGTAAATTTAACCCATTAGATCGTTCCCGCCTGCCTCAGCAGCCGGGTACTGCGCAGGACGTTCAGCCTGCTGCATGGTCTGCGCTGGGTATTGATGCGGTAGTTGTCGGTCAGGTTACGCCTGCACCAGACGGCGGCTATAACGTTGCGTATCAGCTGGTTGATACCGGCGGTGCGCCGGGTACCGTTCTGGCTCAGAACACGTATAAAGTGAACAAGCAGTGGCTGCGCTACGCTGGCCATACGGCGAGTGACGAAGTGTTTGAGAAGCTGACCGGTATTAAAGGTGCGTTCCGTACCCGTATCGCGTACGTGGTACAGACCAACGGCGGCCAGTTCCCTTATGAGCTGCGCGTCTCTGACTACGATGGTTACAACCAGTTCACCGTACACCGTTCACCGCAGCCGCTGATGTCTCCGGCATGGTCTCCGGACGGCTCTAAGCTGGCGTATGTGACCTTCGAAAGCGGCCGCTCCGCGCTGGTCATCCAGACGCTCTCTAACGGTGCTGTTCGTCAGGTTGCGTCATTCCCACGTCACAACGGTGCACCTGCGTTCTCTCCGGACGGTACCAAACTGGCGTTTGCCCTGTCTAAAACCGGTAGCCTGAACCTGTACGTAATGGATATTGGTTCTGGTCAGATCCGTCAGGTCACGGATGGTCGTAGCAATAACACTGAGCCAACCTGGTTCCCGGACAGCCAGAATCTGGCCTTTACGTCCGACCAGGCAGGTCGTCCACAAGTTTATAAAGTGAATATCAACGGCGGAGCAGCGCAGCGTATTACCTGGGAAGGTTCTCAGAACCAGGATGCTGACGTCAGTGCCGATGGTAAAACAATGGTAATGGTCAGCACTGCGGGTGGTCAGCAGCACATTGCCAAACAAGATCTGGTAACGGGAGGCGTACAAATACTGTCGTCAACGTTCCTGGATGAAACGCCAAGTCTGGCACCTAACGGCACCATGGTAATCTACAGCTCTTCTCAGGGGATGGGATCCGTGCTGAATCTGGTTTCTACAGATGGGCGTTTCAAAGCGCGTCTTCCGGCAACTGATGGACAGGTAAAATCACCTGCCTGGTCGCCGTATCTGTAATAATAATTAATTGATTACTAAAGGAATCTTAGAAATGCAACTGAACAAAGTGCTGAAGGGGCTGATGATCGCTCTGCCTGTTATGGCAATCGCAGCGTGTTCTTCTAACAAGAACGCAAGCAATGACCAGAGCGGCGAAGGCATGATGGGTGCCGGCACCGGTATGGACGCTAACGGCAATGGCAATATGTCTTCTGAAGAGCAAGCGCGTCTTCAGATGCAGCAGCTGCAGCAGAACAACATCGTTTACTTCGATCTGGATAAATACGACATCCGTTCTGACTTCGCTGCGATGCTGGATGCGCACGCAAACTTCCTGCGTAGCAACCCGTCTTACAAAGTCACCGTAGAAGGTCACGCGGACGAACGTGGTACTCCGGAGTACAACATCTCCCTGGGTGAACGTCGTGCAAACGCTGTTAAAATGTATTTGCAGGGTAAAGGCGTTTCTGCTGACCAGATCTCCATCGTTTCTTACGGTAAAGAAAAACCAGCAGTACTGGGTCACGACGAAGCGGCTTACTCCAAAAACCGTCGTGCCGTACTCGTTTACTAAGAGAATTGCATGAGCAGTAACTTCAGACATCATCTGATGAGTCTGTCGTTACTGGTTGGAATAGCGGCCCCCTGGGCCGCTTTTGCTCAGGCACCAATCAGTAGTGTCGGCTCAGGCTCGGTAGAAGACCGGGTTACTCAACTCGAGCGTATTTCTAACGCTCACAGCCAACTTTTAACTCAACTCCAGCAGCAGCTTTCCGATAACCAGAATGATATTGATTCCCTTCGTGGTCAGATTCAGGAGAGCCAGTATCAGCTTAATCAGGTTGTGGAGCGCCAGAAGCAAATTTTGTTGCAGATGGATAGCCTGAACAGCGGCGGAGCAACAGCACAGCCAGCAGCAGGCGATCAAAGCGGTTCGGCGACGCCTGCACCTGCGGCAGATGCCTCCGCGTCGTCAGGTGCGCCTGTACAGAGCGGTGACGCGAATACGGACTATAACGCGGCCATTGCCCTGGTGCAGGATAAATCGCGCCAGGACGATGCTATCGTTGCGTTTCAGAACTTCGTTAAGAAGTACCCTGATTCCACTTACCAGCCAAATGCGAACTACTGGCTGGGTCAGTTGAATTACAACAAGGGTAAAAAGGATGATGCGGCGTTTTATTTTGCCTCTGTGGTGAAAAATTACCCGAAATCACCGAAAGCGCCTGATGCGATGTATAAAGTCGGCGTGATCATGCAGGACAAAGGCGACACTGCAAAAGCCAAAGCGGTTTATCAGCAGGTGGTTGCAAAATTCCCGGGTACAGACGGCGCCAAACAAGCGCAAAAACGTTTAAGTTCGATGGGTTGATTATCGCATGACCAGAAATCGCGTCATTTCTGGTCGTGCAGCATGATTCCTAAGCAGTTAAGTGATCTTCATCGAAATTTTTGTTGCGCAGAATTCTTAAATCAGTAATATATGCCGCCGTTGCCACGGGATATCAAACAACGTGAAAGCAGCGCAAAAGTGGGTCGTTAGCTCAGTTGGTAGAGCAGTTGACTTTTAATCAATTGGTCGCAGGTTCGAATCCTGCACGACCCACCACTTAAAGCAGTTCCGGCAGTACAGAGTGGGTGATTAGCTCAGTTGGTAGAGCATCTCCTTTACACGGAGGGGGTCGGCGGTTCGAGCCCGTCATCACCCACCACTCGGGTCGTTAGCTCAGTTGGTAGAGCAGTTGACTTTTAATCAATTGGTCGCAGGTTCGAATCCTGCACGACCCACCAATTTTATTGGTTCCGAGTGATAATTCAGGCAACACCCGAATGGGTCGTTAGCTCAGTTGGTAGAGCAGTTGACTTTTAATCAATTGGTCGCAGGTTCGAATCCTGCACGACCCACCAGCCTGAATAGATTTGAAGTACATCCCGTAAGGGGTCGTTAGCTCAGTTGGTAGAGCAGTTGACTTTTAATCAATTGGTCGCAGGTTCGAATCCTGCACGACCCACCAATTTTAATGTCTTACTCAGATACTACACGTGAAGGATAACGTTGCTTTAGCAACGGCCCGAAGGGCGAGGCGAAGCCGAGTCATCCTGCACGACCCACCAATGTAGAAAGGCGCCCTAAAGGCGCCTTTTTGCTATCTGTCTTTCGCCAGTACCTTGTAGGTCGGGTAAGGCGAAGCCACCAGCCGACAAATGCTACCGGCATCAATTCCCGATGACATTCCCCCTCAAATTCGCTATCTTGTTTAGTATATAAAACACCATTGCCTCATTTTTGTTATCTCATGCAAAACAAAGGCTGAATCGCCACGGGTTTAACAGACACCTCAGAGTCATTTAAGATGGCTTAAAGAGAGGTGCCCATGAGCGGTAAGCGTTATCCCGAAGAGTTTAAAACTGAAGCAGTCAAACAGGTTGTTGATCGCG